>CAZCVY010000103.1:0-22264 GCA_964501985.1 uncultured Acidobacteriota bacterium | reverse complement strand
GAGCCCGGCACGGTGATTGACATATTCCTGCCTACCATGATGCATCCAGGGGTCCTGCGCCCGGATTGGACTTGGATGCGCACCATCGCGAGGGTGAAGCCCGGTGTTGCCATGGAACCTCTTCGCGCCAAGCTGGACGCCACCTCCCGCGCCTTTGAGACTGAACGGGCAAAAGGCTTCGGCGGAATGTCCAAGGAATTCATGGACGCGTTCCTGAGTCAGAAGGTCGTTCTGGAGCCGGCGGCGGCAGGCGAGTCCGACATGCAGAGCGACTACCGCACGTCGCTTGCAGCTCTCGCCGTGCTTGTGGCGCTGGTGCTGCTGATCGCGTGCGCGAACGTCGCCAACCTGATGGCGGCGCAGTCAACGGCACGGGCGCGCGAGATGGCGCTGCGAGTCTCGATCGGCGCGGGCCGCGCGCGCCTGGTCCAACTGGTGCTGGTGGAGAGCGCCTGGCTGGCCTTTCTTGCCGCCGCTCTGGGCGCGGCCTTCGCCTGGTGGGCAGCGCCCGTCGTCGTCGGCATGATCAATCCGCCCGAAAACCCGGCGCGCCTGTTCCTTCCTGCCGATTGGCGGGTTGTGGCATTCGGCTTGGTGCTGACCGTTGGGGTCATGTTGCTATTCGGCCTGGTGCCGGCGCTGCGCGCCTCGGACGTTAAACCCGCCAGCGCTCTCAAAGGTGGAGAAGACCCTCATTCGCGGCGCCGCTTGATGCATGCGCTGGTCGCGGTACAAACGGCATTCTGCTTCCTCGTGCTCTTCGTCGCCGGCCTCTTCGTTGCCACCTTCCTGCGGTTGTCAAACCGGCCCACCGGATTTTCCCCCCAAGGGGTGCTCACTCTCGATACGGTCACCGTCAGCCCCCAGCCGGTGGCTTTGTGGGATCAGGTGGCGGAACATCTGCGCACCGTGCCGGGCGTGGAAACAGTGGGGATTGCCAGTGGGACGCTGCTCAGCGGGTATAGTTGGAACAATTCGGTTTCGGTCAACGGCGCACCCCCCAGCGGGGTTGAAGTCCATTTGCTCCAGGTCTCGCCGAAGTGGATCGACGCAATGAGAATTCCCCTTATCCACGGTCGGGATTTCCTTCCCGGCGACACATATCCCGGTGCCGCGCTCGTCAACCAGGCATTTGCCAAGGCGTATTTCAACGGCGAGGATCCGGTTGGGAAGGCATTCGAAGTAGTGTTCAGCGGGGGCACACGTCTTCGCTTCGAAGCGGTGGGCCTGGTTGGGGACGTAACTTATCGCGACATTCACGAGCCCTTCTTGCCTCAGGCCTATTTCCCGTTTCACTCCGTCGATGCCAAGGGCACCTTGAAGCCGATGGGCCAGGGGACGTTCATCGTGCGCACGGTCGGCGCAAACCCCATGGCACTGGCGTCGATTCTGCGCCGCGAAGTGCCACTCGCCCGGCCAGAATTCCGGGTCAGTAACATCCAGTCGCAAACATCGATCGACCAGTCGCAGACCGTTCGCGAACGGCTGTTAGCCAGACTGGCATTTTTCTTTGGGGTGGTGGCGTTGTTGCTTGCCGCTGTCGGCCTCTACGGCGTGCTCGACTATTCCGTGCTCCAGCGGCGCAAGGAGATCGGAATCCGTATGGCTATTGGCGCGCAAGCTGGCAACGTCGTGCAAGGTGTGACCGTCGACGTCTTCTCCATGGTACTTACCGGGGCGATTGCTGGCCTTGTGCTCGGTTTCGCCGCGGCGCGATACATCCAGACGCTGCTCTACCAGGTCAAGCCCACCGATCCGAGGATGCTGGCGCTTCCGGCGCTGACTATCATCGCGGCGGCCATACTGGCTGCGCTTCCGCCGGTAATTCGGGCCGTACGCATCAACCCCGCCGAGACCCTTCGCGCCGAATAGGCATGTCAGGCTTAGCATCGGAGCAGGCATCCTGCCCGACATTGATCTCCTATCTCCCCAAACCCGCGGGAACTGTGACTTATTGGCCCCCCCGGTCCCATGACATGCCGCAGAGCAGAAATCCACGCACATCATGCGTTGAATTTCGCATCAAGCAATCCGTAGGATTCGGCACAACCTCTGACAAGTGCGCAATCGACTTGTAGAAATTGACAAACATCACAAAACAAAAGACTCCCTACAGCTATCGTTCCGACTGCCCAGGACTCCTACCGCCGAGAAATCGAGCAAGTGTGGCAGGGCGATTGCCTTGTGTTTTCTTAGGGAAGTGTCGTAATTCGTTTTGCAAGGAGGGGAAGATGGCCATACCCCAACGGATCCGCGACTACTTGGACTCCCAGAATGTTCCCTACGAGACGCTTCACCACTCTCAAGCCTTTACCGCACAGGAGGTTGCCCATTCTCTCCATGTGTCGGGAAAGAAGTGCGTGAAAGCGGTGATGGCGGAAGGGGACAGTAAGACCGTTATGGTGGTCATACCCGCGGCACACCGGTTGAACTTTCAGGAGCTCAAGTCGGCCCTGAGGGCAAAGCAACTGGAAATGCTCGTCGAACGTGAACTGGTAGGACTTTTTCCAGACTGCGACCTTGGCGCGGTACCGCCCATCGGCAATTTGTACGGCATCGATGTATGGGTAGATCGAGCGGTGGCGAGTACTGAAAAGATTCTGTTCTGTGCGGGAACTCACGAAGATTGTATCCGCATGCGCTACTCGGACTTCGCAAAACTGACCCGACCGTTTGTGGGTCATTTTTCCGAACTGGGCATGGCCCAGGCAGCCTGATTTGGTCCGATGCGTTTATTAGGGCGGCTTCAGTCTCGCTAAGTGCCGGAAAGAGGCACTGAGAGGGGGTTTTTGTCTATTTGAATCGCCATGGGTTGGGCCCGATCCCGTGGACGAGACGACCCTGCGGCAGCACGAAGTTGCTTTTGGCAAGTGAAAGATACCCGCCCCTGCTGAAAAAGGCTGGCGGTGGAAAAACAAGAGGAGAATGCCATGGGACCCGGATGCTCGAATTGCCCGGTATTGAAGACTTCAATGTTTCACGACATGTCGAGTGAACAGATACAGGCGCTAGGCTGCGTTTTTCGACCTGCCCGCTACCGGCGCAATCAGATTCTTTTTTTCGAGGGAGGCATCGCGCAACATCTCTTCGCCCTGCACTCCGGTCTGGTGAAAGTGGTAAAGTCCCTGGAAAATGGAAAAGACCGCATCACGGCGGTGTTGTTCCCTGGCGAGTTGTTCGGTCTTGAGTCCCTCACGGATGCCTCCTACCCCCTAACCGCTGTTGCCCTCCGTGACTGCGAGATTTGCGCCGCCCCGCGCGAAGAATTCTCCGGCTATTTGCGGACCAACCCGGACATTGCCATCGGCATGGTGCGCTTCCTGGTGGGGGAACTGAAACGCGTCCGCACGCAGGTGACCGACATGAGCTTCAAGGACGCCCGCATGAAGGTGGCAACGTTCATTCTCTCCCTCATCACCAGCGAATCCCGTCACATCGATGGCGCGGTGAACCTAACGCTGCCGCTGTCCCGGCTGGAGATCAGCGAAGTCTTGGAACTCTCGCCGGAAACCATCAGCCGCACCCTCAGTTCGTTTCGCCGCGAGCAGTTGGTAACCGCGCGAGGCCGGCACCTGGTGATTCAAAATCGCGCGGGACTGGAAGCCGTGGCGCATCGGTAAGCCCTTTGCCCCTGTCGCTGCACCCACGCCAACTCGCGTTGCTCTACGCCGCAAGGCGGATGGGTGTATGCTGCTTCCGAGAGGATTAACGAGATGAACCGAATTCACCACTGGCTGTGCCGTTCGGAGCGTTGGCGAAAGGAGCTTGCAGCGAACGTCGTGCCCTGGGTTCTCGGCGGAGTCACCCTGGGGTCGAACGTTCTGGAGGTGGGACCCGGACCGGGCCTCACGACGGACATTCTGCGCTCACGTGTCGCCGCCCTTACCGCTCTGGAAATCGATTCAGGGCTGGCAAGCTCCCTCGAGGCCAGAATGCGTGGCGGCAATGTGACAGTTATCCAGGGTGATGCAACGGCGATGCCGTTCGAAAACGCCCAATTCTCTGGAGCCTTGTGCTTCACCATGCTCCATCACGTGCCCTCTCCCGCCCTACAGGACAAGTTGCTGAGCGAAGTTTTTCGCGTGCTTCAACCCGGCGGCATGGTCGCGGGAGTGGATGGTCTCACCAGCACTTATATGAAGTTGATTCACGTCTTTGACACGCTAGTTCCGATCAATCCGGCAACCTTCAAAGGACGACTTCAGGCGGCGGGATTTGAAGACATTCTCGTCGAAGCCAACCCCACAAGATTCCGCTTTCGAGCCCGAAAACCTGACTGAGGCCGCGGCCCTGCTTGCGGCCGTCTTCCAAACCTCATTGCCGCCTTAGGCTGATTCTTATAGAATTGTCCTTTGATCCGAATGCCCAGACCCGGTGTGCAACAGCCAAGGCGCGAAGGTGATGGAGAATTGCCCGCTACCCTCCCCCGGCGACTTTCCCGATCCCGGCTCCTCGTCCCGGCAATATGTGTCCTTAGTCTCGCGGCTTTCTTTTGGCCGGCGCGCGAACTTCGCAGCGATAATTTTGTTTTCTATCTCCCCTCCGGCCACCGCCTGCTCTCCCTGGAAATTGTTGGGAACGCCAAATACGTACCTCTGCTGCAAGTTCTGAATATGGTGGGCAAGGTGGAAGGAATCCAGGAAAAGAAGAACTCTCTCAAAGTGTGGTTCGGCTCAACACAGATCGAGCTGCGGGAGAACGAGTCGAAAATCCAAATTGCGAAGGAAAACTCCGAACTTCACCAACCCGTGCACCTGACGAACGGCCTGTGGATGGTGCCGGTGGATTTCCTGACGACCGTCCTTCCCCGTCTAACCCATCAGACAGTGGAATACCAGGACGGAACAAACCGTATTTTTATCGGTGACGTCAAGCCCGCCTCCTTCACCGTGCGGGTGGACCCGATCACCAACGGTGCCCGGTTGACACTGCAATTCACCGACAAGGTGGCGGTGCAAACCGCGTCCAGCAACGGGAGGTGGGTGTTGTTCCTGGGCGATCACCCCATGGAACCCCTGGAGCAATCCTATCATTTCCAGAATCCGTACCTGAGCGAATTACAGTATGACGATCAGGACGGTATACCCAAACTCGTCCTTTCCCCCACATCGGGCGGGCTCAATTTCTACCCCGCCGCAGCCGAAGGAGGTAAAGTCCTGCTCGCGGACATCGAAAAACCTCCATCAGCGGCGACCCAGGGAGTCGCGACCCAGGCGGGGCAAAATCCGCCGACGCCGTCCGCGCAACCTGGGGCGACGGCGCCAACCCCGCAAGCAACGGAGGAGTTGCCCGCCGCGCCGCCGGGCCCACCGCTTCCCGTCGTGACTCTTGACGCCGGCCATGGGGGCGACGACAACGGAGGCCACAGCCGCGACGGGGTGCTGGAAAAGAACCTGGTGGCGCAGTACGTGGGTCGGGTGCGAGCGGCATTGTTGGCTACGCAAAAGTATCGCGTGGTGCTGAGCCGGGCGGGTGACGCGAATGTCACGAATGAGCAGCGGGATCTGGCGGCCAACGTCTCGGGGGCCATTTGTTTCCTGACCTTTCACGCCGGCGACCTGGGCGCGGCGTCACCCCGCATTACCCTTTACACCTTCGAGTCCTCCACCCCCGTCGTGACTCCCACCGGTGGGCCTGCACCCCAAATTTTCGTGCCGTGGGGGCAGGCGCAGGACGCACGGCTGGGATCGAGCCTCCAGCTTGCCCTTGCCCTCCAGCAGCAATTGGCGACAATCACGGGCGTGGAGGTTGACCCACCCTCGACAGCCCCTGTCCGCACTTTGCGTAGTGTGAATGCGCCCGCCGTGGCTATCGAATTGGGCCGGTTGGCTCCCGATGCCGACGCGGCCGACCTTACCAACCCCGCCCTCCAGCAGCAGGTGGCCGGCGCCGTCGTCCAGGCGCTCGCCAACTTTGAAAAGGGAGGCAACTAGCCGGTGACGGTCCGCGCCAAAATCCTTCTCGTGATTATGCTCGTGGGACTAGGCGTGGGAGGATTCTATCTGCGCTCGCTCGCCAAACGTGTATTCCATGAGTCCACCCAGCGCGCGGAAGAGGCAGCACGCGCCAAGTTGAAGCAGATTGCTTTGCAGCCAAACAACGGCACAACGCAGTTGGCGACTCTGTATTTCCCCGCCCTGGACGAAGGCCGGATCCTGCCCGAGAGCCGCTCCATCACCTGGGCGCAAGCCGACGCAGACCGCGTGCGCCAAATCGTGTTGGCGTTGGCGGAAGGCTCCCACGAGGGGTATGGCCATGTCATTTCGGCCTCCACCACCGTGCGCGCCGTGTTTCTTGCCGCCGATGGCACAGCGTACCTCGATTTGTCGAATGACGTGCTAACCGATTTTGAGCCCGGTATTCAGAGCGAGACGCTAACCATCTATTCTATTGTAAACTCTATTGCAATCAACATCCCCGCGGTGAAACGAGTGCGATTCCTCATCCAGGGGCAGGAAGTGGAAACCCTGGACGGGCATGCAGATCTGACCGCCGCCTTCGCCCCGGATCTCGCTCGCGTTAAAACCAATCCTTGAGGCCCTATGCCCACACCCCGAGTGCTAAACGGTTTGCTTTACTCCGGAGGCAAGCTCATCCGGCTGGATCAACGCTTGCCGACCGAGTTACGAACGCTCGAAATTGTGCCCAACTTTATTTCCAGCGCCGAAGGCTCCGCACTGATTCGGCTGGGTGAAACCCAGGTGATCTGTACCGCCTCGGTCGATGACGGTGTACCGCCCTTCCAAAAGGGCAGCGGCAACGGCTGGATCACCAGCGAATACGCCATGATCCCGCGTGCCACCAGCGCGCGCACACCGCGAGAGTCCACGCGCGGCCGGCAATCCGGACGCACCATGGAAATCCAACGGTTGATTGGCCGCTCGCTTCGCGCCGTGGTGGACATGCAGGCCCTGGGCGAGCGGACGGTGTGGATTGACTGCGATGTGATCCGCGCCGACGGTGGCACGCGGACCGCCTCTGTCACGGGGTCGCTGGTCGCGCTAGGCCTGGCAATGCAAAAACTGCAAGCCCAGCGTTCGCTCAAAAAGAATCCCTTGAAAGATTATCTGGCTGCGATCAGCGTCGGCATCGTGGGTGATGAAATGTTGCTCGATCTCAGCTACGCCGAGGACTCCAGCGCTGACGTGGATATGAACGTGGTGATGACGGGCGCGGGCAATCTGGTGGAGGCCCAAGCCACCGCCGAAGGGCGCACCTTCACGGCAGAAGAACTGATCAAGTTGGTGGATCTGGCTCGGCCCGCCATCCAGCATTTGGTCGAGGTTCAGAAATCGATTCTGAACCCAGTGGCGAGTGACAAGTGACGAGGAAGATTGCCGATTTTCGATTGCCGATGTTCGATTAAACCCTATGGGAATCCACAATCATCAATCGACAATCGGCAATCGGCAATTCTCCCACTCGTCACTTTTCTTGGCCTCCTCCAACGCCGGCAAATTGCGGGAATTCCGCGAAGCCGCCGCGGCCCGCGGAGTGACCGTTGAAGCCCTTCCTGGTTTTGAAGAATTGGCCCTATGCGTTGAAGACGGGTGCACATTCGAGGAAAACGCCCGCAAGAAGGCGGTCTATTACAGCCGGTACTCCCCGCATCGAGTGTTCGCCGATGACTCGGGGATCTCGGTGGATGCGCTCGAAGGCGCTCCAGGAATCTACTCTGCGCGCTTTGCCGGCGACTCGGCGACCGACGAGCAGAATAACGAGAAATTACTCGCTGAACTGCGCCGGGTTGAAGTCCTCCGCCGCGCGCACGCCGCCAGTTCTTCTCGGCCCCACGGACCAGTTAATCGAGTCGCCCACTACGTGTGTGCAATTGCCTTGGCGCAAGGTGGGCAGGTGCTGACTGTTGTAGAGGGCCGTGCCGATGGTGTCATAATCGAACAACCGAGAGGCACTGGGGGATTCGGCTACGACCCTTATTTCTTCTTCCCGCCTCTGGGCAAGACCTTTGCGGAAATGCATCCGGAAGAAAAATTCGCCGTATCGCACCGGGGCGAGGCATTTCGCAAGCTGCTGGACTTTCTTGGCAAGTGTGGGTAGTGACCAGCGGCCAGATTGCAGGGGAAATCCGTTACGCCCTAGCTCTTCCACGCGCTTGATCGAGGAGATCCTTGATCCGGCGGGCGACGATCAGTTCTTCACCAGGCTTCATCATAAAGGGCGTCACGCTCAATCCGCGGGGATAGTCGTCTTCCAAGACTTCTATGCTTGGCTCACCCTCGCGCAATTGCTTCGCGCAGTCAGCCTTGGTTATCCCCAAAGCGCTTTCATCCCATTTTAGATAGAGGTGGGGGACGTGATTAGCAACGTCGGGAACAAAGCGGCCCAGTTGCACCCCGTTGACCGAGGCCAGAATCTTTTCCATAGCTCCTATTCTCCGTTCCCAATCCTTCCACTCCGCGTCGTGATCGACGCTGAGATAGCGCTCCACCGCAGCGAACATTCCCGCGATTTCTTCCTTACCGACTTTGCACGGCCGGCCGATGGTGTCCTCGTAAGGGCAATCGTTCAGGATGGCCGCCTCGATCAGGTCCTTCCTTCCGAGCAGGAGGCCCGCGGACTGTGGTCCGCGTAAACCCTTGCCGCCGCTGAACGCAACGAGGTCAAAGCCCATCTTGTTGTAGTCACTCAAGTGCGAGACTGGCGGCACATCGGCGGCAGCGTCATTAAATGTGGGAATCCCACGCCGCTTGCCGGTCTCGACCCACTTCTCCAAACCGATCTTTCCCTGATGCTGCGCCGCATTGAGGAAGTACATCATGGCTGTCTTTTCGCTAATGGCACTTTCGAGTTCCTCCGCTGTCTCCACTTCCACCAGGCGCACCGCCGTGTTGCGAATGGCGTGATCGAAAGGGTTCCGATGAGTCTTCTGGATAATCACTTCACTCTTCAGTCCCATGAGGTCGGGCAATTGCGCGATGTGCTTCGCATCCTTCCCGGTCAGGCATGCGGCAGTGCCCAACATGATGGCTCCAGCGGCGCCCGAGGTAACCATCGCGGCTTCCACGCCCAGCATCTCGGCAATCTTCGTCCCCGCTTTCTGCTGTAGCTCGACCAGATACACAAAGTGATGCGATGCTTCCTCCATCGCCTGCGAGGCTTCCGGGCACATCAGGGAACCGGTCAAATACGTATAGGTCCCTTTGGCATTGATGCGCGTGCGCACGCCGAGACGCGCATAGATATCAGATGTCGCCATAGTTCCCTTTCCCCATCCGGCAGATGCCATTAAGCGTCCCGCTGTGGCCGCAATCGCGCCGAAAACGAAGCTCGTGGACGCCAAGAATTTACGTCGCGAGGACGGAAACAAGAAATAAGCCACCGCCCACCTCCACTCGATGTGACTCTTACATCTTCCCCGAAGCTAACGCGTTGGAGTGAGGCTGTCAAGGAAATGGACGCGCTCACGAACGAGCCATACGATGAGAGAAGCCTGAGATGCGCCGGACGTCGCGAGACTGTCCCCCCATCACCAGGGTCGCCTCAAAGTCCGCCAAGTCGCCCGAAAGGGAACAAGATATCTAGCCGTCAGTGCAGAGGCGTTTGACAACTCCGGGAGGTAGTATTTCGCCGGCTGTCTTCGTCCCGAAACGACCGCCAACTCCCCTCCCGCTCTTCCCTCCCCCCAGGGGAGAGGGGAAAAGGGGTGATAGGGTGAGGGGTTTTTCCCAATGGCGGCGGTCTGTGCTCTTTGAGGCGCCAGCCGCCGAAATGCCTCCGGCTTTGGGCATACTTGACCCTCCTCCAAGTAACTTATTTTTCATACACTTATTGGGATACACGAAATATACGCGAAATACTGAAGCTATAAGATATTTATTTTCTTCAATTTAACTGCATAGCTGGAATGGAACGGAAAAACGGTGACTTTTTGAGGTCAAATATCGATCTAAGTGGTTTTGCTTTCTATAATTAATCGGCAATTAATCGGCTATTTCGTATAACTCTTTTGTTTTCATACACTCATTGGGATGATCCGTTTTGTCCGATATTTTTCGGTTTGTTTTCATCAACTTATTGGGAGCAACCTTCATTTTTGATGTTTTTCCATTTTGCTGAGCTGGCAGGATTGGCATCAATAAAATGTCGGTTTGTACGGCCTTTCGAGCGGTCAATTCGTCTCTTCCTCTCGCGACTTCCGGCCCTCGGGAGCGACAATTCCCGCCCACCGCAGGTGCGCGATTCGACTCAACCAACTATTAAACTGGCAATTTGGCCTCCAAACCTAGCGTCGAGGCCGACAGACTACTCGATAACTGACGGAATAAGGAGGTGCTCCAACTTTTCTTCGGCACCCTGGCCGCTTTCGCCTCCACTTCGCTGGGCCTGAGGAAACTTCGCGGACTTTGACGTGGCCCTGCCCCATCACGACGCTCTTTTATGAACGGATGGAATTGTGATAGCTTCTAACCCGTCCCGTCGCGATGGCCGATGTGATTTCGAGCCCGCGCTGGGCGCACAATCCTAACCCCTCGAGGTCCACCATGCGCAATCCAAAACCCCCGCGTCGTTCTTTTCTAAAAGGCTCCATTGCAGCCACGGCAACGGCAACCGTGGGAGCCGCTAGTCTGGCCCTGCCTGCATCCGCCAAGTCAGCAGCCCAGAAAAAGGTCATCACTCGGCCCGGCGAACCGTTGACGCCAGCGTCACTATTCAGCCCCGCGACCCAACTGGGAAATCTGCTCATTCTCTCTGGATCGGGCGCCCAGGATCTGAAGACCCACCAAGTGGTTGAGGGACCGATTGGGAATCAGGTCAAGCAGTGCCTGGAGAATCTCAAGTCAGTTTTGGAAGCCGCGGGCTCATCAATGGACAAGGTCTTGAAGTGTACGGTGTTCCTCACTGACATCACGAATTTCGCCGCCATGAATGAGGCCTACCACTCTTACTTCACTGCGAATCCGCCGGCGCGCACGACGGTCGCCGTGAAGGATCTTCCCGGCGGCTCTCCGGTTGAAATCGAGTGCATCGCTTACGTATAAATGGGGGAGCGAGTGATGAAACCATCGATCTCGCGGCGAGATTTTCTCTACCGCACCTCCGCGGCCCTCGCCGGTTCCGGGTTACTCGCAACTCGGCCCGCCACTTCTATCCTTGCTGCCCCTTCGACCGGTTTCCACGGAATTTTCGCAATCCTACAGACGCCCTTCGACAAGGACGATCAGGTTGACTGGGACAGTCTCACACGTGAAGTAACTTTCTGTGTTCGGGCCGGGGACCACGGGGTGGTGTGGCCCCAACTTGCCGGCGAATTTTACCTGCTGACCGAGGAGGAGCGCACGCGGGGCGCGGAAATGATCCTTCAGGCCGCCAGCGGACGCACCAAGGTGGTGATCGGCGTACAGGCTCCCAGCAGCGGCTTGGCAGGCAAATTCGCCAAGCACGCCGAAGGGCATGGGGCCGACGCCGTGATCGCCCTGCCTCCGTACCTGGGATCGGTGGGGTTGGAAGGCGCTGCCTCCTATTATCACGCTCTGGCGCAGGCCGTGAGGATTCCCGTCTTCATTCAGAATTCGGGGGCGCCTTGGGGGCCGGCGATGCCCACAGATTTTGTGATCCGCTTGGCCCGAGAGAATCCGCAACTCGCCAATATCAAAGAAGAGGTTGCTCCCGTCGCTCATCGAATCAGTGAATACGCGAGTTCCGGCGTGATGAAGGCAATCTTCTCCGGCAGCGCGGGCCGCAACTTCCTCGATGAGCTTGCCCACGGGGCCGCCGGGACGATGCCGGCTTGCCAGTTCACGGACGTTTCCGTGCAGATTTATAACCTTGCGGCACAAGGCAAGCTCCCGGAGGCCCGCGCGATATTTGAAAAGCTCCTACCGATGATCAACCTGGAAGAGATTTACGGCCTCCCCTTTATGAAAGAGGTGCTCGTACGCCGTGGCGTGTTCGCCACTGCCAAGTTGCGGGGCGTGACAGGTGGAGGCCTTGACGACCTCGATCGGCAGGAATTGGACGGGTGGTGGCAGGAGCTTGCCCCCTATCTGAAAGCCTAACTGTCCCAGAGGTAAGCCACTGGTTCGACCAGTGAGACTCGAAGAGGTTTGACCGTTCCCAGGTTCCCAGGAAGGGGAACACTGTGATTAGCCGTAGGTGAAACCTACGGACACGGTACATGAATAAATTATTCCGGCCCTGAAGGGGCCGACCGTTCGACCCCTTCAGGGTCGGGAAGGTGGCGAGACGCGATCCGTGGGTGGCGGGCACAAAATATGTGCCCTTGCCCACGGCTATTCAATGTTAACCCCTCCGGGGTTTCGAAGATGGTGAACTATCGCTCGTGGCGCCCACACTTACCAGCGCCTGGGGCAGGCTGCAATTCCGCGGTCAGTGGCAGAAGGGGTTTTTGTGACGGGCAAATCTGTTGCTCATTGAGTTCCCCGTGAGGAAGAGGGAACGCACCCGCCGCTTTGAAATTCCGCAGCCAATGCACGACGTCGACTGCCGACTTTGGAAACGGCCGCTGGCGGTCCGGATTAATCCAAATGTAACGCGTCGTCCCGCCAGGACGGTGAATCTCCGCCTCGAAAGATTCGGAGCCCCGGCGAATCAAACCGGCTTGGCTGGATTCAAAGTCAAGATCGTCCAGCATTCCGTTGACGTGGAAAAGCTGATCTTTGGATAGCTCGCCCTGAAGGAATTCAGTGCCCTTCTCCCTCTCCACTACGATCTGGTAATGCCCGCTCCGATACAAAGCGATGCAGACATTGGGGGATCCTTCCTGCCTTCGCCAGTCGACGACGTACGTACTGGCGTAAGACAGTCGAGCAATCAAGTCGTCCGGGGCAGACTTCATTGACTGCGCCAACCCCACGCTCGGAGTCAAGAGTGTAAGCCCAACGATAAGCGTGATGATCCTGTCCCACATAGGAAACCCCAACGTACCGTCGGAATATTGTATGTCAGAGGCAAGCGAATACCACACAAAAGAATCGGGCTTCAATAGACCGGAGGACGGACGGCGCTCACGAGGGTAGCCGCGATGAGGGCCCATGAAGCTCGACCAACCTTTCGCGAACGGCCAAGCATCAAAAAGCCATCGGAGGTATGCCGTGAAAACACGAAAACTCATGCAGGGTCTGGCGGTCATCACAACTTTATGCGCGAGCGCATCCGCGCTCCATGCCCAGGGCCTCAGCGTGTTTGCGATGGGCAGCGTTTCCTCGCTGTTTGACAAGCGCGACTATGGCATCAGCGCGGCTTCGTTCAGTTCCGCATACAAGACGGGCGGCGGAGTGACGCTGGGAGCCGAGTTCTCGCTGAATAGGATTGTCGGGGCGGAAGGGTCCTATAGCAACGTGAGGAACAACCTCGCGGTCACGGATTCGAGCACCTCCGCGGAATTCGGATATGGCGTCCACGACCAGAGGTTCAGTGGAGATCTTCTCGCGCACGCCCCCAAGGCTTTCTTCGGGCTCAAACCCTACTTTGCCGGTGGTCTCGAGTATGATCATTTCTCCCAGCCGGGGTCCTCTTCGAGCATTTTCAATGGCTTTTCCGGCGTCACGCTCGGCGCCGCCAACAAAATCGGCGTCAACTATGGCGGCGGCGTGGATATGAAGCTCCTGCCCTTTATCTCCCTCCGGGTGGATGTGCGGGACCACGTGATGACCTCGCCCACCTACGGTCTACCTTCGAAATCGAGCGTTGGCCCGTTCTACCCGATTGGCGGGATCGCTCATGACCTGGAGTATTCCGCAGGTCTAGTCTTCCACGTCGGGAAGTAAATTGAGAGGGATAGATTGTGAGCCAGGATCCGCGAGGGAGCGGCACCCGAAATCTCTCGAGCCCCATCGGCGGAGCGAGCACCCACGCCAAACCCCGCCCTAAACACTCGGAAGGCTGCCCGCCTCGCCGATTCCTTTAGCATCATAGGAAGTGACGCTCATTTCAGGGAATGGCGAACTACCAGCGGTGGCACCACACTGCAGCCCGAATCGTCCTACCGATCACTTCTTGCATGCGATCACCGCGGATGCGTTCACCGGCCATAAACCAAGACCCGAAACGTTCCGGGAACGGCTGCCCCGGGTCGGCCTGCGGCCGAGGGTGCGCCGAAATCGGCCGTGTCGAGAAACAACTTGTGGGTCTTGGTATCGAGGCCCATGGTCTTGGCCCCGACCTCAGTCTTAACGGTCTCGACCTCGCTAAACTTGTCAGGCGAGTCTTCGTGGAAGATATGAACCATCCCCTCGCGTGTGGAGGCAAAAACCATGCCTGTTTCCGGATCATAAGCCGCGGCATCCACGCCCCCCGAAATCGGGAACGACTGAATGACCTTCCCATTGTCGGCATCCATTACCACGAGTATCTGGGGTTTGCGGCCGGCGCTGAAGAGCCGCCGGTGGGCGGTATCCATCGCCAAAGCCGTGGGCCTTCCGGCGGGGGCGATGGGCCAGCGCGACTTGATCGCGAGCGTGTGGGAATCAATGGCAACGACTTCGTCTTTGTCTTCCATATTGATATAGACGGTTCCCCTGCCATCGGCGACGGCAAATTCTGGTTGTCCACCCAGTTTGATGGTCCCCACCACTTCGCCACTCTTGGCGTCGATCACCGTAGAGCTGTTGGGGTCGCCGTTCTGGGCAAAGATCCGTTTGGAGGCAGAATCATACATGATCGAGTCGGCGTCGCTGTCGGCCTTGGCCTCACCGGTTATCTTCAGGGTCTTCAAGTCGAAGAAGATTACCTTCCCCTGAGCGCCGTCGGTGATGAATCCCCGGCCGAACTCCGGGGCGATGGCCACCCCGTGGTCCTGCTTCAAACCGGTTATGTTGCCGATGAGCTTGCCGGTATCGGCGTTGATGACTTTAATCTCGGTGCCGTGGGACAGGTAAACGCGCCGCGCGGCAGAATCGATCGTAATGTAGTCGAAATATTCCCGCGTGCTGCCCTCAGCGGAGCCGAAGGGATACTTGGTAAGCAGATGATACCCGCCCTCCGCCGCCATGGCGGGACCTAGAGCTCCCGTAAGAATAAGCATAATACCCGATGCAAAACATATGAATCGCGATGACAACCCCATGTGAAACCCTCCTTTTGTTGGCGGCCACAGTTTAGGTTGGCTCCTGATTCCCAAACCAGGCCCATATTAATGCCTTCGCAATGGTGACGCAAACCATCCCCGAGCGTGCCAGGCGAAAAACCGCCCTCAAGTTCATCGGCCAGCCGCATGGGCAAGCCTGGTCGCGGGGACTTCGAAATGGTCCTTCACCTGCCAGACGGGAGTGGCAGCATCGGGGTCGGCGACCCGCACCATCGTCCCGGTCAAGCTTTGACCTTCCAGAACGAACCTCACGTAATGGTAGTTGGGGAACCCCGGGTCCTTGTAAAGATCCGCGGGGAGGCGGACGATGGGACGAGGTTCCGCGCCGCCGCCGCCTGACACCAGATAGACGTTGTCATCCAGCGAGAACCGTTCGTAGTTATGGATGTGGCCGGCGGTCACGACGAAGCGCACGCGCGACTTTTCCGGCGCTTTGGCCAGGAATTCGGCGAGAGCATGCTCGTTCGGGCGGCCGTTGTGGCTGGGGTCCCCGTTCTCCTGTACGTCTACAACCGGTGGATGATGAAGGTTGAGGAAAACAAAGCGCACCGTCTTGGGCAGGCTGGCGAGTTGGGCTTTTACCCACGCGATCTGTTCGCTGTCCGGCAACAAGGATGAGTTGCTATCGAGGTTGAGAACGTCGACGGAACTTCCAATCTGCACGGAATACCACCGCCGGCCGCGGAGTTCCGGAAACGCGTTCCACCAATTTTCCAAGCACTGAGCTTCGGCGCCGTTGGCGAATTCGTGATTGCCCAGCGCCGGATAAATGCGCAGGCGCGCGTCTCGCCAGATGCGCGTCTCCAGGCGATACTCCTCGTAGTCGCTCGCGTTCCCGCCATGCCAGGGTACGTCGCCGCTCAGTAACACGGCGTCGGGTTTTTCCGCCGCAACTTGTTCCACCAACCATCGCCGCACCTTGGGATTTGTCGCCTTAACCTGGGCGGGATCGGTAAAGCGCATGTCGCCGTAAGCGATGATCCGCAGGGGGTGGGAGAGGTCGCTTTCACTGATTCGGAAGTCGGCGTCCCCGGGCGGCTGCGGCGCCGCTGTAGCGCCGCTGGTTGCCAGCAAAAACAGGAATACGCTTGCCATAAGTTGCACAAATTTGCGGCGAGTTAATTTAGGCACGACGTAGTTTCTCCTTTGGTCAGTATTCCGCCCGGATGAGGCCGGCGACAGTCTCATATTGGCAGGTGGAAATGAAATCTGCGTGGACACGGGTCACCGCGTTCCAGCGGATGCGCGCTGCATCGAGTGAACCAAAGTTGTAGTCCTTGTCCCAATCCCGGTTTTCGCTGGTGCTGTATCCATCCAGGCAATAGAAGCTTACCACGCAACCAAGGCGGGGCCCATAATCCTCGAACTCTTTCAGGCGCGCTTGCTTTTTCGCAGGCCATCGACGGGTAGGACGTCACAAAAGAATTGCTGCTTGATGTCGTTCTGCTTGTCCTCGACCAGCACCATCATGGGCCTTAGTTCGAGCGCGGACTGTTTCGAGATGTCGTCTGTCTTTACGGCAGTCGTGAGCCAAGCCTCGAACTCATCTAGAACCTTTGAGAGGGCCTCGAGATGTTCTGGCGGATCGTTTTTGATGTCTAGCCGGGGTGTAAGACTTAGCCATGAGGATTGGCTATTTCCCCCACGAGAGAGCCGCGGACCTCCACGGTGGAGGTCCGCGCCACGATCGCGGCTAGCGACTTCGCGATACTCCTTATTTTCCTACCGCACTGTCCCAGCGGAAGCCGAATTCGTATGTCGGATGGTAGAATTCGCGCTGGTTCATGTATTGCTTGCTGCCGTTGTAGAAGCCGAAAACTTCATCCGACATATTCAGATCCGCGACAATCAGGGAGAGGCCGCGCCATACACGCACGCTGCCCTGTGAATCGAGTTGCAAGTGGGGGAAGAAGTAGTTGTCGCCATTGGGACCCTTGATTCCGTAATTGGCGCCGTCCTGGTAGTTGTACTGATAGATGCTCGCGCCGTTGTACGACATTCCATAGCGCAGGTTGACGCGGCCGCGGGTATAGCTGGGGCTGATGTTCCAAACGCTGGGTGACGTGCGAAGCAGCGGTGGGTCATCCGAACGGCCCTGGAGGGCATAGGCGCGGGAGTGCGCATAGAGGTAGTTCGCCATCAGGCCCAGCCCGCTCCAAACGCCAGGAAGAGACCGGAATTGCTGTTGATAGGCGCCCTCGATACCGTAGATGTAGCCGCTGCCGGCATTGCCGGGTTGCTCGACGATGTAACCCGCGTACATCCCGGTAGTGGGATGCGTTGTGGACTCGATGATGGGATCGGTCAGGCCCTTGTAGAAAACTCCACCTGAGATCATCCCGAAAGTTTTCAAATATCTCTCATAGAGGATGTCGCCGTTGTTGGCGTGCTCCGGCTTCAGTCCGGGGTTTCCGATGGAGTAGGTGAAGGGATGGGTGGAAATGTCCTCGGAAACGGCGGTGGTCAGGAACTGGGGGTCTGGGCGGGCGAGTCCCCGGCCGTAGACGACGCGGAGATCAGAGTTATCATCCAGCCGGATGCGTACCGAGCCGCTGGGAAGAACGTCAAAGTAAGAGCCGTTCAAGGGGACGTTCACCGGTCCGCCGCCGGTTACCGGGTCGTTGCAGTTGCAGCTCAGCGTGTTGACCTGGGTCCCTTCAAACCGTACCCCCATAATCAAACGGAAGCGGCCAATGTCGACAGTGTTCATGGCGTAGCCGGCGGAAACACGCTCGACCATATCGAAGTTAACGTTGTTGCCGCCGTACGGCTGCCCGCTTTCAGCAATGCTGAACTGGCTGCCGTTGTGGTTGACAAAACTCGTGATGCTGGGCCAATCCGTCACCGGACCTTGCTGGTAATCTCCGAAGTAGTAATGGGGGTTGGTAAAGTTGCTGAGGAACTGGGTCATCAGCAGGGTGCCGTTGGGATTGAATTGGTCTTCCCAGGAGTCGTCGAATTTGTGCGCATTGCGGACCTTTCCGCCAAACTCGAAAGTCGCGTAATGGGAACCGATGTGGTAGTTCTTCGCCACGTCAACGGAACCCAGGAGATTCAGTTGTTCGGTGAGGCCGTGGGAGTAAACAACGTCGCTCAGCGAATACATGTTGGGCTGAAAGATGTCATCCGGGCCGGGCGTAAAACAGGAGGGTGTCCATTGCGGAACATAGATATTGGTGGTGGCGTTGGCGTCGTAAAGGCATCCCGTGGAATTGGCCAGGGCCCCAATCGGCGCAAAATCCGCGCCGGGGTTTCCGCCCGAGGCAAGCTCGCCGGCGCGGGATACCGAAGCCTCCCAATGGATGAGAGTGGATTTGAACGTGTGGGAACCGGTCAACGCCAGGTTGCCAATGGAGTAGTCCGGGGCGCGTTCAGAGGTTGCGAAGGCGGGAGCGCTCCCGTCGTTCAAAGTATATGCCCACTTGTTGCCGTAGTCCTTGAAACTTGAATAGAGGTAGCGGAGGGTGATCACCGAATTCTCGCTAAGTTTGTAATCCGTACTTCCCGCCAATCCATAGCGCGACCGGGTGTAGCGGTACTCGCGGAGGTCCTGGGAATCAAAATGCGGGGTCAGACTGCCGTCGGGGTTCTGCACGGCGTCCGGAGTGGGCTCGGTGTCGTCAATCCCGCGGCCATTGTAGTCGTAGGTGATTCCCAAAAGCATGCCCAAGCGCTTTTGGGCGCCGAAACGGTCACTCCCGGTCAGATTAAACTGGTCCATGTGGCGGCCACCCATGATGGGAGTATATCCGCCAAGGCCCCCGAGGGAGAACATGGGCTTCTCGCCGGCCGTTTTGGTCACTAAGTTCACTGAACCGCCGATGCCGTCGGCATCCTGATTGGCTTGGAGCGTCTTGTTGATTTGCACCTCCGACACGAGGTCGGCGGGGATGGTATCGAGTTTCACCTGTCGGACGGTCCCCTCCGGCGAAGGGGTGTTGATGCCGTCAATCGTGGTGTTGGTGAGTTCGGGCGCGGTTCCGCGCACGTCGATGTACTTGCCTTCGCCCTCATCTCGTTCGAGGGAAACGCCGGGCAGACGGCCGGCGGCGTCGGCGATGGTGGCATTGGGAAGGCTCATGATCACAGCGGCCGGGATGACCTGAAGAATGTTGTCGGCAGTCCGTTCCACGTTCACCGCCTCGGCCTCGCCGGTTATTGGTGCAGCAGTCACCGTGACTTCCTGCCGCTCCGAGGCGATCTTGAGGGCCGCTTCTACCTTCGTAGTTTGGCCGGCAGTAACCATTACTTTGGCGCTGAAGTCGGAGAATCCGACATACGTAACAGAAATCGTGTAGTCACCGGCGGCCACATCGGCGATCGTGAACGCACCAACCTGGTCCGAGGCAGCCGTAATTCCACCAGGTTGCAAGGTTACCTGCGCGCCCGGAAGAGCGCTTCCCGTGCTGTCTACGGCGTGTCCATCGATTCTGCCTTTGTTTGATTGGGCCAGCGCCGTCGACACACTGAGGCTCAGGGCCGCCAAAACAAGACTTACCTTGATAAACCAATGGTAATTCATGCAGTACTCCTTCTGCCTTATAAAGGAAATTCGATCTAACGTGTCGAAAAAAACTACCTGGGGGGACTTGGGGCCTAAAAGTACTAGAGGTCCTTCTTGATAACCACACACTTTGGGTCAGAAGAACGGTATTGCCGCCGGGTTACCCGAGAGTGACGATCAGATGAAGATGGTATTAAGCGAGAAAAAAATTTCCAATTACTATCCGTTTTTGACGGTACTCTCTCGTCGGCGAACATAAGCCTTTGGCAGTTAAGCGATGGGTTCGGTTGGAAGGGAACAAGCTGACGCGCTGACAGCCGCGAAGAGCTAGAATCGCCACCCGGAAATGGGGAATTCGTTACTTGAGTTCAAGGGGAACGCTGATAGTGCCCAGGAGTCCACTGAGGTTATCGCGGACGGCGAATTTCACATCGTACTTGCCGGGTGGCAGTTCGACCTTCTCGGGAATTCCCAGGCCGGTTTGGAGGGTCTTCTCCACCGTTTGGGCAGCGAGTTTGGTAGCGATCGCTTGCGACATGCTGCCGATGCTCTTGCGGCTGGCGTCGAACACGAGGGTGGTTACCTGGAGGTCGACGGCATTGCCGTTTTCGCGGTCGACCGTGAGGGAATCGCCCATGACGCCCAGCATGAACTCGGCGGGCTTCTTCTGGCCGGGAGGAGGCCCCGAGTCACTGCTGTCCGGCAAAAGGCGCGCGGTCAGTCGTAAATCGGTGTATTCGACGGGGGATGCGAGCGCGTCCACGAGTTGCTGGCGGCGGAGTTCCGGCGTGTCTGGGATTTTCGGCGTCACGTAGAAACCCTCCCGATAACGTATCTGCAAACCTCTCTGCGCCACTTTAACTTTCAGCTTTCTCCACCCCGGTTGCGTATCGTCATCGAGGTAGTACCCGAGAAGATAGTAGTCGCGCGAGTCGTCGACGGCGTCGCCGAAGCATTTCTCCAAGTCTGAGGCGCTCATGCAGGCCCGGCCCCCTGTTGCATCCGCGAAGGCGTGCAAGGTCATTCGTTGCTCGGCGGTCCGGTCGTAGGGAAACCGCATCGGCGACTTGATGCCATTGGTTCCCCGAATAACCGCGATTTTCGACTGGGACATTCCTGTATTGGCGCTCGGCAACGAGGTCGGCGTGTAATCGGCAGCGCTCAAGTCGACGGGGTAGACGGCGATGTTGGCGGAGACCAGCGAGCGCCAGGCCTCGTCGTATTCGCGGCGCAGATCGTCGCCCAGCCGGGCGAAGGATTGTGGATCATCGATCGTGAAGGGAAAGCCGCCACTGACCCAAATGAATGTTTTGCGCCCGGGAATGGCCTGAAACGCGTGGGCAAGTTGGCTCATGCCCGCCAGGGTTTCGCGGGTCGCGATCCGCTGGTAGTCAGCCTTCACGGTCGTGTCAAGATCCAACAGAATCTGCGACAAGAGCTGCTCCTCATCGGAGGCTCGCTGCTGGTCCAGGGGGTCGGGAGTGAGGGCATCCGGAGCTTGGGTGAGGTCTTCTGAGCTCAGCGAGAGCTTCAGTTTTTGCAGGGCCGCAATTAATATTTTGGTGTCCGCGGTGAACGGGTGCAATTGGCGCAGACCGGTGCTCGTGAGGCCGAAGAGAGCGATGGGTTCGTCGCGCTCGGCGCTGCGCAGGAGATAGTCGGTGAGCTGCTTCTTTGCTTCCAGTTGCCGTGCCCACCGGGAGTTGATCATGTCGATGACGACGATGGTGACTCGCCACGGGTGACCGTCTCCCAGGAGAAAGTTGGAATGCCCCCCGGAGGTCGAGGCTTGCGCACGGCTGACCGGTTTTTCCGTCTGTATTTCTTCAAAGATGGAAACACCGCGGCCTTTGCCGTTTTCCTCGATCTGAAACGCTCCCTTCGCCAGGCCGGAGATGTGCTTTCCGGATTTGTCCGTGACGACGACCGGGACGAGAACCAGATCCGAGCGGGCGGTCAGCTTTACCAACGCTTGGGCCGAAAGGTTGGCGGGACCCTTGGAAGCACTTGATGAGGTTAGTCCGGCAGGTGGGAGTTGGGTTGGCTGTCGAGGCGGCGGCTGCTGTGCGAACAAGGCAAATGAGAAGGCGAGAAAAGCAGCGAGTGAGCGACCGGGTCGGATCATGCGCATGAGCCCTGGTCCGGACGAACTGATCAGACTCGGGAAAGAGTAGCACAGTGGGTACCTCGGGGATGTCACAGGAGTGTTACAGAGGCGTTCCTCATAATCTCGCCGGCTCATCAGACATCAACCTCTGGAGGAGTCTACGACTCGAAAATGCGAATGATCGGCCCGAGAGCCTGCGAAAGCTCAGAAGACCCCATCGCCGGGTCCGTGTTGAACCGGCTGATTCTTGTCATGCGGCGTTCTGTGGATAGCCCCACCCGCAGGATTCGAGAACCTCTCAAGGCCGTTGCCGATGGGCCGCGATGACAGCCTGACCCAAGCTTATGCCTCCATCGCCGCAGGGAACCTCGGCGTGAGTGAACACCTGGAATCCCTCAGCCTTGAGGTGTCGTTGAAGATGTTCGGCAAGGAAGCGATTTTGAAACGATCCCCCACTGAGGCAAATCCGGCCGAGGCCGGTCCGCCCGCGCACCAATGCCGCCGTGCGGGCTAAAATACCAACGAATCCCAGGTGGAATCGCCGGCTGAGAGCCCCGAGAGGCACGCCTTCGCGCAGGTCTTGGGC
>CAZCVY010000102.1:0-22524 GCA_964501985.1 uncultured Acidobacteriota bacterium | reverse complement strand
GCCGGCGCGATAAAAGAAATGCACCAGGCCATCCGTGCCGTTCCTCGGAGTCCCTACTACCATAATTATCTCGGCGTCCTGCTAAGCCACAAGGGGGACCCAACGGGGGCGGAGACGGAGTATCGGGAAGCCATTCGCCTGGAGCCGAAGTACGCCATGGCCCACGCCAATCTGGGATCGACGCTAATGGATGCGCACAGACAGCCCGAGGGGGTGAAAGAGATAAACACTGCTTATCAGCTTGACCCCAAAAACCCCGAAATCAGCGCGGTCCATAAGAAGTATACGGGCAAGAATTTCTGATTATGTCTTTCGCACGTCCACTACCTGAGTCGCTTCAAGCGTTCCAATGTGCAGGCGGGGCCATCCCGGGAGAGTTGCTCGAGGCGAGCGTAGCGGGGACCTACCGAACAGGTCCGCGCTGCGCCCCTTTATTGTGCTCGGCGGGCAAACCGGGGCACCACGGTTTCGTTACGCCCGTCTACGCCGCGGTGGCGCATCGCTTCGCCATTTTGCGCAACTGGGCGTTAATCACCGCGCCGGCTAAAATAATCAGGCTGGAAAGGTAAATCCAAACCATCAGAATTACAAACACGCCGAGAACACCATAGGTCTTGTTAAATGTGCCGACATACTGTACGTAGAGGTTGAACGCGGCGGTGGACAATAGCCATGCCAGCACGATGAAGACAACCCCTGGCACCGTCCTCCGCCAGGGCCTGCGCAAGTTGGGCATGGTCCAGTCGAGAAGGGCGATGCCCACTCCCAGTAGGATTACGGAGATCGTCCACCTCGTCCCGCGCCACAGCACGGGTACGGATAAAAGCCCCATGGAGCGGGCCGCGACCCACCGATCGAACCAATCCCCGGCGGTGACCAACCCAAACGTCGATAACAGCAGCACGGCAAGGACCAACACCATGAGGAAGGCAAGTGCGAGGCGGTGGAGGAAGCTGCGAGTCTCTTTCACGCCATAGACCACGTTAAGCGCTGACATCAGGCACAAAAGCCCGCTGGTGGCAGCCCATCCGGTCCCCAATAACCCCAGGGAAAGGAAGCCGGTTCGACCGTCGGTCAGGCTGAGAATGATATCCAAGACCATGGCCTGAGATTGTCTCGGAAAATAGATCACGATCCAGTTCAACACTCCATTCCAAGCCCCCGTGAACGGCAGCGTACCCACCAAAGCCGCTAGAAAAATCAAAAAGGGAAATATCGAAAGCACGAAGTAGTAAGACATCTCGGCGGCGAGACTGGTGACGTCACCCGCATACAAGTCGGCCCAGACCCGCCGTGCGAGCTCGCGGAAACTGAGGTTTGCTGCTGAAGCCACGGAGGCCACGTCAATGTACGCTCCACCTGTTAATGACCAAGGACGTAGCGGCGGGTTTACCCCGCCATTGTTGGAGTGGTTTCGACCCACAATGGCGGGGTAAACCCGCCGCTAACCCGCTAGAACACCCGGTGAAGGTCCAGTCCAAAGTGTGGATCGCTTCCCGTCCCCGTTATGGTGATCGGCACGAAGGTTCCCGCACCATTCTTCCGAAAGAGGGGGTCGAGGGGTTTAAGGAGAACGGATTTCCAACCGTGGGTAAGTTGAGAGACCGTAGCCTGAAGGCGCAGCGATCCGCGAAAGTCGATTTCCTGGTCGTTCAAGGCGTACGTTCCGTCGAGGTGAACGGAAGCACCGGGCACGCCAAACGACAGCTTGGAGAAAGTCATGAGGCCAGCCCCCAGCACGAACTTGCCGGCGAAATCCGACGCCACATCGCCCGAGCTTTCCGGCTCGGTTTGGCCGCGGCCCCGGTGGCTCAGCGCCGCCACTTTGCTCTGGATGTCAAGTTGAGAAAATTGCGCCGAGCTGATGTGAAAATCGCCGTCGAGCTTCAGCCGGTCGGCAATGGCGCCCTTTCCCGGAGGAATATCGATTCGACTGCGAAAACTGATGTCACCCGTCATGGGAGGCTTATCCGCCTTTAGCGCCAAGCGCAAGAGATCTTCCAGGCGGGAGTGGTCCGACACGGCATCCAGCAAGACCCTGCGATATTTTTGTCCCGGGACGCGGTACACGCCCCCGCGCGCTACGAATTCCGAGTTCAACAGCTTCGCGTGGACCGGATCGAGCATGGTGTTTCCCGTGGTACCGTCCACAATGGCGTGGAATGTCGTCTCGAGGGGCACAGGGTGGCCACTGATCCCCAGGCCGAAGTCCGGCGTGGTGGTCTCTCCCTGAACGTCGATCCGGTCCAGCAGGCCGTTGAATTGTCCCTTCGATGAAAGGATGCCGCTCAGGCCGTGGATGGTGGAAAGATCGGCATGAGAGAAAGTGTAGTCGCCGTGAAGCGGGGTGAGGCGAGGCTCGTCGCGCTGCCACGGACCGAACTCCCCATGGCTGTCGATCTCGCCCACGGGAACCGGATTCGTCAGCGTGGCCTGGTAAGCCATCGGTCGGCCGAGACCGGCGTGCTGCAACCTCAGTCGACTAATCGTAAAGATATGCGGGGGCTTGCTGGGATCCTGCACCAACATGTCGAGTTCGGCGCCGTCGGCCACTATTTCATCCACGACCACGCGGGAAGCCCCCGGCACTTTCTTGCCCTTTAAGGGGTTCGCATTATCCTGCCGGCGAACTTCCACCGGCGGCATGGTGACCTTAAGACCTTCCAAGGTAATCTTGTGAATGTGGCGCGTTCTGCGGAAAAGCTCTCCAAACCCTATTTCCGTCGAAAAGCTTTTGACGGCGATGAGCGGCGGAATATCCCGGCGGCCATGGAGACGAACCACCAGGTCCTTGCCGCGAAGAACGATCCGGGGATAGACGAAGACATCCAGATCGCCGACGTCGACGTCACCGGCAAAATGCTCGCGGACGGTGCTGAGGGCCCGCGCCCGCACATAGCCCGGAAGCCGCGCCGCCACCTGCTTGGAGAGGATGACGCCGCCGAATCCCAGGATGACCAGCACTCCGCCGATGATTAGCCATTTATGCATAAGATTTGCCGGTGCTCGCGATCTTCGCCCGTGCGAGCGCGCTGGTATCTTCCGTGCCGGACAGCTCCGATTCCTGGATTTCGCCGCCCCGGTCCCGGCAGCGATGGCACATCCGGCGGCGGGTCCCCGATCGGATTCGGGACTTCGGGCGGAATCTCCTCGGGCTCGTCGATCGGCTGGGGATCTTCCGGCCGGCGAGGAGGTGTGGGCAATTGCGGGTCGGGCGGAGGATCGGGCAATCGCGGGTCGGGTGGGGGCTGGGGAGGAGTGGGCCCTCCCGGAGGCGCTCCCGCTTCCACCCTACTCATAAATCTGGGCGCCCTATCCTGATCCGGCATAATGAATCCGATCATTGGATGCTCTAACCTCCTCACGGGTTTATTTGTGCACCGGGCCTCTCGGCCGACGCCCGGCGCGGATTCGACGTTTTGCTCAGGCGTATGACGGCCGCGGCGGCGGTGTATTGCACGGCGTCCTTCTGATCGTCCATGGAAGGTTCGATTTGAGCCAGCATCCGCGGATCGTCGCGCGACGCCAGCGCCTTTAAGGCGGCAACGCGAACCACGTCACTGCGGTCGGAGATCGCTTCGATAAGGGCCGTGCGCGACTCGGGATCGGGATCTTTGGCAAGCACTTGGGCCGCGGCGGCGCGCGCTTCGTCCGATCCATTCTTGCTCACCAAGCGATAGGCGGATACGCTCAGTCCCCCGAAAGGCACGAAAGAAAGGCCCGTTTCAACCCCGAATGTGGCGAGCTTCTTGGGGTCGTCGAGCATGGCGCGTTGTTCGGCAATCAAACCGCGGTCGCCCTTGCGTTGGCCCGTGAGCACAGCGTAATAGACGTCGTAGGCCTTCTGGTCTTGCATCGCGAGCAGCGAGTGAGCAGCCGCCAGCACCACCACGGGATCCGGGTCTGACAGAGCCTTGGTGAGCTTGGGGATCGACCCCACCGAGTGCATCTCTCCCAAGGCCATGGCGGCGGCGGCACGCACATCCGAGTTGTCGTCGGCAAGAGCCTTCTCGGCCATCGTTCTCGCCCGTTCATCGCGCGGAAGTAAGCCCAAGGCCTTCACCGCGTCGGCGCGCTTGAGGGCCCCCTTCTCCGTCGCGCCGTCTCCGAGGATTTTCCAGGCCTTCTCCACTGGCCCCGGCCCAGTGGCGCGGAGCAGACCGCACCCCGCGAGGACGACGACAGTCAGCCTGAGCAGAATGCCGGCTTCCCTCCTCCGAACTGCCACCGGGAGTAGTCCCTTCCCGCCAGCCTCCACAATTGTCTGCATAAGCACTTTGAACCTCTTCTTCCACGCGCACCAGGTTGGCAAAGCCTACATGGAAGCCATCCCAACTTCAGGATAGATAAGCAAGGCAGAAGCCACAATCAGGCGAAGCTGGTATTTTCCGCGGAGACTTGCCCGAGAGGGTGCCCAGACAGCTTGAAAACATGCGCTTTATTGATGATACTCGGCGCGGGGGACAGGCGCATCCCGCCATCCTGCGCTCGGGGCCACTCGGGACGCACCGTAGTAATTTCTACCTGAACCGTGCAGACGCAAAGATTCGGCCCGTCATAAGCGGAATTGAGCCCAGCCTCACAAAACGCGAGCCGACGGCTATCGATGTCGATGACCGTCGGCCGCAAACCTCGAGGTGACGCGATTAGTGAACCCGCTCCTTTTCTTCCTTGCCGACAGTTTCCAGGAGCGTCTTCATGTCTTCGGCGTGCTCTTCCTCATTGGCGAGAATATCCTCCATCATCCGCCGGCTCGTTGGGTCGTTGTCGCCGAGGTAGCGAATGATTTCAGAATAGGATTCAATGGCAATCCGCTCCGCAATAAGATCCTCTCGGATCATTTCGGTCAGCGAATCTCCCTCCACATATTCGGAGTGACTGCGTGTGAGCATGCCTTCCGGGCTGAAGTTCGGGTGGCCGTCCAATTGCACGATTCTTTCCGCGATTTTGTCAGCGTGACCTTGCTCCTCCGCGGCGTGCTCGAGAAACTCCTCAGCCACGGACTGGGAGTGGATGCCCTTCGCCATAAAGTGATGGCGTTTGTATCGTAAAACACACACCAGTTCGGTGGCGAGAGCCTGGTTGAGAATGCGTACCACCGTCTTCCGATCACCTTTGTACTCCGCCGTCACCGCGCCCTCCATAATCTGCTGACGCGCGCGGCGGCGGATTTCCTCCATGTCGGTGAGAAACATCCCCTTCTTTGTCGCGGCTTCTGAACTCATTGGTTTTAATCTCCGTGAACAGTGGATGCTAGCCTTTCGCCCGCTTAAAGTATTCGACCTGCCGTAAACGCTTCTTGGCCTCGTCCTTCGTCTTGTACGGCCCTCCGAGATTCTTACCCGTTTTCTCGGACAGAACCTTGTATCCTTCCTTAACTTTTTTGATCATATTCTCCCCATTAACACCAACACCACTAAAATCACGAGAACCAAACCCAGCCCGCCGCTGGGGTAGTAGCCCCACTCGCGGCTATAAGGCCAGGCGGGTACGGCCCCCACCAGCATCAGGATCAGGACAACGATCAGAACAGTTCCCAGCATTCCGTCCTCCTTGAAGTTGCGTCAATTCCCCACTAAGGGGTGGGTACTTTGAGGATTCAACCGCGGCCTCAGGATCCCAGCCTCGAAGAACCTCACTTTTCGAAAACCCTCTCCACCTGGCCGATTTTCTCTTGCACTTTTCCGGCGTCGTGTTCCGCCCGGCCGTCGTTTTCCCAATCGGGTCTTCCGGCTGCCTTTCCGACTTTTTCCTTGGCCTTGCCTTTTGCCTGATGCAGCTTGCCCTTTGCCATATCCTTCGTGCTTTCGTTCATATTCACTCTCCTTTACGAAAAAAGTAGTTATTGCCCACGCAGAGTTTGCTTTCCCAAATCCCCAACGCTTTGCTTACCCTAGTCCGGTGTCGGGCAATCCGCAATCGAGCGAAAATGGTATTCCCGACGCTTATTCGCAGTAGACTGCGCGGCCGCTTCGGCTCCGGGCTCCGATCAATACGGTTCATGACCTAAGCGTCGAATGCGAAGGCCGTAGGGGAAAACGCAGGTGGCGCGACATTGATCTACGGCAAGTCTGCCGGCAGATTACCGACTCCGCCGAATGGCAGGGTGTCGCCCACAGGTTCAGACTGGATTTGGTTAACACTACGCGCCGCAGGCCGCTGCGAGCATCGCGGCGAGACCGAAAGGCGGTAATTCAAAGGAGGCACAATGGCATTCACAGCACAAAGTCGTGCATATGCGCCGACCGTCATAGCAGCGGACACGCTGACGGGCGACAAGGTCGTGAACTTTAAGAAAGAAGATCTGGGAAAAATTGAGCACCTGATGATCGACGTGGCCACCGGGCGCGTCGCTTATGCGGTTCTTTCGTTCGGGGGGTTCTTAGGCCTGGGCGACAAGCTCTTTGCCATCCCGTGGAGTTCCCTCGCCATCGATCCAGAAGAGAAGCGATTTGTTCTGAATGTTGACAAGGCACTTTTGGAGCGCGCACCCGGCTTCGACAAAGACCACTGGCCCAACATGGCCGACCGCACTTGGGGCGCTGGCGTTTATTCCTATTATGGCGCGAAGCCGTATTGGGACTGATCGTCAGCATATTCGAACTCGAGATTCCAGCGGTCCCCGTAAGGAAGCGGACCGGTTTGGTGAAAGTAGGGTAAGGGTATTCATCGGCGAGCAACGTCCGCCTAGATCGAAAACGGAGGATTTGAACATGGCAGGAAAGAACACAGCAGTTTTCGGTATCTACCCCGATTATTCGAGTGTTGAATTCGGGGTACAAGCTCTGAAGGACGGGGGATTCCGCAGCACTGACATCTCCGTCCTCTTTCCCCAGAACATCGGCAATAAAGAATTCGCTCACGAGAAGGGGACCAAGGCTCCGGAGGGCGCCGCAACGGGCGCCGGCGCGGGTGCGGTCGTGGGCGGGGTATTGGGCTGGCTCGTGGGCATTGGTTCACTTGCCATCCCCGGAGTGGGACCCTTCATCGCCGCCGGACCTATCATGGCTGCACTTGCGGGTCTGGGCGCAGGCGGGGCAGTGGGCGGGATAGCGGGCGGCCTGATTGGTCTCGGCATGCCGGAATACGAGGCCAAGCGCTACCAGGGACGAATCAAAGACGGCGGAATCCTGCTGTCGGTGCATTCCGACGATTCAACGTGGACGAAGCGCGCCAAGGGAATCCTGGAACGTACCGGAGCGCAGGACATCTCGTCCACCGGAGAGGCAAGCGCAGACTTTGACGCGAGCGATCGCCCGATCCGGCGCTCAACTTCAGCATGAGCTGTCCTTCTCAATGCGCTGGAGCCAGTGAAGGCCGGGGACACTTTCGTTGAGCTTGGAAAAACAGCGGTAAACCGCGGCCGCGGGTCCCAAAGCCCGCGGCCATGGGAAAGGGGCAACAAATGTACCTGTATCTCTTTATCGTGCTGATGATTGCTTGGGTCATGGGCTTTCTCGCCTTCCACATTGCCGGAGCATTGATTCATCTCCTGCTCATCTTTGCGGTGATCTCACTGATCCTGCATCTTGTGCGGGGAGCGGGCGCTCACGCCTGATGGTTACCATGCTTCCGCTTTTTTCTATCGGGAGGCAGGAGGAAAGGCAACTTGCTCGGGCCCGGGGGGTGCGGCAGCCTGCAAAACAAACGCGGCACAGAGTGCAAGCCGTAAGGATACCAGCGCGGGAAACGCTGGCCGGAGGAAAAATACCATGCGAACACTTAGACTCTGCTTGGGCATCCTGATGCTGCTCGCAATAGGAAGCTTGGCGAGCTGCTCAACCGCCTCTAGCAAGTCGCCCGAGGTTGCGGACAATATCCGCAAGTCTCTCGATCAAGCCGGCCTCAAATCGGTTTCCGTGTCGCAGGACCGTGACAAGGGTGTCGTCACCCTGAGCGGAGACGTCGCGTCGGACGCCGACAAATCTCAAGCCGAATCCATTGCGACCTCCATGGCTGCCGGGCAGGTCGTGTCGAATCAGATTGCGGTGATTCCCCCAGCGGGCAGGAGTGACGCCAAGGCGGTAAATTCCGACCTCGACCAGGCGATTAGTAAGAATTTGGATGCCGCGCTCATTCAGAACAGGCTTCACAAGACGGTTAAGTATGACGTCAAGAATGGCGTGGTGACGTTGACTGGAGAGGTCAATTCCCCATCCAAGCGCGCGGAAGCGGAAAAAGTGGCATCAGCCGTTCCCAACGTACAACAGGTGGTGAACGAGTTGCAGGTTAAGGATCAAAAGGCGACTTCGACGCAGTAACGCCTGGAACTAAAGGCGGGACGCGGGCGAGCGCGGCTTTTATTGCGCTAATCCACGACGGGGATCTCCCTGCGCGCGATCGGTTTAACCGCGACCCAGTTACTTTCAGTCATGCAAATCAGATGCCTCTGTCGGTAGGAGAGAATCATGCCGGAAAAAGAAACGTTGGAGAAAGCAAGGGAGGACGCCCGAAACGGCAAATCGGCTTCAACCCAAGCTGGGGAATTCGTACGGGAAGAAATGCACCACGTCCGGGAGGGAAAGCACGGAGCGCGGTCGACGAAGCAAGCAATCGCCATTGGTCTATCCAAAGCGCGGCGCGCGGGTGTGAAATTGGCCGCCCCGGCAAAAGGAAAGACCTCCGCGACGACGCGAAACCAAGCGGAGCGCGATATTTCCAAAGGCAGCGGCGCAACTCGAAAGAAACCATCCGCCACCCGCTCGCGAGCGATTCACAGGGCACTAAAACGGGAGGGACATGAAGCGGCGTCCCCCGAAGCCCTCGCGCTCCAAGCCCGGCGCAGCGCCCGCGCGCGAGGCCCTGCCGCTCGGCGCCAGGCGGCATCGAAAGCGGTCCAAACCAAAGGTCAGAAGGGGCTTGAAATGGCGGCACGTAAAGCGGCTCACACGCGCGCTGAAGCTTGACCCCCCTAGACACTGCTAGGACGAAGGAGTCCAGCCCGGCCCTCAAAGCGGACCCACTGGCGCAGTGAGGTTAGGCCCCGAGCCGTCAAAGCATCTACAGCAGAGGTCGGTCAACTCAAAAGTGAGGGACATATGCCGGTCGTTGAGGAAGGCGCGCGCGGACTCGGCGATGGGATGAACTATTGTACCTGTGAGGTCGTTCCTGAGGAGTTGGCCTCGGTCGCTGTGCCGAAGTACTGCCCCCAGTGTCAAGGCTGGGTGAAGTTCCTATCGCGCGAAGAATTCGAGCAAATCCTCGAAGCCGAGTGTGACAGGAGCGGCGAGTTCGGCACCTCCGAAGGCAGCGGTCCGGTGGGGACGGATTGGGTGTTTGGACTGGCATAGGATGTGAGTGTGGACCGGTTCGAACCGCCCCTGAGGCCGTAGATCTCGCCTCACGGCGCTTGGATCGTCCGCAGTTTAAGCATCCCCACGCCTACTTATCATCGACCAATTCCTTTTCCGCCATGGCTTCCTCGACCACGTCCTTAACAACCTCCTTCACCGCTTCCTTGATTGCGCCCCGCACGGATTCTTCAATTTGTTCCGCATCGAGGGTAAGTTCGGCCTCGCTCCCGACAACCTTCTTCACCGCTCGCTCGAGAATAGGCGCCACCGGCGGTAATTCCTTCGAGAGCGCCTTGACGGCCTTTTTCGCGGCTTTGACAGCCGGGGCGTCAGGGTCGACGGGTTTGTCCTGGATGGATTCCGCTTTCAGCCAGTCATCCTCAAAGACCTTGATTACCCCTTCCACAACATTTTGGTCGCTGGAAATAATGCCCACTTCCCGGCGGGCATCGAGCTCGACTTCCGACAAGCTCTGGCTACCGATGAAAATGTGGCCACGGTCCCGAACGATGGTGCGGGCGTGCAGGCGGATGGGTGTCTTGCGCACCGCCACTCCTTCCGCTCGGCGGGTCAAACGCCCCATGATTTTGATCTCCACACCACTCCGGGCCCGCTGTTCCAGCACACGAACCATGGCCCGATCGCTGATGTGGGGATCATAAATGAGCAACTGTTGTTTGGCGCCCTGGAGGAAAGCCTCGAGTTGCTTGCGGGCATTGAGCGGGCTGACAACGAAGTTATCCCATTCCGGCACGTAGCGCCGGCGCTTGGTGTCGGCCTCAAACAACTTCACCGCCTCCTGAACGCAACGGTGGTCCGTCGTCACCACACCGAAGCTGCGGCTGTGGTCGATGTCCAAATAGGTGAAGTTGAAAGCCAGGACGTAGAGCTCTCTATCATCGACGATCATGTACTTGTCATGGTAGCGGACAAGATCGTCCGATGTGCGCGCCACGGTCACGCCTGCCTGGAGCAACCGCATCTCAAGCTTTCTCAGCATCTTCTCGCCGCCGCGGTTTACGTAGGCAATGAGCGCGTGAACGGCGACGCCGCGGGCCACGGCATTTTCCAGCGCGCGCTCGATGTCACCGCGGTCGAGGCGGAAAATAACGATCTGAACGGTTTGCTGAGCTTCCTCGATGCCCTTAATCAAGGGCGTGATCCCGTCAGCAGGTTGCACCAATAGCTTCATGCGATTCCCAATCGGCTGGCACGGCTTCAGCCCCGCCCTAATATTCGCGCGCTGCCGGGGTCCCGCCGCGCCCTCAAATTTCTGCCTGCAAGTGGAACGCCCGATCCTTACCGTGATATTGAAGTTTACTAGGGATTCGTAGCCGGTCATATCGAGGTTCGCCCGACTATGCCTGTCAGTTTAAGACCCTACAACCCTATACCTTGATGTGCGAATTGAAGACACCTTTCCTAACCACATATCATACGGACGGGAATCACTTGGAAAGGCAACGGTGGAGGCCCCGGGGTTTCTGGGGCGCATCCGAGGCCCTCGGCTCTCGTGAAAGCATGGCGAGATAGTTGCTTTAGCCAATAGGTTCGCTCGTTTGGTGGGCGGGAACCGCCGCAGAGGCACTCGACCTATGAGGAGTTTTATGTTGAACAAAAAGCAACGAGTTGGATTCTTTTCGATAGTTCTGGCGCTGCTCTTGACGGTCTCGGCGACGGCGAAAAGCGGGAGTAAATCGCGAAAAGCGGATGTAGAAACTACCGAGCAAGCGAAGGCTGTTCTTTGGCGTAATCCTGAGGACATCAGGTCTCGTAGCCTTCTGTATGGCATCGGGGGAGAATCGCACGCGCCCCACACCACCTATACCTTCGAAAAAGAAGATATGGAGGGCACCAGCCCCAAGTTCACCGTCCGCGACGAAAATGGTGTGAGGTGGAAGGTCAAAATGGGACACGAGGCGCGCCCGGAGACGGTGGCATCGAGATTTATTTGGGCCGTCGGTTATTCCACCAATGAGGACTATTTCCTACCCGAGTTGCACGTCGAAGGAATGCCCGAGCACCTCCACCGCGGTCGGCAATTCATCGGGCCCCAAGGGACAGCGCACAACGTCCGGCTCAAGAGGTATTTGGACGGCGAGAAGAAGGTGGGCATCTGGAAGTGGGGCGACAACCCTTTCTCCTCGACCAAGGAACTAAACGGCCTCAGGGTGATGATGGCGCTCATCAACAACTGGGATTCAAAGGACATTAACAACGCGATCTATTTTGAGAAGCACTCGGACGGGGCGACCGGACCTGAGAATATCTATATGGCGAGCGACCTCGGAGCAAGTTTCGGATCCACGGGCGTCACTTGGAAGCGCGCCGGCGCCGATGGGGATCTCCACATCTACAGCGCTTCCAAGTTCGTGCTAAAAGTAACCTCTGCCTACGTGGACTTTGCCACGCCGGCGCGTCCCCTGCTCCTGGACGTTTTCTATCCGCCGGATTTCTTCATGCGCGTTCACATGCGGTGGATCGGCCGGCGCATTCCCCGCAGCGACGTCCACTGGATCGCACAACTTTTGGGCCAACTCTCTCCGGAACAGATACGTGACGCCTTCCGCGCGGCGGGCTACTCGCCTGACGAAGTCGAAGGTTTCGCCAAAGTGGTGGAAAAGAGGATCGCGGCCCTGGGACAAATCTAGGGAAGTTCTCGGTTGTCAGTTATCGGTTGTCGGTACCGATCCATGGGCCGCCGCTTTTACTGACAACTGAGAACTGACCACTGAGAACCGATAGTCGATGGCCATCTCACACCGCGAAATCGCCGAGCAGGGTTTCGGAGTTCTCAACTGCGGGGGCAAACTGGATTTCGTGGAATTTGGCATAGACCCCGCCTAACTTGATGAGATCCTCGTGCTTTCCGCTCTCGACGATGGTCCCCTCGTCAACAACGAAGATCGCGTCGGCCTTGCGAATGGTCGAAAGCCGGTGCGCAATCACAATGCTCGTTCGACCCTCCATCAGCCGATCCAAGGCTTCAAAAACCATCTTTTCCGATTCTGCATCGAGCCCCGAGCTGGGCTCGTCCATGATGAGAATCGGCGTGTCACGAATGATGGCCCGTGCAATGGCGATGCGCTGGCGCTGGCCCCCGGATAAGGTTACGCCGCGCTCGCCTACCATCGTGTCATAGCCCTCCGGCAGCTTCTCGATGAACTCGTGAGCGTTGGCGAGCTCCGCGGCCCGGAGCAACTCCCGCCGGCTGGCCTCGGGCCTGCCATAGGCAATGTTCTGCCAGATCGGCACGTGAAACAGCACCGTATCCTGTAAGACAAAACTGATCTGGCTGCGTAACGATTTCTGCGTGAAGCGGCGGACGTCGGTCCCATCAATGCTGACTACCCCCGAATCGGGCTCATAGAATCGAGGGATCAGACTAATGATGGTCGACTTCCCCGCCCCGGTCGGACCCACGAGGGCCGCCACCTGGCCGGGTTTGATCGTCAGACTCACGTCCCTCAGAACGGGAGTGTCCGCCAGGTAAGCGAAGCTGACATGGTCAAGCTCGATCGCGCCCTTAAAACGCGGGGCGCGCCTTGCGCCCTTCAGATCCTTGATTTGATTGTCGGTATCCAGCACCTCGCGAATCCGTTCATACCCGGCGGCAGCCTTGGAAAAAGAGTCGGTCATCTTCGAAAGGTCCTGCATGGGCTTGTACATTTTCTCCAAATAGAAAATGAAGATGATCAGCGACCCTACTGAAAGCGTTCTCTCGAGCACCATCCCGGCCCCGAACCAGAGTACGAGGCAGGTGCCAACCGCCACAATCGTCTGCACGAGGGGGGAAAGCCGGGCCTTGAGGCTCCGAGCGCGGAGGGCAACTTCCACGCCCTCCAGGCTGCGTTCCTCCAGCCGGCGCTGCTCATAGTCTTCCCGGCCGAAGGCCCGTACCACATGGATGGAGGACAAGACTTCCTGGACGATTGAAACCATCTCGCCTTCTTTTTTCCTCACTTCGCGTGCGGCCTTCTTGATGCGGCGAGTGTAGGAATAAACGATGGCAAACAGGGCTGGTGCGACGGAGAGAGCAATCAAAGTGAAGCGCCAGTTGATGTAAAGCATCACTCCCACCATGCCCAGCAAGGTCAGGCAGTCCACCAGGACGCCCAGCAGCCCGGAGGCGATGAAGCTTTGGATCGCGTCGATATCACTAGTGACGCGGCTAATCAAATCGCCAGTCTGTTTCTGATCGTGGTAGGCAAGCGAAAGCCGTTGGATATGGGAATAGAGCGTCCGCCGCAGGTCGTGCATGACCCATTGGCCCACACTCGTGGTGAGATACTTTTCCGCGTAGGAGCAGAGCGCGTCTGCCACGGCAATGAGGAGTACTGCAACCACCGCGAATTTCAGGACGGCGAGACGGTCGCTTCCAACCGTGGAGAGGATCAGCCGATTCAGCCAGCCATGTAGGGGGCGCGACCGAAGAACATTGTCGAGGACGATTTTGAGCGGCCAGGGGTCAAGAAGGTTGGCGATGCCTTCGCCGATGGCTGCGAGCAGCCCCGAAGCGAGGAGCGGGATGTGCGGACGTAGCAGATCCGTTATTCCCAGCGTTCTTGCCCGTCGGGCAGTCTGGTTTCCCATAGGCTCATGACATGCCGACCCACGCTTCCATCACGCAACGCGGCTTCTCTCGGATTCTTGATCGTACCGCCAGTGCTTGAGGGATGCGCGGGAGGCGAGGCGAACACTTCGAGTAGATACGCAAGTTACGACCTTGGAACCGAGCCCAGGTAGACCATAGGAAGACTCGCAGGCGCCTCCGAGTCCCTCCGCCGGTTGGTGCGCAGTGCGGCCGAGCGTGTCACGAGGTTCAACGTCTCGGGTTCGAAAGGCGGAGCCACAGAATCAAACGCCCCACGCTCAATAACAGAGACGTGAAGCTGGGGATCATGGTGGGCCGCCACAACGATCACGCCGGCAGGAACGTCTGACGATTCGGCAAGGTCGAGGATGTTCACCCAAGATCCGTCCGCGACAGCTTTGTCTGTGAAAATCAGATGGGGAGGTCTTTGGGCAATCAGGGCCCAGGCTTCCCTGCATGTCGCGACGCTGTAGGTCTCAAACGACAATGCTTGTAATGTGGTTTTCAACTCTTCAAACGGGACGGCTTGATCGTGCACTAAAAGCGCAAAAAGGCGCTCCGCCATGTGGGTCCCTTTCTCGATGCTTGCATGTTGCTACACTCAGGGACTGCGCTCCAATAGGGCACAATGCCGAAAGCGGGGGAAGAATCACTGTACACGAAAGCGCCCGGACACCCGGTGACAAGGCCATTTAATAACCTATCGAGCGCCCGACTTCCCAGCCGTCTCGGCGATCGTCTTCGTATGGGTGAGAAACTTCCCGGCGAAGGTACGATCGAGATGATCGGGGAAAAACCTCCCACAGGCGATGCCAATCAGCAACCCCACTAGTAACCACGCAGCGCTCAGCCTGGCGCTAAGCTTGGAATCCTGGAAGCGCCCCGCGATGCGGCCGAGGTTGAACGACCGGAGATGGTCTTCCTGTCTGCGCATCTCCTCCAGGTGTGCGAATGTTTCGGCGTTTTCCACGACTTCGCGGTAATACTCTTCAAAGGTCTGCTTCATCATTCGTCTCCGCCGATCGTTCTATATCCTTGTTCCGGTTATCCATAGGGTACGCTACGCTCTCGATGCCAACGTGTCTATCGGGTGTTCACCTGAGTCACGGCACTAGAATCACGGTAGCAGCGGCGCGACGGATCGAGTGTTGGGTAAAGACCTGAGGCTGTTCTGGCTTTCACCCGATGGGAGGGCGGAAGGATGAGGGCCTTGAGCGCAATGCCGTCTGGGGCGTTGAAGTGGACCGTCTCGCGGGTCAATCCAGGGTCCTTCGGCCCGCGGTATATACCATGCCAACCAGCATGGTCGCCGATTATCGAGGCGACCCTACTTACAGCAGCCAATGCTTTAGGGGGCCACTGGTTTTCATGACGCGACCGCCAAAGGCGCTGCCGCCGCGGAAGTACCACTCCAGACCCTCCAGGATTGTCTTGACGTCTGCGGGATTGATGGAGGCGGCCGTTGCGGGCGCGACGACGCCCCGGAACCACCGGCCGGACGCGGTGAAATACTCATATTCGATAAAGTACTCGAGCCAATCGCGTCCGCAGCGTTTACATTTGTTGATCGACACCTCGCCGAAGTCCGGGCCGTCGCCGACTTCGCGTCTGTCGAAGTTTAGGAATTGGACGTCGCCCTCGAGGCAAGGACAGATTTGGGCGTCTTCCTGAACCACAGGATTAAGCTCCGAAAGGCACGTAGCGCGGGCATCTTGCCCGCTGTCGCGGGAGCGTCCCGCTCCCGCCAGGGCGCGGGCAGGATGCCCACGCCCCAGCGGGCGGGACGCCCGCGCTACGAAAGCCCGCGTGTTGAGCCTCCCCGGGACGATCCGCTAGAAGTTCAGCATCATCCCGAGTTGGATCAGCCGGTTGTCGAGCGCTTGGCTGATCACACCGGCGCCTGCCACTCCAATGCTGGCGTTGGGCAAGTTGAAGTTCGGACTATCGAAAGCATCGTATGTCTCCGCCTTGAACGTCAGGTTCCCTGCCTCGCCGAGTTTCGAGATGGGGAACTTCTTCATCAAGGCGAAATCCATATCATGAAACGGCGGACCATAGAGGATGTCGCGCCCCGAATTCCCGAAAGTATAGGCCGCTGGGGAGACGAACGCCGTCGGATCGAACCATTCGTTGATGTTCGGGTTGGCCACATTTCCGCTGGCAATCCGGTTGGGCCGCCACCCTCCCGACAGCGCTCCGCTGAGGTTGGCAGTGCCCATCATGGGCGTAAAGGGCGTTCCCGTGCGCGCAGTGAACATGGAGGTGAGTTCCCAACCGCCCAAAATGGCGTCGGCAGCCCCGCCGTGGTTCAGGAAATGCTGGCCGCGTCCGATGGGGAAGCGGTAAATGAACTCCCCATTGAAGACGTGCCGCTCATCCGTGGCGGCGCCGCCGTAGTCCGCGCTCGGGGTATAGGCATCCTGCCAATAGGCCGGCGCGCCCGTACCAGCATTGCCAGTCATCGTATCCAGCGCGTGGGACCAACTGTAGTTGGCCGAAAACATTAAGCCGTGGCTCAAGTCTTTCTTCGCCGTAAACTGGAAGGCATTGTATTCGCCGTAATCCACCGGGTTGTAGTCGGTGATGGTGGCAAATTGCGGGAAGGGCCGGTTCAATTGGGCATTGCCGACTCCCAGCAGGCTCTCCGGAACCTGGTTAAGGTCTCTCCAGTTGCCTGAACCGGGCATGTGCAGCGAGCGGTTCCCGACATAGGCGACATCCACCAGTACGCCGCCCTTGAGTTGATGCTGAACATCCAGCCGGTATTGCTGGTTGTAACCCATCGGCATGTTCGGGGGGTTATAGCCCACCGACTGGCCGTTCAGGAAATCGTTGGTGAGGGTCGAGCTGCTGGGGTAGAGCGGCACGGGCGGCCCCTGTTGCATACTGAAAATCGGATGGATCAGGTCCGCGGAAGTTTCGTACCCGGTAATCGCCCATCCCTGCGCCACATTGTTGCCGTAATTAAACTGCGACCACAGGATGCTGAAGATCCCGTAGCCGCCTCGGATGGACCAGTCCTTCTTGGGCGCCCAGGCGAATCCCACCCGAGGAGCGAAGAAGTGATAGTGCGTGTTCTGCAAGTGGGTCCAGCCGTCGCCGGCATAGGTCATGGCGCCGGGGGTCCCCGTCGCCGCATTGGTCAGTGTAGGATCGAAGTTCGAGATGCGATTGTGCGCTTCTCCGAATCCTGACTGAATAATCCATCGCACTCCCGCCGAAAGCGTCAGGTTGGGGCGGACCTTAAACTCGTCCTGCACGAAAGGCTGTGTGGTCCACATCCGCTCGCCGGTCGTGGGACTGTCGCTGACCCCCCAAGTGTCCGGCAAGCCCAGCAGGAAATCCGCGAACCCCTCGCCCGAGCTGGGGGTTACGTTGGCCGGTGCGTAGAGTTGCCGGGTGAAGATTCCGTTAAAGTCGAACGTGCCCTCCTGATCACCGTTCGAGTTAAACCAATCCTTGGTAAATTCTCCTCCCCATTTGATCACATGCTTTCCCTTGACCCAGGTAAAGTCCGCGGACGGGCCGTAGCCCACCTCGGTGTCAAGCCCTGACCCGGAGGTCCCAATCGACGTGCTCAGCGACCCTTCTATCGTCGTAGAGGGGAACATGTCCGCAACGGGGTTGGCCAACCCTAACTTGGACGGCCAGCCCTTGCCGAAAGCCACCGTATTATAGGAGCCATGCTCGCGAGCGATGGAAACACGGAATTCGCCCACCAGGCGCGGACTAAGGGTCCAGACGTCGGTAATCTCCGACTGATATTCGTGGATCGCCCAGGCATCGTTGTCAATCAGCGGGTCGGGAGCGGGATAACCCAGGCCCGCCGGCACGATCTCGATATTGCCGGTGAGCCGCTGCGACGAGGTGATGTTGTAATCGATCTTCGTGTTGTACCATTTGCCCGGCTGCGTCTGCCGATCCACCCAGTAGTAATTGTTGTAAATCCCCGCGTTCGGCAGATTGGGGGCCGGGAAGTTGGCGGCGATTTTCACCGACACAGGGTCAAACGGGGTCGTGATGATGTTGCCCGGGAAGGGTTGATTGACGTAGTTGCCATTCACCTGGGTCAGCGTGGCGGGATTGTAGATGGTCTGAAAAGCCGGGTCGCTGAAATTTCCTTCCAGCATCGCTGCCGTGGGGAACGTCGCGAATGAGGGGATATCGTTAATGTTGGTGTTCTGCTGGTAGTTGAAGTGAAAGAACAGCTTGTCCCGTTTGATCGGTCCGCCGATCGAGCCGCCGAACTTATTCCAGCGCAGCGGCGTTTTGGGGCCGACGGTAAAGTAGTTCTCGGCATCCAACTTGTCATTCTCGGCATACTCAAATGCGTCCCCGTGGATCTTGTTGGTGCCGCTCTTGGTGACCACGTTGAACACCGAAGTGCCGTTTCCGTATTCGGCGCCGAAGTTCGCGGTCAGCATCTTCACTTCGGCGATATCGTCCAAGGGAGGCTGCATCCAGTCGGGGTTCGCGTCCTCAACCAGGAAGGCGCGACCGCCGTCAACCTGCCAGTTGGAGTTCAATCCCCCCATGCCGTTGACGCCGACGTTCGATCCGTAGGCCCCGCCATACCCGCCCGGCGCGCCGCCCTGGTTCACACCGGGGATTAACGCCAGCAGGTTGTACCAGCTCGCTCCGACGTTGGGAAGTTCGGTTACCGGCGCCCCGGTAAGAGTCGTGCTCTGCTCGGCGTTTTCCGTCTGCACCAGCGCGACGGGGGCGTTCACGGTGATGGACTGGGACGTCGCCCCAACTTGCAAGGCAGCATCCAGCGTGATGGTCTCGAGGTGCATCTCGACGTTGCTGCGAACGAATTGTTTAAACCCTTCCTTGGCGAAAGAAACGGAATACTGCCCTAACGGCACGGACGCAGCATCGTATAGCCCGGTGGCATCAGACGTCAGGTGCTGCACCACGCCGGTCGCGAGGTTCGTAATCGTAATGGTGGCGCCCTGAATGACGGCGCCGGACGAATCCGTCACCGTGCCGCGGATCTCTCCGCTTTGCCGGCTCTGGCCGGCCGCCTGACTCGCTAAGAAGAAAATGGCAAACAGCGTAATTCCTGCGCTCCGCAAGCCTGTGATTGAACGAACTCGATTTACCATCTTATTCGCCTCCATGAATACCGGGACTCCCCTAGACCATCTTGAGCGACGCCGCGGCAAAGATATTATCGCGATGAATTGCGATTCCGGCCTTTCCGGCCCTTCTTGTGGTCATGTGCACGTCTCGCGCGCAACAAAGGAAGATACACCTCTACGGGTACGATAACAAGTAAAGGGTTCCCCCTTCACCGGGTTCCCCATACACGACGATCGCGGTAAAGGAATCCACCGCATCAGCATGGAATCGGATAGAATCCCCCCGCGGTCCGAGGCGCCGCGAACGATGGCAAAGCCACCGGATGAACCCGAGGGCGGACGGAGAACCGATTCGGATGTACGGTATAGGCTTGTCATCGGTGAGGAAGCCCGCGAGCAACTTCGCGCCTTGCCAAAACCTTTACGGCGGAATATCGGCGAGCGACTCGAGGCCTTGCAGCTCGGCCTCGCGGGTGACGTCAAGAAACTCACGGCGCGCGAACATAAGTATCGCCTGCGAGTTGGGAGCCACCGGATTCTGTTCCGGCTGGAAGGTGCGGTCATCTTCGTATATGCTGTAAAGCATCGAAGAGAAGCTTATGATTAGAACCGACAAGCAACGCAAGCCGAACCGTCCCACCGTTCGCCAACTTCATTCCGAGGTCCAGCGCCTCCGCCGGAGGGTCGAAGACTTGGAGGACCTGCGCGATCTGAACGCCGCGATCGACCGAAACGCAGGCAAACCCGGCGTCCCCTGGAGTGAGGTAAAGAGAGAACTGGGACTCCGGTGAGGGGAGAGCGAGGAGTAGCTAGCCACCCCGTTGTTCTGGCCCCGTGGCGTAAGCCCGTCGCTGACGCATATCCCCATCGAGTGCGCGGGCCGATCTGTAAACTCACCTCCCCGCCTTGCGTCTCAATCTGCGCATCGTAGTGTCCGGGTGAGACAGAGACACCCGCCAGCCGTGAATTGACAAGCTGGTTCTGGGCCAGCGGGCAGGGACCAGACACCCCGTTTTATTTGTTTCTCGAGCGGCGGAGGGTGGCCGCGGCCAGCCTTCGAGAACCCAAGGCAGAGAACGTTGACCTTCGCCCCACCGCGGCGGTCCCAGCGGCCGCCCGCGCGAGAACGAGTTTAACGAGGTGTTTGTCACCGGGTTCCGTTCCACCCTCGCCCTTCCGGGCACTCCACCCTTCTCCGCGACCCCTTCCCCTTCTTACTTGTCCGGGATTCGCAGGGAGCCCCAAACGGGTAAGAGTGGAGGTCGCTCATGCCGCGGCGACTCCCTTTTTGATTGTTTGCACTCGCTGATTGCTACTCCGTCCGCAGGGCCGTCATGGGGTCCACCCTGGTGGCGCGGCGAGCGGGCACGTAGCTGGCCACCAGCGCGACCAAGAGCAGGGCCAGAGCTGCCCAGGCGAAAACGCTCGGCTCGGCGAGACTCAAGGGAAGATTGAGCTCGCTTGACACCAGACGGGCGCCCGCCATTGCCGCGGCCACTCCGGCCACGACGCCCGGGAGCACCAGCACCAGGCCTTGCCACAATACCAGACCCAGGACTCCGCGCCGCTGCGCGCCCAACGCCATGCGGATCCCGAACTCGTGCGTGCGCTCGCTGACCGCGTACGCCATGACGCTGTACAGTCCAACCCCCGCCAAAGCCAGCGCCAGCATGCCGAGGACGGAAAGCAGGCTCGCCACGATCCGCTCGGCGAACAGGCCCCCCTGCGCGTACTCGCTGAGCGGTGCAGTGTCGTACAGTCCGCTGGCCACGGCCAGCGCTGCCACTTCACGCCGAAGCGCTGCGCGCGCGCCCTCCAGGTCGCCGCTGGTCCGAATGTAGAAGAAAGGGGTATAGCCCGAATAGTAGATCTGCCGGAACGGCCCGTAGAAGAAGGGCATGGGCGCCTCCGGCGGGTTGTAGTACTTGCTGTCTTTGACCATCCCCACCACGGTCGACCAGGTATCCGTAACACGCACCCTGCGGCCGATGGGGTCTTTACCCTCGAAGTACTTCTTAGCAAAGGCCTGGTTGATGATGATCACGGGCAGGGTGTTTCTGTCGTCCTGCTCGGTGAAGTCGCGGCCCGCCATCATGGGGATGTGCATCAAACTGAAGTACCCGGGCGCCACGATGGAGAAAGGGAGAGACATCACCCCGCCCCGATCCTGCAAGAAGCCTTCCACCTCCACGCGGTCGCTCCCACCAGGGAAAATCGAAAGCGGAACCGAGTCCGCGTAGGTCACCTGCTGGACGCCCGGAGCCGCTTCCAAACGCAGGAGCAGATTGCGGCAGAACTGCTTTTCCTGATTTAACGAGTAGCCGTTGGTGGAAAGGTAGAAGTGCGCCACCAAGACATTCGGCGAGTCGAAACCCGGATTAAGCGTGGCCAACTTCTGGAAGCTCCGAACCGCCAGACCGGCACCGCAGAGGGCCAGCGCCGCGAGCGCTACTTCCAGCACTACGAGCACCCCCCGAGCGCGGTGCGAGCGGACCCCGGAGGTCCCGCTGCGCCCTCCCTCTTTCAGCGTTTCGATGAGATCCACGCAACCGATGGAGAAAGCCGGCAAGATGGTTGTGAGCACGGCCACACTGAGAGAGATGAGCACGGTAAAGGCAAGGACGTTGGCGCTGGGCCCCACGTGCAACAGCGGCTCAAGGGCGGCACGGATGGAGGGTTCCAAAGAGGGGAGCACGCGGTAGAGTGATTCTCCCAACCAGCCCGCGAGCAAGGCGCCGAAGATGGCGCCCGCGCCAGCCAACAGCAAGACCTCCACTAGCAGTTGCTGCACGACTCTTCCCCGGCTGGCGCCCAAGGCCATGCGCACTCCAAATTCTCTCTGCCGGGAAACCGCGCGGGCCATCAACAGGTTCGCCACATTGGCGCAGACGATTACCAGCACCAGAACGCACACCACCATGAGCAGGTACAGCGGCTCGCGCAAGGTCGCCTGCAGCCCGTACGACGCCTGCCACAGGGGAACCATCCGAGCGCCGATGCCCTTGTGTGTATCCGGGTGATCGGCGGCGATTCGGGCCGCTATGACCCGGGCTTGTTCGCTCGCCTGCTCGATCGTGACGCCGGGTTTCAGACGCACGATGACATCGAGGAACCTCGCGTTCCAGTCGTCAGCGGCCCAGGTATTCAGGGCGCCCATGTCGAGGATCATGCTGAGCGGCACCCAGACGTCGAAGGCCTCCCCGCCGAACGTGCCACGGAAATCAGGTGGTGTGACGCCGACGACGGTGAGCGGGTGGCCATTGATACGCACTGCGCGCCCCACGATGCTCGGATCCGCGCCGAATTGGGTTGTCCACAGCCGGTGACTGATGACCGCGATGGGATAGGCGCCCGGTGCGTCCCGATCCTCTTCGGGCAAGAATAGCCGGCCCAGGAATGGTTTGACCCCGAGCACCGTGAAGTAGTTGGCGGAGACCACTTCCCCCATGGCGCGCCCGGGGTGATCGTTCGAACCGATGTTGAAGAAGGAAGTGTGCGAGGCGATTACACCCGAGGCCGCGGTCAGGTCCCGTTGGAAGGCACGGAAGTCCGG
>CAZCVY010000101.1:0-23392 GCA_964501985.1 uncultured Acidobacteriota bacterium | reverse complement strand
GACCAGTTCCGCTACGACTACCTGATGCGCTTCCGGCCGTACTTTGTTAAAGGTGGCTTCAACCGTCTGCTCGATGGGGGAGCGGTGTTCACCGATTGCCGGTACGACTACGCCACCACGATCACCGGTCCCGGGCACGCCACCTTGCTGACGGGGGCCTATCCCAACATCCACGGAATCATCGGGAACGAGTGGTACGACCGGGAGCAGAAACGCAAGGTCTATTGCGCCGAAGATACGAGCACACACGAGGTTGCGAGCGGCGACGAAGCTGGTACAGCGCCCGGGTTTTCGCCCCGTAACCTGACCGCGTCCACCCTGGGCGACGAGCTGCGAATCGCCACCAATTTCCGCGCTAAAGCGGTCTCAATTTCACTCAAAGACCGCGCCGCCGTGTTGATGGGCGGGCATACCCCCTCCGCCGCCTATTGGTACGACACAGGATTGGGGGGCTTTGTTTCCAGCAGCTACTACATGTCGGCGCTGCCGGCGTGGGTGGACGATTTCGACAAGCAGACGCCCACCAAGTCATATTGCGGGCAAAAATGGCAGGCGCTGCCAGAGACTCCCGACGCGAACGGCAAGGTCCTGTCGGATTTCCAACCTTCCGCGGGAGCCGCCTGCCCTGATGCCAAGTTTCTGCGTTGGCTCGACAACACCCCTTTCATGAACGAGATTGAACTTGGCTTTGCCTCGGACGCCGTCCGCAGCGAGCACCTGGGCAAAGGGCCGGAAACCGACATTCTGACCGTATCCCTGAGCGAAAATGACTACATCGGCCACCGATTTGGACCCTATAGCGTGGAAGTGGCGGATGTCACCCTTCGAACCGACCGCTACTTGGCCAAGTTTTTCGACGATCTGGACAAATCGGTGGGGCTGGATAACGTTTGGATCGCGTTTTCCGCCGACCACGGTGTAGCACCCACACCGGCTTTCATTCAGGAGCACAAACTGGGGATTGGATTGGCGCGGCCAGCGGCTGTCCGCGAGGCTGCGGAGAAGGCACTCACACAAGCCTTCGGCCCAGGTCCTTGGATTGAGGCCGAGGACGAAGTTCATCTCTTTCTGAACAGGGACACGCTGAAGGCGAGGAATGTGGCGGAGGCGAAAGCTGAGGAGGTCGCCGCCGAGGCGGCGGCAGCGCAACCCGACATCGAGGCCGCCTTTACCCGCACGCAGTTTGTTACGGGGAGCCTGCCCAATTCCCCAATCGCCCGAAAAGCCGCCAACAGCTTTAACTTCAAGCGAAGCGGTGATGTGTTCCTCGTTTTCGCGCCCTATGCGGTTCCCTCTTCAACCTTTACCGGCACCACCCATGGAACTCCGTGGAACTATGACGCGCAAGTCCCCTTGATCTTTTGGGGAAGCGCATTTAAGCCGGGGTTCTATGCCACCCCATGCCAACCCATCGACTTGGCCGCCACTCTGGCAGCCAGGTTGGGGCTCACACAGCCTTCCGGGGCGCAGGGGATGCCACTCGCCTCGGCCCTGAAGTAATCCGAACCTTGGTGCCGCAACGCGCCCACTTGGGGAGGCTCGGAGAGATCGGTTTTCCCTCGGCGCGGCGATCGAAACATTAATAGGCTGGTAAGACTACTAATAGAATTATGTATCTTAGTTAGATAGACCGCCAAGACCATTATTCATATTGAACCCCCTTGACAAGCTTCCGATAACACTATAGGATGGATGTGTTTCCAGCCCTCATAAGGTTACTTTTGTGGTTCCTCCGGCGATCTACGCTGAGAGGAATTCTTCCGAATTGGAGGTTTAATGCGGAGACTCGTTATGGGCTGTGCAGTGATGGGATTAATTGCCCTGTCACCGAAGACTGAGGCAAGACCGCGTCCATACCTGGGGCCGTTGTTCTTGGTTGAGCAAGCACCTGCCGCAGAAGTTGGAATGGCAAGTTGGTACGGGATGGAGCGCCAAGGGATGCCCACGACGAGCGGAGAATTGTTTGATAAGGATAAACTAACCGCTGCTCATCGGGAGCTGCCCTTGGGCACGAGGGTTCGCGTTACGAATCTCAAGAATTCTAAATCCACCCTGTTGAAGATCAATGATCGCGGCCCAGGGGTCGATGGACGACTGATCGACGTCTCGTGGGCAGCGGCACGAGAGCTCGGGTTCACAGGGGAGGGCCTGACGCGCGTCGAAATCGATGTGGTCAGCTCCCCGGTAAGCTACCTGCAACCGCCGGCGAGCCCAAATTCTCCCAAGGTCAATTAGGCCCCGGGTTAAATCTGACTAACATTAAAGAACCCTCGGGACGAGAGGATTAAGTGTCTTCGACCCTCGGACGTAGGCCGCCAGTCTAACGTTCCCAGCGCGGCCGCCGGATGCGGATATCCCGGCCCTTCCCTCGGCCCTGTGCAAGCCGTTGGCAGGCACGCGGCCGACCCCGTCCGTTCACGAAAGCACCGCCAGACTCCCAGCCGACTTGCTCAAGGATTGTTCCTCGAGCGTTAGCGACCCCGTCAGAAACACCCCTTCAATCTCAATTCACCAAGGAAGCGGAGATGACGCCTTCCTTTCCGCGAGCCTCTCCTCTGCGCTGACCTCGTGAAGCGGGAACATTCGCGGGTTGGGACGCGTATGAGGATTTAGAAGGTAGCATTGGTACGAGCCGTCCGGAGACAAATATGGCGAACACTCATCATAGCAAGCGCAAGAAATGGTACGTCCTGGCGATTGTCGGCTTCATTGTAGTAGGCGGGGGCATTGGGATTTCCGCGGCATTGCGTCCCAACAACACGATTGATCCTTCGAAATTGGCGAGCGTAACTCGCGGCGACCTGGCGCGTTCGGTGGTGGCCACGGGCAAGATCGAGCCCCTCGCTAAAGTCGAGGTCAAGTCCAAGGCGAGCGGCATTGTCGAGAAGATTCTCGCGGATTACGGCGACCGCGTAAAGGCTGGACAGGTTCTGGTGGAGCTTGACAAGGAGCAGTTGCAAGCCAGTGTGGCCGAAGCCCGGGCCAACCTACAAGCTGCCCAAGCGGCCGTCGAGTCCGCCCAAGCCACGTATGAGCGCAACAAGGTCGATGCCGAGGGTCCGGACCTTCCGTTTCTGAAGTCCGCCGTCGAGCGGAATCGCAAGCTGGCAGCCGAGGGAGTGGTCTCCGCTTCGACCCTGGACGATGCCAACAAGACTTACCAACTGGGCCTTAACAAGCAGATGTCCGCGCAGCGCTACTTGGCCGTGAGCCGGGCGGAGATCGCTCGCACCAAGGCCCGAGTGGCCCAAATGCAAGCGGCGTTAGAAAGCGCCGAGGAAGGCCTGCGCAATTCGACGATTGTAAGCCCGATGGACGGCCTGGTGCTCTCTCGCGATGTGGAAGTGGGCGACGCGGTCAGTTCCATCTTGATTCTCGGCTCGCAGGCGACTCTGGTGATGACGCTGGGCGATGTGAGCGAGGTCTACGTCCGAGGGAAAGTCGACGAGGCCGACATCAGCAAGGTTTACATGGGTCAACGCGCTCGCATTGTCGTGGAGTCGCTCAAGGACAAGAAGTTTGAGGGCAAAGTTACGAAGATTTCTCCCATGGGCGTGGAAAAGGACAACGTCACCACGTTCGAGGTCAAGGTCTCCATTCAAAACCCCGCCGGCGAGCTTAAAGCGAACATGACCGCTAACGCCGAGATCATCCTGGAAGAGAAGCAGAACGTGCTGCAAGTTCCCGAAGCGGCGGTCATCTACGACAAGGACCGTAACACCTTCGTGGAGACTCCCGCGCCGGGCACCAAGATCGGCAAACAAAAACTCCCCGTGAAGCTTGGAATCTCCAACGGCGTCAAAACCGAGCTGATCAGTGGGTTGAAGGATGGGCAGCAGGTGGTACTGCAGTAAAGACGTCCGTAGTCCTTTGTCATTGGTCCCTTGCACATAGTGCCTGCACCGATTCGGGTCGCAATCGAAGAGAGACCAAAGGGCGAAGGACAAGTGACAAAGGACGAAGGACAAATGATCTTCACTGACTTACTCCTCGACACGCTCCGTACCTTGTGGTCGCACAAGCTGCGGACCTTCCTAACCATGTTTGGGATCGCCTGGGGCATCATTTCCATCACTCTAATGGTAGCCGCCGGAGAAGGCTTACGCGTTGGGCAGGCGAAGCAGCAGGAAACCTTTGCCAAGGACTTAATAATCTTCTTCCATGGGCGGACCAGCATGCAGGCAGGCGGTCTGCGCGCGGGCCGCGAGGTAACCTGGCAGGCGGGCGACGTCGCGCCAGTGCGGGAAGAGGCCACCTGTTGCCGCTATGTGTTGCCGGAGCTTGAGCGAAGCGGTCTGAAAGCTCGGAGCCTTTATAACAATGCCTCTCCCCTGGTCACCGGCTCATACCCGCCGTTTGCCGAGGTGCGCTCGGTGAAGGTTGAATCGGGCCGATTCTACGACTGGGGGGATGAGCAAGCCGGCCGCCGCGTGGCTTTCCTTGGCAGCAACATCAAGAAGCAACTGTTTTCCAGCCGTTCGGCCATTGGCGAGACGATCTTCCTTGACGACATCCCTTATACGGTCGTCGGGGTTATGACCTCCAAAGATCAGAACAGTTGCTACGACGGTTGGGACGTGGACAAGGTCTTTGTCCCCTTCAGCGCCATCCTGCACGATTTCCCCAGCAAGCCGCCGGCTTTGCCCACGGCACTCGATCAGTTGCTTGTGGTTCCCAATTCACTCGAGGACCACGAAACCTGCAAGTACCAGGTCAAGCGCGCGCTGGGACGCCTGCACAACTTTGATCCCCTGGACAAAGAAGCCTCGCCCGTTTGGGATACGGTGGAGAATGCCAAGGCAGTTGGGAAGCTAATGGACGCGATGAAGTACTTCATGGGAGCCATGGGAATCACGACACTGCTTCTGGGTGGCATCGGGGTAATGAACGTCATGCTAGTGGCCGTGCGCGAACGCACCCGGGAGATCGGCGTGCGCAAGGCGGTGGGGGCCAGCTCCGGCGCCATCCTCCAGCAGTTTTTCGTCGAGACGCTCATCATTGTTTTCCTCAGCGGCGGAGCAGGACTGGGATTAGCTTACGCACTGTGTGGACTCGTCAACCTGCTCCCCATGCCACCCTTCTTTGCAGGCATGCTTCCCACGTGGCAATCCGGCACGATGTCATTTGCGGTGCTGGGCGCGATCGCAGTGGTCTCCGCCCTCTACCCGGCCACACGAGCCGCCCGAGTGGATCCCATCGAGGCGCTTCGGTTCGAGGCGGGAGGGTGAGTCCGGCAGGAGTTGGTAGCGCAGGGCAAGCTCTCCGGCCCTGCGGCTCATCCACCGCAGGTCGGGCGTTAGAAGGGACAAATAAAAAGGCAAAGTGCAAAAGTCAAAAGGCAAAAGTGAAAAGCTCAAGACCCCAAATGCCGTGCGAAGAAAGCAAGAAGTTCGTACCTTGCCATGAAGAGCAAATCAAAACTCACCGCACAAAAGTCAATGCCGCATGGTTCTTTACTTTTGACTTTTGCGCTTTGACTCTTGACTTGATGTTTTAGCTGATCGTGAGAGCTATATGCTAATCGAAATCCTGAAGCAAGCTTACATCTCGCTCCGTCGCCAGCCGACGCGCAGTTTCCTCACCATGCTCGGCATTGTGTGGGGAATTGCGGCGGTGGCATTGTTGATCGCCTACGGCAGGAGCCTGCGCGGCATTGTTGTTGCCTCGTTCGATGCCTTCGGCAAGGGGGCCGTCATTTGCTGGCCGCAGCAGACCAGCGAGCAGGCAGGGGGCGAGCGGGCCGGCAAGCACGTGGTCTTCGAGAAGGTGGACGTTGAGAACATCCGGGCGGAGGCCCCGCTGGTGAAGACGGTGTGCATGGAGAGTGTCCGCTGGCTGCCTGCTTCGTACGCAGATCGCATGTCGAGCACGGCCATTCGCGGCGTCTGTCCGGAGTATGGCGAGATGCGCAATGAAGTCCCAAGCGAAGGCCGCTGGCTGAGCCCGGAAGATGAACTCGAGCGCCGCCGCGTGGTTTTCATTGGCTCTCGCCTCCGCGAGAAGCTTTTCGCCGGCAGGCCGTCGATCGGCGAGACGGTGCGCATTAGCGGCATGCGCTTCACCGTTATCGGGACAATGGAACTTAAGATTCAAGACAGCAACTACTTCAACGCCGACGACGAGTGCGCTTTCATCCCCTACTCTACGGCCGGCGACCTCTGGGATACGCGCTACGCCTCGGTGCTTGTCTACGAGCCCATCGCGCCGCAGTTTGAAAAGCCGTCCATGGCCCAAGTGCGCGCCGCGGTGGCCAAGCGCCAGCGCTTCTCCCCCACCGACGAGCGGGCCATCCAGATGTTCGGGCGCGAGCAGTTCCGCCCCATCATCGACGGCATCACCATCGGGTTCGAAGCTCTCTTCACCTTTGTGGGAGCATTGACCCTGGGGATCGGCGGCGTTGGCTTGATGAATATCATGCTGGTGGCCGTCGACGAGCGCATTCGCGAAATCGGCCTGCGGCGAGCACTGGGAGCCCGGCGGCGCCACATCCAGGCGCAATTCATGGTGGAAGCCTTGGTGCTGGCGGTAGCGGGAGGGATCTTGGGCATTCTGCTCGCCTATGGCCTCTCCGCCGCTATCGGCACCCTGCCCTTTTACGGTCCACTCTACGAAGACACGTCCGGCAAAGGCGATATCCACCTGACAATCTCATTGGGTACGATCGGGATATCCACCGTCATCCTGCTGATGGTTGGCCTTTTGAGCGGACTCGCCCCCGCCCTCCGCGCCTCCCACCTTCATCCCGTCGAAGCGCTGCGGTATGAATGAACGATTATGAATGCTGAATTACGAATTCTGAGTGGAGGGCGTCACGTAACGGCGGGATTACCCCGCCACGTGGCGGCGCGATGCCGCCTCGACCTCGAAACGAGGAGCCGAAGCGCGACCTGATCTGTAGGTCCGCGGATCTTCGCAGGCGGGCGCGGTTGTGACTGCATTAGGCAGCGAGCTTGGCAATCTGCTCGCTTGCGGCCGTGAGGGAAGGGCCTGCAGACGGCCGCAATTGGTTGTCGGCATGAACGAACGTTACATCTGTAAGGCCAATGAATCCCAGCATATGCCGCAAATAAGGCTCCTGAAAATCAAATTTCTCGTAGTGTGTTCCGCGCCCATAAGAGCCTCCTCTTGAGGTGAGGACAAAGACCTTCTTGCCCGCAAGAAGCCCCTTGGGGCCCTCTGCACCATAGACGACTGTCTTCCCGATCCGAACAACCTGGTCGATCCATGCCTTGAGTGAGGACGAGATACTGAAGTTGTACATCGGAGCGCCAATCACGATCACATCGGCCTTCTCGATCTCATCGATCAGAGCATCGGATACCGCAAGTGTTTGCCGTTGGGCTGGTGTTAATTGGGAAGGATCGACGCGCATGGCCTCCACCCATTCATCGGTAACGAGGGGCAAGGCAATTGCGGCGAGATCGCGCTCGATGACCTCGCCGCCGGGGTGGTTCTTGGCCCATGCTTCGGCATACTGTGCCGTCAACTTGCGGGAGATGGAATTGCGGCGAGCACTGGAATCGATTTTAAGCAGTTTCATTGAACCCTCCGTTTTATCGTCTTGTAGGCGACTCATGCACCCACCATAGTTATTTTAAGTAACTACTTGCTTTTGTAAAGTAGGCATTTTAAAGTAACCAGGTGAGGCCGAGGGATGCAACGCGAGATCGAAGTACCTAAAGCGTGCCCTTTCCATGGTTTACTGGAGGTGCTCGCCCGCCCATGGACCATGCACATTCTTTGGACTTTGAGCACCCATGGGCCAACTCGCTTTGGAGAGCTGCGCCGGCAGGTGGCCGGGATTTCATCGCGGGTCCTGACCGAGCGGCTCCGCATCCTGGAAGAAAAAGGGTTCGTGTTCCGGGATTACAAACCCACCATTCCCCCTGCCGTAACATATGGGATCACGAGCCGGATGAAGGATATCTCCAAGGTCCTGGACGAGTTAAATGAGTTGGCAAAGAAGTGGCAGCAGGAGGACGCGCGCGTCAGCTCAAAACCAGATTCTGGCAAAGTCAAACTCCCTGCCTTAGAATCCGACCCAAATTTTGTGACCGGCAACCCCGCCATTTGAACCTGGCCAGCGCCATCACTCGGAGCGCACGCGGTTAAGCCCCTCGTTCGCCCGCTCCCCCTCTAGAAAGTTGCGCGGCCCTCTGGTAGTGAAAGGAAGAAATCGCTTGACATATTCCCATATAGGAATTTAGTGTTTCCACATGGCACGGGCTGCCACCACTACTGATGCTTTCAATGCGGTCGCTGAACCCCGCCGCCGGGAAATCCTGAGCTATCTCGCGCTTCGGGACCGTCCCGTCGGCGATATTGTGGCAGCGCTGGGCATGGAGCAGCCCTCCGTCTCCAAGCACCTCCGCGTGCTGCGCGACGTTGGCCTTGTCCGTGTGCGGCGCGATGGCCGCCAGAAGCTCTATCGAACCAATGCCGAGGCGATCCGGCCGCTATACGAGTGGGCGGGCAAATTCGAACGCTTCTGGCAGCACCAATTGATCCGCATCAAGGAACGAGCCGAGGAATAAACGGAGCCGTGAACGGTATTCAATTCCAACATCACTGCGAGGAGGAAACGTGACTCAGCCGGCACAGACCGTCGAAGATCTGACGCTAAACATCAATCAGGAAATTCATGTCAGTGCGCCGATCGAAAAGACTTTCGCCGCATTGCTGGACCAAATTGGGCCCTACAACGAGGTGGAGGACGGCAAGCCCATGCCGATGAAAATCGAGCCGTGGCCGGGCGGAAGGTGGTATCGCGACTTGGGCGGCGACAATGGCCATTTCTGGGGGCACGTGCAGGCCATCAAACGCCCGACCTTGCTCGAAATCACGGGGCCCTTATTCGCTTCCTATCCGTTTGCGTCGAACGTGCAATACCGGCTGTCCGAGGCCGACGGCGGAACCTTGATCACATTCCGGCACACCGCGCTGGGATTCATTGAGGAGGATCTTAAGAGAAACGTCGGCAAGGGCTGGGGGGCCATCCTCGAACGGGTCCGCAAGCGCGCCGAGGCTTCATCCGATCCCCGCGTCGTGTGATTTCGGTCGCGGTGCATATCCGCGTCACGAAAGGAGGATCACATGTGTCCTGCGTGCATCTCAACTGTGGCACTGATTACTAGCGGCGCAACCTCGGCAGGCGGGTTCGCAGCAATCGTCCTCAAGAAATTCGGCTCGAAGAACGTGGCGGAAAAAATCCAATCAAAGGAGAATCACGATGGCAGGTAGCAGCACGCAACCCCAGCATCACAAAGTCGTATCGCCGGCCGAGTGGGTGGCGGCCCGCAAGGAACATCTGGCCAAGGAAAAGGAATTCACCCGGCTGCGCGATGATTTAAGCCGGGCGCGCCGCGAACTGCCGTGGGAAAAGGTAGAGAAGCAATACGTATTCGAGGGGCCCAACGGCAAGGTGACGCTCGCCGATCTCTTTGGCAAAGGCCATCAGCTCGTCATCTATCATTTCATGTTCGGCCCCGGGTGGAAAGAGGGTTGCCCGAGCTGCTCGTATTTGGCCGACCATTTTGACGGCGCCGCCGTGCATCTTGCGCATCGCGACGTCACGCTGGCGGTAGTTTCGCGCGCGACGCTAGCGGAAATTGAAACCTTCAAGAAAAGGATGGGCTGGCGGTTCACGTGGGTGTCGTCGTTTGGAAGCGACTTCAACTACGACTATCATGTGTCCTTTACGAGTGAGGACAAGGCAAAGGGCAAGGTGCTATACAACTACGCAGTGGGCGAGTTCCCCAGTGAGGAGGCGCCCGGAGCTAGTGTGTTCTACAAGGACGAGGCCGGCGAAATCTTCCACACCTATTCCACCTACGCGCGCGGGCTCGACATTCTGGTGGGCACCTACAACTTCCTCGACCTGGCGCCGAAGGGCCGAGATGAAGAAGGTCTGGCCCATACCATGGCCTGGGTTCGCCACCACGACCGGTACACCGACGGCTATTTCGTTGACGCGGCGCAACTCTACAAGCCGCCTGTGCGTACCGACGCAAAGTAACGCTCGGGCGCGGGACACCAGTGACCGCGCGTGATGCGTCAGGTTTCGGGAATCATAGTGCATCGCGGGGAATGTCGAGGCTCTGTCGCGCTACTAGAGGCCGGCTTGCGCCAACATGCCGAGAAACTGCTTGCGGGTGCGCATGTCAATCGATTCCGCCGCGAGTTTTCCGCTGCGATCGTAAATGAACGTATTGGGTATGCCCCAGACGTGGAACAAAGTATTCACTTTGCCGCCCGGGTCGAGCAGCACGGTGTACGAAATCTCCTTTTCCGCGATGAAGGGCTTAACCTTGCCCGCGTCTTCATCGGAAATGGCGAGGACCAACAGGCCCTGTTTTCGAAACTGCTGGTACAGCGCCTCGAGATCCGGCATTTCCTTGCGGCAAGGCGGGCACCATGTGGCCCAGAAATTCACCAGCACCACCTTCCCCTGGAGACTCTTCAGGCTCCACGGTTTGCCATTGAGGTCGGTCAGCGTAAAGTCCGCCTGCTGCCGGTCCTTGTCGTACGCCTCGAGTTCTGCCATGGCCTTGCCAAATTGGGGTGAGTCTACTGAAGCCTGCACGTGCTCGCAGCGCACCAATTGAGCCAGTTCGAGGTAGGGCTCGGCAGGCTCGCCGCGGTCGTCCGGAGCCGGATGCTCCGCCAAGGCCGTGGCCAGCGTAGTTGCGACTTCCTGCAAGGCGTCGTGGCCAAAGTCACCTTCGGTGGAGAGCATCGCCAGCTCATTGGCCAGCCTCAGCTTGTGATCGCCCGGCGGGAGCGCGCGGATGTCGAGGGCCAGTTGCTTGGTCGCCCCCGCTCTCGTATCGTCGGGCAGGGAGCGCAGCCCTTGCAAAGCCTGCACGATGGGCTTTTCCTGATCGCTCCAAACGATCTGCTGCCTCTGGGCGAGCAACGCTGACGGCGCAGCTGGAAGTGCCGCCACGAATACGATCGCCGCGCCGATGGCCCAAGGGGCAACCCTAATCCTCGAGTTTTCCGAGAATCCGTTTGCTCGATGCCTCATCGGTTTCAGAACCTTCCCCACAAAAAACCTGTCAATCCACCTCTAACCCCGGGCCAAAATCGAGAGTCAATTCTACTACCATATGCCATATTGTGGCATACACACACTACCAGATGTGGTGGTGATTGAAATCAACCTTTCCTTGGGGTAAAGTTGGATTACTCAGGACATTACAATTAGGGGGTGTGCCATGCTTAGGCCCACGCGTGCTTTTTATGGCGCTTCGGTAAGCCTTATGTTTCTGCTGCTCTTCTTCACTCAGGTTGCCTCGGCGCAATTGGGACTGAAGCACAAGAGTGACCAGGACAAGGAAGAGGAACTTCAGCAGAAGGCCGAGAAGCGCCGGGACGAGCAAGCGAAGAAATACGCCAACCTGGCGGAATTCGCCCAGGACGAGTACACGGCGGACCCGGATTTCCACGACCGGGTGGACCAGGCCTATCAGGACCTTCAAAGCGAGCACGCCATGGAGGCCTTCGGCATCAACACCTCGGACTCGCAACAAATTGTGGTGAAGGAAGGCGATGTGATCAAGATCCATCGCGCGCTTTACGATAATCCGCGCGTGCAGGACTACGTAAACCGCGTGGGTCAGTCGCTGGTGCCCGCAGACTCGCAGAAGCTTTACGCCTTCAAGGTCATTCAATCGCCGGTACCGCTGGCATACACACTTTCCACCGGAACGGTCTTCATTTCCACAGGCCTCATTTCGCTCACCGACAACGAGGCGCAGATGGCTTATATCCTGAGCCACGAGCTCGCCCACGTTTATCTGGACCACTGGAAGGTCAAGGTAATGTCCGCACTCGCCGAGCAAGAATACAATCGCCGGCAGGAACGCAAAACCGCCATTTACGGTGCTATCATTGGCGGCGCAGCAGGAGCACTGGTGGGGGGTGCGCGGGGCGGCAGCACTGAATCTGCGGCGTTGGTAGGGGGCGGCGGAGCTATCACCGGAGCAGTGCTGGGCGCGGCATTCTCCCGGCGCATTGACGTGGACTGGGATTTCGTCCAAGAAAACGCCGCCGATGATTTTGCTCTCAAGAATACGCTGGACAAGAACTATGACATTCAGGAAGTGCCGAAATTGTACCTCGCGATGACCAGTGCGGTTACGGTGGATCAACGCGTCGGACTGGGATTCCTGGGGAACAAAAAGCGCATCCAGGACCGCACCGAATACGCCCAGAAGGCGATTGGGACCACGCTCAAGCCGGACTACCAGAAGAAGCTGGCCGCCTCCCAACTGATCGGGACCAGTCCCGACTATCAATTGATGATGGCGGAACTGAAGCGCGATAACGGGATCCTGTCGCTCTACTTCGATATGTTCGACATGGCGCGGAAGAACCTGAGCCAAGCCGTGGCATTGCGCACCGACGACGCCCGCGCACGGTACTACTACGGCCAGGTCTTGAAGCTGCTTGCGCGCACGAGCGCCGAGCGCGACCAGGCAAACATTGAGCTGGCGAGCGCCATCAAGCTCGACGCCAATCGGCACTTCATCCCTGAAGCACAACTTCAGCGCGCTCTTCTGCTGATTGACAAGCCTGACTCGGCCAGCCAGCAGGAGGCCGTCCAGGCAATCAAAGAGTACGTCACCTCCTACCAGGATGCGCGCGTGGACGCCGCGAAGTATAGTGGTACGCTGCCCCCCAACATGGAGATCCTTTATGATTATCTGCGGCTGCTGGGTGACACCCGCTGGAAGCCCGGCTTCCCGGAAGCTCCCCTTGGTGGCGGCCTCCTGATGACGGCCGGCGGAGGAGGGGTAGAGCCCGGGCTTGTGACCAACAGCAAGTTCGACTCGTCCGCTCGAAAGGTGCCGGGAACGAAGCAAGCGGTTGGAAAGGCCGCGTTGGTGGGTGGAAATCTCACGCGCACCGGGAGCGCTGTGACCGGGGCCGCCATGAACGTGGTGCCGGCCGTCAACAAAAACCAATAGTCGTTTGCGGAGCATCGTTATGCTGAACGCGCGGCCGCCTGCTGTTCGGCCCGTGATTTTATTGATGGTCATCGGGGGAGTTCTCATTGGTGCCAGATCTGTTCGGGGCGTTCCAACTGAAAACTCCCCCTCCGTCCAAATCGAAGTTCCTGAGGCGAAAATCACGGCCACCGATCAGCCCACCGTCTACCTTGAATCCGCCGACGTTCAAGTGGTTCTGTTGCATATTCTCTCGCCCGACGCTGACAACCTTGATTATGGCCAAATCTTTCCCACGGTGAACGGCGCCGCCGCATCGCGGATCTCGGAAACACGGCCGGGCATCAACGGCAAGGTGCTGCGGCTGAACCTTCACCTCCGTCCCGGCTTCGAACTCTTGCCCGGCAATAACGCCATTGCCGTGAAAGCCACCGAAACCAACGGCCGGGTCATCGCCGCCTCTTTTAACCTGCATACTCCGGCGGGACCCTGCCGGCGCGGCAGCCGCGCGAAAATCATCGAGTTCACGGCGCTGTCCGAGCTGCTGCACGCGGGCGTCACGATGGACCGGCTGATTCAACTCGTCGTGGCGTGCGGTGTAAGTTTCCTGCCGTCGCCCGACACCGACGAGAAGCTGCGCGATCTTGGCGCCGAACCCAAACTGCTGGTGGCGATTCACAACCCTGCCGCACCCGAACTGCGCAGTTACCAGTCGAGTGCCGTGAAGCTCGATGACGTGCTGAGTCTGCTCCAGTCCCAAGTGCCGGAAGCGAACATCATTGCCAACATCGAAGACAACGGTGTCGACTTCCAGGTCAGCCCCGAGGTGGAGGAGAAACTTCGCTCGGCCGGGGCCACCCAGAAGCTGATTGAATCCGCCCGCTATATGGCCGGCGCGAGACTCTCCCCCGGTGACTCTCAGGCGCTGAGCGTCAGCCAAATTCTGCACCTGCTGCAAGGCAGCGATGTCTCGAAGGACCGTATTTTCATACTCATTCAGCAGCACGGCGTCAACTTCCAGTTGGATCGCGCGGCGGAAGACCGTCTGCGCGCGGGTGGCGCGAACGAGAAACTGATGCGCGCCATTCGCGACGCCTGTGACCGGTACTCTTCCGCCCAATAGATTAAAGAGAGGTGCAAATGCTGCTCCCCCTCACGCCTGTGCGGTTCAAACGGCACGCGGCGCAACTGTTTGGCCACAAGATCGGCGTCGTGTGCGGCAAGGATCGCTTCACTTATCGACAATTCAACGAGCGCGCCGACCGGCTTTCCGCCGCCCTCTTGCGTCTTGGGGTGCGGAAGGGCGACCGCGTTGCCTACCTGAGCTTCAATTGCCATCGACTGCTGGAAGCGTACTATGGCGTGCCGCAGATCGGCGCCGTCCTGCTGGCGATGAACATCCGCCTGGCTCCGGAAGAGCTGACTTACATTTTGAACGACGCCGCCCCTCGCGTCCTTTGCTTTGATCCCGAGTTCATGACGTTGGTGGAGGCGCTGCGGGCTAGCGCCCCGTCGATTGAGTACTACATCTCTCTGCGCGATGCGAAGCCTGCCTGGGCGCTTGATAACACCTATGACGAACTGCTGGCCGCCTACGAGCCTGCCGGTATTGATTACGGCGAAATTGACGAAAACTCCGTGGCCGAATTGTTTTACACCAGTGGCACGACCGCGTATCCCAAAGGGGTTATGCTGACGCACCGCAATCTCTATTTGCACGCCTTTTATACTGCCCTGGGCATGAGCGCCTCCGACCGCGATGTGCACCTCTACACGGTGCCGCTCTTCCACGTCAACAGTTGGGGTGCGCCTCATATCTTCACCCTGTCCGGGGCGCGGCACGTGATGCTGCGAAAGTTCGATCCCCCTTCGGTCCTGGCGCTGGTTCAGGGCGAGCGGGTCACGCGTCTGCACATGGTTCCCGCCATGGTCATCGCCCTGCTGAATCATCCGGACTTTTCCCGATACGACATGAGCAGCGTGCATGAAGTCATGATGGGCGGCGCTCCCACTAACACGGCTCTGATCCGCGAGGTGGAAAAGAAAATCCCCAGTTGTGTAGTAAAGGGGGGTTATGGGCTCACGGAAACATCGCCTGTCATCACCATGGCCCACATCAAGGAACACATCGAGGACGAACCTGAAGAGGAGAATCTCCGCCGCAAGGCGACAGCAGGCTACGCCATGGCAGGCACTGAGATTCGCGTGGTCGACCTCGATGGGCGCGACGTCGCCGCCGACGGCCAGCAAGTGGGTGAGGTCGTCGTCCGCGGCGACGTGGTGATGGAAGGGTACTGGCGCCAGCCGGAAGCCACGGCCGCTGCCATTCGCGACGGTTGGTTCCACACCGGGGACCTTGGCACAATCGATGAGGAAGGGTACATCCTGATTGTCGATCGGTCGAAGGACATGATTCTGAGCGGCGGCGAGAATGTGGCCTCGGCGGAAATTGAACGCGTGCTTTATCAGCACTCCGCCGTATTGGAATGCGCCGTCATTGCTATTCCCGACGCGCAATGGGGAGAAGTTGCCAAAGCCGTGATTACCCTGCGGCCCGGACTCGAATGCAGCGAAGCCGAACTGTTGAATCATTGCCGTAAGCATCTCGCGGGATTCAAAATCCCCAAGTCCATTGAATTTGCCGATTCCCTGCCGAAAGGTGGAACCGGGAAAATCCTGAAGAAAGTCCTTCGCGAAAAATATTGGGCGGGCCAGGAGCGGCGCGTCCATTGACCTGTTACAATCACGCCTTATGCCTTCTCCAATCGGCGCCGCGGGCCTTGTCTTCAACGAGGCAGAACCGCTAAAGCCGTACACCACTTTCAAGATCGGCGGACCCGCGCGATATTTCGCCCACGCCGCTTCCCTGGAGGAATTCCGTGCGGCCATCGACTTTGCCGGCCAGCGCGGGGTGCCGCTCTTCGTCCTCGGAGGCGGAAGCAACATCCTGGTGAATGACCGCGGATACGACGGCGTGGTGCTGAACCCGGCGTGCGTGGGAACGGGAATCCTCCATGAAGACGACGAGACCGTAACCCTGGAAATCAACGCGGGTGAAAAGTGGGACGACATCGTCCAACACACGGTGGAGCGAGACATGTGGGGAATCGAAAACCTTTCGCACATCCCCGGCCAGGCGGGAGCGGCACTCGTCCAAAACATCGGCGCGTACGGCCAACAAGTGAGTGACGTGGTCCAGTCGGCCCGGGTGGTGGAAATTTCCACTGGCACGCCGCGCGCCCTGAGCGCCGCAGATTGTGGTTTTGGTTACCGGCGCAGCATCTTCAACACAACCGCGCGCGGGCAGCTCATTATCTTAGGGCTTACACTTCGCCTCACGAAGCATGGGCGCCCTCAGCTCGACTATCCCGACTTGCGGACTTACTTTGCGGCGCGTGGTTCGACCCAACCTTCTCTCGCAGAAATCCGCCAGGCGATTATCTCCATCCGCGACAGCAAGTTTCCCTTCCCGCGCGAGGAAAGGGGCGGGAATGCCGGCTCGTTCTTCAAAAACCTGTCCCTGTCGGAAGCCGAATACGCGGTGCTGCACGAGAACATCGCGCGCAACTTCTCTTCGCAGGAACTCGCACGACTGGAAGAGATGCGGACTCGCTTCCCCTCGCGTGACCAAATCAAGATACTCACGGCTTTCTTGATTTCGGTCTGCGGCCTCAAGGGGCATCGCATCGGCGGCGCGCAGGTGAACGAAACCCAGCCGCTGGTGTTGCTCAACCAGGGCGGCGCGACGGCCGCGGACGTGATCGCCCTGGCCCAGCACATCCGGCAGACCGTTCGGGCGAAAACCGGCATGGCCCTCGCCATTGAGCCGGAGCTGGTGGGCTTCACCGAGCAGGAATTGGCAGACATTCATAGTCAGTGAGCAGTAGGCAGAAAGCAGTAGGCAGACAACGGGCGGCGCCAGAGAATCCGTCCATCGCCCGGCCGTCGCGCTGAGAAATCCGTGCCAGGACATTGCATGCTTGCAACCTGTGTTTCACCCCCCGTCGCCCGCGCAATGCAGTGCGCAAGCCACCTTGCTGTTCGTCACTCGTCACTTGTCCCTCGTCACTCCGCCGTCCTGGCCTTTTTGTGGCCGCAGCCCCTCGCCCCCGCGCACAGCCTGGGGGTCTCGGCGCTTCTCGCCACGTTGCCGCTGGCCGTGGTTCTGATTTTGATGGGCGGACTGCGCAAGAGTGGAGCACTGTCCGCCGCGTTGGGCTTGGCCACCGCGTTCCTCCTTGCCATTTTTGTGTGGGGCATGCCCGTACCCTTGGCCGCGATCAGCGGATTGTATGGTTTTGTTTACGCTCTCTGGCCGATTCTCTGGATCGTCTTTGCCGCGCTGTGGCTTTACAACCTTACCGTCGACATTGGCAATTTCGATTTGCTGCGCCGATGGATGAGCGAGCACGCGTCCGGTGACCCCTGCGTGCAAGCGATCCTGGTGGCGTTTTGTTTCGGAGCCTTGCTTGAAGGTACATCCGGCTTTGGTTCTCCCGTGGCCGTGGCGGGCTTTCTGCTGCTCGGCTTGGGATTCACGGCGCGCCAGGCGGTGACCCTTGCCCTCATCGCCAACACGACCCCGGTGGCATTTGGCGGACTGGGAATCCCCATCGTCGCGCTCGCTGGAGTGACGGGCCTCAACCTGATGAAGCTTTCCGCCATGGTGGGGCGGCAACTCCCGTTCCTTTCCTTGATCTTGCCGGGCTATCTGGTTTGGGTCGTCGCCGGCGGCAAGGGATTGAAGAGGTCCTGGCCGATTGCGCTCGTCGGTGGCGGAAGCTTCGCGCTCGCTCAATTCGCCTGCTCGAATTTCTGGGGGCCTTACGCCGTGGACGTGGTTGCCGCCATGTTTTCCACCGCCTGCGTGGTTGGACTTCTGCGGTTTTGGAAACCCACACGCCGTGGAGTTGATGCGGGTGCGGCAAAGACGGAAAATCCGCGCGAGCCGGAAGCTCACCTGACGCTGGGGCAGTCGTTCGCCGCCTGGACGCCCTGGGGTATGGTGGCTGCCGTGATGATTGTCTGGTCGTACTTCCACCTGTTCGCCCGCGGCCAGCAAACCCTGCTGGTCCCTCACCTGCACAACGCCGTCTTCATCACGCTCTACAACAAGCCCTATGCTGCCGCATTCGCCTTTCAACCCCTGGCGGCGGGAACCGCCGGGCTCACGGCGATGCTGCTCAGCGCCCTGTTTCTGCGCGCCTCGCCGCGAGTGGTGGCCGCGGCCGGCGTAAAGACTCTGCGCCAGCTTCGCCTGCCCGCGCTGACCGTTGGACTGATCGTCGCCCTGGCGTATCTTTACAACTACTCGGGAATGGCTTACACCTTGGGAGCATTCCTGGCAGGGATGGGAAAACTGTTTCCCCTGGTCAGCGGGTTCCTGGGCTGGATTGCTTGCTTTCTGAGCGGCAGCGATACTTCCAGCAATCTCCTGTTCGGAAACCTCCAGGTAGCCGCCGCCCATCAGATCGGGGTGAACCCCATTCTGCTGGCCGCCACTAATTCCTCTGGAGCAGTGACAGGAAAAATGATCTCTCCCCAGAACATCGCTGTGGGAGTGACTACGGTAGGCTTGGTGGGGCATGAGGGTGACGTGGTTCGGTCCACGCTCGGCCACAGCTTGCTGCTGGCCCTGCTGCTCAGTCTGATCGCCCTGGCGCAAGCCTACTGGCTGGGCTGGATGGTTCCGTAAGCGGGGGACAGCGACCATCGCTTCGGGATGTCAGTGGTTAGGGCGCGAGCGTACGCGCCTGTCCGCAATCCCGATTCCCGCTACTCAACCGCACCTGTCTTTTCAGGAAACATGACTCAACACCTCGACCTTCTCCAAGCCGCGAATCTTGTGACCGTGATTTGGCGGGGGCGGGAAAAGCACCACTACTTCAACCCAATTCCCGTACATGAAATCTACGAAAGGTGGATTGGGAAACACGAACGGCAGCGTCTGCGGGCGCTCTACAACTTTAAAAACAAATTGGAAGGAGGCCAGGATGAGTAATTCGAAATTCGTCTATACGCTCTACATCGCAGCTACGCCGGAGGAGGTATGGAAGGCGTTGCTGGAAGGCGAACTGACGCGGCAATACTGGGGGCATGAGGACGTTTCCAACTGGAAACCAGGGTCGCCGTGGCAGCACGTGGCCGATGACGGCAAACGCACCGTGCGGTTGGTCGGCGAAGTCGTGGAAGTCGTTCCGCCCCACCGCCTGGTGCTTACCTGGGCCGATCCTGCGGACGCGGCGGACAAGGCGAAGCACTCGCGGGTCACATTCGAAATCGAAGCCGTCGCGGACATGGCGCGCCTGACCGTGACCCACGACGAACTGAATGCCGACATGCTGGGCAAAATTGCCAACGGCTGGCCGCGCGTGCTGTCGAGCCTGAAATCGTTCCTGGAGACGGGGAAGCCGCTCAAAACCTGGGCGTGACGGTCACGCGCGCACCGCAACGGACGTGAAGGAAGCGAGCGCTGTGCGCAGGTCTTCCGGAAGGAAGGGCTGCGGAAGAATTCGGCTCGAGACCGAATACCTCCGCGCCACGATAGTTCCCAGAGCGGCAAGGGAAAGCCGCCGAGCTTCCGAAAAGATCCGCCTTACTTTGCTTCGAATACCAGGTTGAAAGGCGTCTCGGTAGCGCGACGAAACCTTTTGAAGCCGCCCTTCGTGACCACATCACGTAGGCGGGATTCACCCGCCTGAGCACCCAGCGCCAAGCCCACTTCCTGCGAACGCGACGCCGGCGTGCAGACCATGGTGGACGCGGAATAGAATACCCGTCCCACCGGATTCAGATTCTGCTCCAAACGGTCGTGCGCGAACGGCTCGACGATCATCCACACTCCGCCCGGCGCCAGCGCTTGCCGCACGTGGGCCGCTGCTCCCACCGGATCGCCCATGTCGTGCAGGCAGTCGAAGAACGCCACCAAATCGTAGCCCTTGCCCGGAAACTCTTTCGCCCAGGCGACTTGGAACCCGATCCGGTCGTGAAGCCCCGCCTTTTCCGCCAACTTCCAGGCGGACTCGATTGACGGTGCGTGATAGTCGAAGCCCACGAACTGCGAGTTCGGGTAGGCTTTTGCCATGAGCACCGTTGAGGCTCCGTGCCCGCAGCCCACGTCTGCGACCCGGGCACCGGATTTCAGCTTGGCTTCCACGCCGTCCAGCGCAGGGATCCAGGAGTTCACCAGGTTGGTGGCATAGTTCGGGCGGAAGAAACGTTCGGTACCCTGGTAGAGGTCGGCGCAGTGCTCATGCCAGCCGACACCGGACCCCGTCCGGAACGCCTCCGTGATCTTGGGCTCGTCCTTTATGACGGAGGCGATAACCTGATAAGCTCCGGGCAGGTAGACGGGGCTATCCTCGACTGCGAGCGCCAGAGCTCGTTCGTCAGGGAGCGTGAAGCGTTCGCTAGCGGCGTCGTACGTAACAAACCCTCCTGCCGCCTGGGCACTCAGCCACTCCCTCACATAGCGTTCCATCGTGCCCGTTTTCTGGGCCACCTCTCCCGCGGTCATCGGCCCGGCCCCGGCCATGGCCTTGTACAGGCCCAACTTGTCGCCCACGATCACCAGCGCGGCATTCATCGCTCCGCCGATCTCACCCACTGCCTGTCCCATGAATTTTTCGAGCTTGGCTTGGTCAATTTGCATCGTTCCTCCTTTCTTGTACGAGAGTGATATGGAAGAATTAGGTTGGCGCAATGCGTCAAGAGCCAGCGAGATTTGAGTTGTCAGGTGTGCGCCCTTACTGCTGCAACCAGTGTAACGTCGGGCCCATTGTGAAGCAATAGGAAATGGTCGAGTTGTTTCCGCAGCGAAAGCCATAGATCCATCGACTGCAGGCAGCCTTCTGGCTTGTCCGCATCCCGCTCCATGGTAGGTTGTGCCGGGAGCCGACCCAGGGATCACTTTCCGTTACGCCAACGGCTCTGCTACCGTCCGGCGAGTTACTTGAGTAGGAGGGACGGTCTGGACTTGCTCGATCCTGCGCGGCGAATCCTGCAGCTCTCTTGACGTGGAAGTCGTTCTGCCCCGCCGCCTGGTGCTGACCCGGGCCGATCTCGCGGACGCGGCGGACATGGCGAAGCACTCGCGGGTCACGTTCGAAAGCGAAGCCGTCGCGGACATGGCGCGCCTGACCGTGACCGACGACGAACTGAACGCCGACATGATGGGCAAAATTGCCAACGGCTGGCCGCGCGTGCTGCCGAGCCTGAAATCCTTTCTGGAAATGGGGAAGCCGCTCAGAACCTGGGCGTGACTGCTACTCTCTCATGACCACGAGTGCGAAAATACCGAGCGGTGCGCGGGCCTGGTCATCCCGGGTGGCGAATCTTTTAAACTTCCTCCGGTTGCGGGGAGAGGGCGGAGGCGATGGCTGCGGCGAGTCGATTCCAACTGTCGGTTTCCTCGGCCAGGCGCCTGCGGCCGGCGGCGGTGAGTTCATAAAACTTGGCGCGGCGATTGTTCTCAGAGGTGCCCCAATTCGTTTTGAGCAGTCCCTGGCGGACCAGGCGGAACAGGCCGGGATAGAGCGCGCCCTGTTCAACGAACAGGGCATTGCCGGAGATTTGCCCGATGCGCAGAAGGATGCCGTACCCGTGCAGTGGGCCGAGCGAGACGGCCCTGAGGATGAGCAGATCGAGAGTGCCAGGAAGAAGCTGAGCTTGGTCGTTCATGGGTCCCCCTAAGACGATTAGGAGGGTACCCGATCACTCCTAAGCTGTCAAGGAGCAAATGGGTGTCCGACCATGCCAAGGCGAGCTTTGATCAAGCAAAAATGCCTTCCAAAGCCTTCCGGCTTGTTCAGTCTTGTTCCGTGATAGACTGAGCCTGCGGCGGGTGCCTGAATCAGTTCGCGCATCCGCCAGGGGTGTGCCTCTATAGTTTCTGCCGGTTCATTCTAAGGGGAAGGACAGTCAAAACTTTCTCAATCATGGGCGACGAATCGTGGAGTTCTATAGAAGTCAGATTCATCGGCCTGGACCAAGTCCCGACGGGCTCGCTGGTTTATTCCGAGTGCGAATCCGACCAAGTTAGCGCTGACCCCTCCAGCGCGGTAGCGCCAAGGACCTCCTATAGGCCGGAGTTGTGATGATGCCCAGCCCGCAAGGCGCCGATGCGAACTCCCTCGAAACATCGGTGTCGGTTGCAGGCGAAGCACGCCCTCGCCGCTCCACGCTTCGGGCACTGGTTGAGGAGCTGCGCCCCCAGCAGTGGGTGAAGAACGGATTTATTTTCGCCGCTCTGATCTTTTCTCAAAGCCTCACACGCTGGGACCGATGCCGGCAAGTCCTGCTGGCCGCCGTGGTGTTCTGCCTTGCCTCAAGCGCGACATACCTTTTGAATGACGTCATGGATGCGCCGGAAGACCGTCAGCATCCCACCAAAAAACTGAGGCCCATCGCCTCGGGCCAGCTCGACGCTGGGACAGCGGCCGTCGCCAGCGCGGTTTTGGGCGGGGCTGGATTGCTGTGGGCCTGGAAGCTTAACACCAACTTTTTTGGCATCGTCGCGGCGTACCTTGCCCTCAATGTTCTCTATTCCGCGTTCTTGAAGCGCGTCTTTCTGCTGGATGTGTTTATTGTCGCTGCGGGGTTCCTGTTGCGCGTGATTGCCGGCGGCTTGGTGATTCGCGTCGCCATTTCCCCCTGGTTGATTGTTTGCACGACGCTGCTGGCGCTTTTCATTGCCCTCAGCAAGCGCCGCCATGAAATGGTTTTGCTGGGGCGCCGAGCTTCTGACCATCGGGCGATTCTGGCTGACTACTCGCCGTATTTTCTGGATCAGCTCATCAGCATCGTCACCGCCTCCACCGTGGTTTCGTACGCGCTCTACACCTTGTCGCCGGACGTCCAAAGCAAATTCCCCGGCAAACGGCTGGAGATGACGATCCCGTTCGTCTTGTTCGGTATCTTTCGCTATCTCCACCTCATTCACCATCGCGACCAGGGAGGAAATCCCACGCGGTCGTTATTTACAGACCCGGTATTACTTTCGGTGGTCGTCTTATGGGCCGGGGCGGTGGTTTTGATTATCTATCTTTAGGCGTCAGTCTTCAGTTATCAGTTTGCCGTCGTCAGTTATCCGTCCCCAGATTTTGGTTGTCAGGCCTCAGCATTGGTGGTAAGCCATCGCAGCGTTTACGGTGAGTCCAAGTGCAGAGGGGGGCGTAATGCAAGACTTCAAGAAGCTCAAGGTTTGGGAAAAAGGTCACCAGCTTACGCTAGCTGTATACAAATTGACAGCCCGATTCCCGAAAGAGGAACTTTACGGTCTGACCAGCCAAATGCGACGCGCTGCGGCTTCGGTTGTATCCAACATCGCCGAAGGTTGCGGAAGAGGAGGCAGGGCGGACTTTGGCAGTTTTCTTCAAATGGCGACCGGCTCGGCCAGCGAACTCGAGTGTCAATTGCTCCTAAGTTGACTATACTAAATATTG
>CAZCVY010000100.1:0-23416 GCA_964501985.1 uncultured Acidobacteriota bacterium | reverse complement strand
TCAAGATCAGCGGCTGCTTCAACAGTTGCGGCCAGCATCACGTGGCCGACCTCGGTTTCTATGGCGTTAGCCGCAAGATGGCGGGCTACGCCGTTCCTCACTTCCAGGTGGTATTGGGGGGAGAATGGGAAAACAACGCCGGCTCGTACGGTCTACCCGTAATGGCGGTCCCATCCAAAAACATCCCGCAAGTGGTGACTCGGCTGGCAGAAAGATACGTGGCCAACCGTAAGAATGGTGAGACCTTTAAGGATTTCGTCAAGCGCACCGGCAAGGTAGAGATTCAAGGTTTGTTGGAGGATCTCACGCGGCTCTCCGCCGATGACAAAGACAGATCACACTTCAGTGACTGGGGCGATCCGCGCGAATACAGTTTGGGTGACTTGGGAGTAGGCGAATGCGCGGGAGAAGTCGTTTCGGCGATCGAGTTCGATCTTGCCGCCGCCGAGCGCGAGGTCTTCGAGGCGCAGGTTGATCTGGAAAAGGGCAACTTCCAACGTGCGGCCCGGACTGCCTATCTGGCGATGGTCCATGCGGCCAAGGCGCTGGTGAAGCTGGAACTCCAGGACGTCCCTGACGATCCTGACCGCGTCATCGGGGAATTCACTGCCCGTTTCTATGACACACAGAAATTCTTCGACTCGTTCGCGGGTGGAAAGTTCGCCCAGTACTTGTTCGCAGCCCACGCATCGTCGAATCAGCCGGCCACTCCGGATTCGGCGCGCTACCTGATTGATGAGGCCCAACTCTTCATTGACGCATCGCACGCCTGCTACAACCGTATGGGCTCCGTTAGCGTCGCCTAAGGAGGAGATCGAGCGCATGGAAATTCAGCACGTCAATGTAAAACTCTTCGTGAGCGACGCGGAAGATGTTGACCTCGGAGCGGTGATCCCGGTGTTCCATACTTGGATCCAGGATCAGGGCGACGGCGAACTCCTACTGGATGTCGCTGATTATCGTCATGTCCACTCGGGCCCGGGAGTTGTGTTAATCGGACATCAGGGGAATTATAGCCTGGATAACACAGGCGGCCGGCTGGGTGTCCGATACAACCGCAAAACTGTGTTGGAGGGCACCAACCAAGATCGCCTGGTCCAGGCGACAAAAGCCGCGCTGGCTGCTTGCCGGCGTCTGGAATCTGAGCCTCGACTGGAGGGCAAAATTCAGTTCAATGGACACGAGATCGAGGTGGTAGTAAATGATCGCCTTCTGGCTCCCAACAAGCCAGAAACCCGCCAGGCAGCGGATTTGGAGTTCCACACTTTCTTCACGGCGTTGTTTGGGGACGCCCAATACGTGTTGTCGTACCCTCAGGACGTCCGCAGTTTATTTTCCATTCGCGCAAAGACAGCGCAGACGTTTGACACTCAGGCATTGCTAAATAATCTGAATTCGACGGTGGCCTCAACCCGCGGAAGGTGATGGAAATCATCTGACGCAAGTGGACTACCCCATCCTTCGTTTTCGCTCACACTCTCTCCAAAATCAGACTTGCCTGCCGGACCCTCGCGGCAGGGGTGTTATAATTCAAAGGTTTGCCGTTACTCCACTGGAGATCATATGCACGATGCCTGCGTGTGGACTGCGCTCGCATTTTACGCCTTAGGAATCTTACTCATCGTTCCCTCAGTTGTACGACGGCGGCCATCGCTTTCCCCGGCTTCCTTGGGCGCGCTGGGAATCGGCTTGGCAGCACATGCCACTGCGCTGGCGATTGATGTCGCGCGGCTTCATCGCTTGCCGGTTACTGACGTGAGGAGCGCTCTATCGTTCTATGCGTTCCTAGTGACCGTGGCCTTTTTCTTCGTGTACCTTCGTTATCGCATTGTTTCTCTCGGTCTCTTCATGCTGCCGCTGGTTTATCTGCTCACTCTGATCTCTGCGCTTCATCCCGCGAGTTCCTTCGATTCCTCCGCGTTTCGGGGCGGTTGGTTGCTCGTTCATATCAGTTCGATCTTTCTCGGTTACACATCTTTGTTCCTGACGTTCGTCGCCGCCGTTATGTATCTGATCCAGGAGCGCGAGCTGAAATCAAAGCAGCCGCGGGGTTTTTACTACCGGTTGCCCTCGCTGAAGGTTTGCGAGGAACTCTATTATCGCTCGCTGGTGCTGGGACTCCCTTTCTTGAGCATCGGCATTTTGACGGGGTTTATTTGGGCAAGCCGCACGTGGAAGGGACCGTGGGAGCTGGACCCCAAGATTCTGGCCTCCATGGTGACGTGGATAATCTACCTAGTCCTTTTTTCCGCGCGAGTAAGCGGCGGTTGGCGAGGGCGGCGCGCTGCCTATATCGCCATATTTGGATTTGCAGCCATTCTCGTAACGTTCGTCGGCGTCAGCCTGCTGAGCGGCGACCACGGATATATTCCGAAGTTACGAGAAATGCCTTGAAACCCGTGGTTAAGGGTCCGGCTTTCGGGGTATGGGAATACAATCCCTCTTCGAATCCGTGGATCTAAAATGAATCTCACCCTATTGGGCATCAATCATCGCACGGCGCCAGTCGAAGTTCGGGAGAGGATGAACATCCCGGAACCGAGTCTGGCCGAAGCTGTATCCGATCTGGTGCATCGCGCCGGAATCCGGGAAGGAATGATTCTCTCCACGTGCAATCGCGTTGAAGTTACGACGTGCGCGGAGGACGAAGTCGATGCAGAATCCATCATTAATCGTTTTTTGGCGGACCATCACCATTGCGACTTAGGGCAATTCACCCATTTCTTCTATCGCCTTCGGCAGCAAGACGTGGTGAAGCACCTGTTTCGGGTAGCATCGAGCCTGGACTCCATGATTCTCGGCGAGCCTCAAATTTTGGGTCAAATAAAAAGGGCATACGCCACCGCACGTACGGTGGGGGGAATGAACGGTACGCTTAACGACGTGGTGAGCCAGGCGCTAGCGGTAGCCAAACGCGTTCGGCGCGAAACGGCACTCGGATCAGCCGCGGTTTCGGTCTCTTATGCCGCAGTTGAGCTGGCAAAGAAAATTTTCGGTGGCCTCCAGGGTAAAACGGTTTTTATTGTTGGCGCCGGTAAGATGAGCGAATTGGCGGCCAGACATCTGCTGAGCAGCGGCGCCAGCAACATCCTAGTGAGCAATCGCACACCCTCCCGCGCAGAGGAACTTGCGGCGGCGTTCCGTGGTACCGCCGTCCCGTTTGAGCACCTTTACGAACACCTCAGCCAAGCGGACATCGTCATCAGCTCCACGGGATCGCCACAAACCATCATTAACAAGAACCAAGTCGAGAAGATTCTGAGCGCCCGCAGGAATCGGCCCATTTTCTTTGTCGATATCGCCGTCCCCCGCGACGTCGATCCATCGGTCAATGAACTGGATAATGTCTTCGTGTATGATATCGATGACCTTGGCCACGTCGTCGAGGCCAACAAGAAGCAACGCGAGCGCGAAGCCGTCTGGGCCGAGGAAATCATCCAGATGGAGGTCCAGAAGACGCTGAGGCGCCTCGCATCCCGTGACGTCGTACCCACTATCGTAGCGCTCGAGGACCGTCTGAACCAGATTCGTGCGACGGAAATGGAACGGTATCAGGGCCGACTGGGAAATCTGACCGCCGAACAGCGCCAGGCCGTAGACGCGCTGACTCGCGGCATTATGAATAAAATCCTCCACGGACCGATTACGGAACTTAAGAGTGGTGCGGGCGAACCCGAGAATGTCGCGCTGGTACGACTGATTCATAAGATTTTTGGGCTGAGAGAATGAGAAGAAAGGGTAAAGTGTAAAAGATAAAGGGTAAACGAATGCCACCCGCATCGGATCAGCCGTATTTGAATGTCAGCGTCTACCGTTTAACGATCGATTTTGCCAGCGAAAAACCTACTAATGGTCAAGGACGCGACGCGGTTGTCCTTTACCCTTTACCCTTTAGCCTTTAACCTTTAACCTTTAATCATGCGATTAGTCATCGGCTCCCGCGGTTCCAAGCTCGCTTTGTGGCAGGCGCACTGGGTTCGTGACCAGCTCGTCGCGGCGGGCCATGAAATCGAAGTTCGCATCATCAAGACGACTGGCGACAAGTTACAAGCGGTCGCGCCCGGTGACCCTGTGCCAGCCTCCATGGCAGAAACCGTGGCGGATGCGGGGAGCAAAGGCCTTTTCATCAAAGAGATTGAGGAGGCGCTGCTGGCACGAGAAATCGACGTGGCGGTCCACAGCTTAAAGGATCTACCCACTGAACAACCCGCCGGACTTGCGCTCGGCGCCGTGCCGCCGCGAGAGGACGCCCGCGATGTCTTCATCTCCCGGAGCGGCCAATCCCTAGAGAAGCTGCCGCCCGACGCACGTATTGCTACCAGCAGTTTGCGCCGACAGACGCAATTGCGCGCGTTGCGGCCTGACCTCGTTTACGCGGCGGTGCGAGGTAATTTGGACACGCGGCTGCGCAAGCTGGAGCGTGGTGATTGCGAAGCGCTCGTGCTGGCCGCTGCCGGCATTCACCGGCTCGGACTTACGCGGCACATAACCAGCTATTTGGGAATCGACGAGATGTGCCCTGCGGTCGGCCAAGGCGCCCTGGGCATTGAAATCCATGCAGACGATGCGCGCACACGCGAAGCTGTGGCCCCCCTCGACCACCTCGCGACGCATCAGGCAGTCCGCGCGGAGCGCGCCGTTCTGCGCCGTCTCGGCGGCGGCTGTCAGGTGCCCATTGCTGCGCACGCCGTCGTAGAGCATGGCAAGTTGCGATTGCAAGCGCTGGTCGCAGACCTCGATGGGACCCAAGTGATTCGCGCTCAGACCGAGGGCGCTGCGTCCGAGCCGGAAGCGCTGGGTTCCACTGTGGCGGCGGATCTGCTGCGGCAAGGCGCGCGGGGGATACTTGACCCCATCGGCGAGACTTAGCACCGGTTTCATTGGCGGCCCACTATCCATTGTCTGTCGTCCGTCGTTTCGAGAACCCTTGGGTTCGTATTGAATTTCAAACATCAACCATGGTTATTACGTGGTTGCAAATATGGGAAGCACCTACAACTGACCACGGACACCGGACCACTCGCAACCGTCAACAGACATCGGAAAATGAACCATGAATCGAGGCAAAGTCTATCTCGTTGGCGCGGGACCTGGCGACCCAGGACTGCTAACCCTCAAAGGGAAACAAATTCTTGAGCGTGCCGACTGTGTTGTTTACGACTTCCTGGTGAACAAAGACTTGCTCCGTCTGGCGCGCGCAGACGCTGACAAGCTCTGTGTGGGACGCCGGGGCGGACCCGATCGCATGCGGCAATCCGCGATCAACGAACTCCTCGTGGCGCGTGCCCGCGAGGGCAACTTGGTGTGTCGTTTGAAGGGCGGCGACCCGTATGTGTTTGGGCGTGGGGGCGAGGAGGCGCAAGCCCTCGCGAGGGCCGGCATTGACTTCGAAGTCGTGCCGGGAGTATCTGCAGGGCACGCCGCGGCTGCATACGCCGGGATTCCCGTCACTCACCGCGACATAACATCCACAGTGACCTTCATCGCCGGGCATGAGGACCCCGCCAAGGAATCCTCGCGCCTTGACTGGCAGCAGTTGGCGACCTGCCATGGCACGCTGGTTTTCTTCATGGCCGCAAGGAATCTGCCACGCATCACCCAAGCCCTGATCGACCATGGACGAGCACCCGCCACACCCGCCGCCGTCATTCAGTGGGGCAGTTTGCCGCGGCAGAGGGTGATCGAGGGTACCCTGGCGGACATTGGCGCCAAGACCACTCGCGCTATGACACCCGCAATTACCATTATCGGCGATGTGGTGAGCTTGCGGAGATACCTGAATTGGTTTGAACGATTGCCGCTTTTTGGCAAGCGCATCGCCATAACACGCGCGCGCGAACAAGCTGGGGTATTGCGCGAGGCATTGGCTGCCTCGGGCGCCGAGGTTATCGAGATTCCCACCATCGAAATCCGGCCGCCGGACTCCTGGAAGCCCCTCGATGACGCCATTGGCAGAATCGAGGAGCTCAACTACCTGCTGGTAACGTCGGCGAATGGAGTGCGGTATTTCCTTGAACGCCTCTCCGCATCTGGTCGTGACGTACGCGCTCTGAGCGGGCTTACGATCGGCGCGATCGGCCCGGCGACGGCAGCCGAATTCGCGCGCACGGGCGTGAAGGTTGATCTCTTGCCCACAGAATACGTGGCGGAGGGTTTGCTTGCGGCGCTGGAGGGCCACGACCTTCGGGGCAAAGCGTTTCTGATTCCACGTGCACGGGTAGCGCGAGACTTGGTGCCACGTGTACTCGAGGAACGCGGAGCTCGCGTAAAGGTTGTCGAGGCTTACCAGACTGTCCTGCCGGAAATTTCGCCCGACGAGTTGGCCCGTTTGCTTACACCCCCGCTCGATGCGATCACGTTTACCAGTTCATCGACAGCCACGAATTTCGCAAAGCTAGTAGGCGCGGATCGCCTGACGGAAACACTGCGCGGCGCTGCCATCGCCTCGATTGGCCCAATCACTTCCCAGACTCTCCGCCAGTTCGGCCTTACCGTCACCCTCGAGGCGCGGGAGTCGACGATGGCAGGGTTGGTGGAGGCAATTCGCGATCACTTTTCCAAGGGCAAATAGAGGCGCAGCCTCACCCGCTACAGATTCAGCAACTCGCGCAGTTTGCGAGTTTGTGCGCGGCTGACGGGAATTTCCGTCTGCTTGCGATCTTCCATTTTGAGCTGATAGGAACTCTTAAACCAGGGAACTACTTCCTTAATGTGGTTAACATTGACCAGATAGGAGCGGTGCACGCGCCAGAAAACCTTCGGATCGAGATTGGCCTGAAGTTCCTCCACGGTGCGGAAGTTGGACTGCCCCTCCAGTTCGCGGGTGACAATGCTGATCACCCCGTCCTCGATACTGGCGTAAATGATTTCATCGGCGTCGACCAAGAAGAGCCGGTTGGTACTTTTGACTACCAGCTTACCCTTTTGGGGCACGGGGCGCTGCTCCACCATTTGTACCAAACGGTCGAGCTTCTGACTTGTGGTGTCGGAAGTTTCTAGCAAGCGGCGAACTTTCAGGATGGCTTTTTCCAGCCGAGGCTTCGAGACCGGCTTCAAGAGGTAGTCGATGGCATTCACTTCGAAAGCCTGCACGGCATACTGGTCATAGGCCGTGGCAAAAACAAAAAAGGGCAGATGCGCTTTTTTCTCCAGCAGGCGCTTGATCACGCCGAAACCATCAACGCCGGGCATTTGCACATCTAAGAACACCAAGTGGGGATTCAGCTCGCGCACCATATTCACGGCGTCAACACCGTTTTTCCCTTGGCCCACCACCTCCACATCGGGGCAACTCCTCAGCAGAAAGGCCAACTCGTCGCGAGCCGGCTGTTCATCGTCGACTATGAGTGCCGTGATTTTCATACCGAATCATCTCCCTGCGTTTGGCGCTGGCGTTAAGCTTGCTCCAATGATCACTCTACGAGTCAGGCTATTATACTCGACCTCACAGCCCGCGTGCATGCCACGGAGGCAGGCCCAATCATGCCACCCAGTCGCGCCAGCGGGAAAAGCCTTGCGTCCTGTGTTAGGATGGACGACTGCAATAGGCCTCGGGCCCCTAAGATCGGCTGCCTACGGGTAGCATCCCCCAAAGTGTAAAGAAAAAGCATCGAGGTATAACCATGAGAACCGTACGCAGGATTACCTTTCTACTGGGTATCGGATTTGGGTTAATAGTGTCGTCTCAGTTCGCCGTTGCCCAAGTCTGTAAAGATGAGGAATCCATGGTAGACGAGTCCAAGAAATCGCTTGCAGAGATCATCACCGCCGTCAAGCAAGAGAGCCTTGCGAATTTTGAAAAGGCCTATCACCAGAAGAATGTGGTTAACAAGCTCTCCTTTCTCGGCATTTCGCTCGATGGCCTGATCGCTTGCGACGAAAAAACCGAACAGGATTCGTCCGCCACGAAGGAAGCTGTGGACGCTGCCAAGGCCGAGCACGAGACCAACGTTAAACTGAAAGAGAAACTTCAACACGACCACGACGCGCTGAAAGCGCTGGCGGCTCCGAAGGATGCGAAACAGTTCATCGAGAAGCTCGACGAAGCCACTTAGCCATCCGCCGATTTGCGCCTTGACCAAAAACTCGGGGTTTCATCTGGTTAGCTCTTCCCTGCCCGCGGGGGTCGAAGTATCATGCTGGGAGTGCCGGTCGCATTCCGGCATTACCACGTATCGAGGGTAATCTCCATGTCCGATAAGGCTCGCGTCCTGGAAAGCAAAACGATTTTTTGCGGGCGAGCTGTGGAACTGAAAGTCGACCAAGTGATTGAGCCCGGGGGCGTTCGGACCGAGCGCGAAGTGGTGTGCCACCCGGGTTCGGTCGTCATCGTCCCACATCTCCCTGACGGCCGCCTGATATTGGTGCGGCAGTACCGCCACGCCGTGCGCCAGAGTATGTGGGAACTTGTCGCCGGGGGAATGGAACCAGGAGAGACCGCACGCCAAAGCGCGCGCCGTGAGTTGCGGGAAGAGACCGGCTTCCACGCCCGCACCATCAAACCCCTGATCGAGTTCTACCCGAGCCCGGGAATTTTGAGCGAGAAGATGCACCTTGTCGAGGCATGGGATCTTACACCGTCGAAAGGCGAGCCTGATGCCGACGAGAGAATCGAAACCGGATTCTTCTCCATTAAGGAAGTAATTAATATGGTCAAGCGCAACAAAATCCACGATGGAAAGACACTGATCGGAATATTGTTGCTTTTTGGGGGCGAAATGGCCCATCCGCCGTCTTCCAAGTGTTAAGAGTTTCATCCGGTGGTCGTTCCGTCCAACAATTCCCTTGACAAAATACACGCGGAAAAGCTATCTCTATTTGTGAGGGAGTTGGGAAAGTGTTCTCCTTGGGAAAGCGTTCATAAAATCAAACGGCCGGGGATCAAATAGATCTTCGGCTTTTTTGTTTTTTGGGCACTCCCCGATGAGCGGCAACCTCAAAGCAAAGTCAAGGAGGGCGCAAGTGGCAAGACTTCAAGGTAAAGTCAAATGGTTCAACAACAGTAAGGGTTATGGGTTTATCGGCCAGGAAGGCGGAGCGGATGTCTTCGTCCACTACTCGGCCATCCAGGGTGAAGGATTCAAGACCTTGCAAGAAGGCGACACGGTAGAGTTCGAGATCGTCCAAGGGCAAAAGGGACCTCAGGCCGACAAGGTCACAAAGCTCGGTTAATCGGCATCTGCTTCTCCGATTCCTGGCCCAACCTTCGGGGTTGGGCCTTTTTGTTTTTATCCCCTTGAGAAAACCATTTCCCTTCCGTCCCAAAATCCGGGCCCAATCGTTTCTACCTTTAGTGCTTGATTTTATAGGGCCTAAGGGGGACAATGTGTTGGTCAAGTCATTAGGGGCAAGTTTGCGAGGACGTACGAGAACGGTGTCCGCTCCGGCGGAGGGATAACCGGGTTTACTGGATTGGACCGCAGGGAGGCCGTTGCAATGATGCGTTGCAGGCAAGTTGCTGTCTCCATGATGATGCTGGCCATCGCGGCGATGGCCCAAGATTACAACCCCAGCGGGCAACTGTCTCACCGTGAAATCACGGGCGAGGGCCCCAATTTGGCCGAGCGCCTGTCGCTTACAGTTCCCGCCGAGACGGAAGTGAAAGTCCAAGTCTTGTCGGGGATTCACACCCGAGTCAACCACGTCAACGATCCTGTTGTCGCTGAAGTCTTGAAGCCGGTCTTCGTCCAGGGGAAAATCGCTCTGCCACCTGGCAGTTTGCTGGACGGGCACATCACGATGATCCGCAATGCCGGTCATATGCACCACTCCGCCGAACTCGGTATGCGTTTCGATCGAATTACTCTTCCCGACGGGCAGGAGAAGCCTGTCGCCGCCGTTCTCGCCGCCCTTGAACACCCAGAGATGCTCGATATTCATCTTGATCCCGAAGGCCATTTAACCAGCAACCGATCAATGTCGTGGAAAACGCTCGTCGGTGGTTTCACCGCTCTCGGTACCTATGGCGCGCTGAAAGTTGCGGCAGTGGGATCAGCCGGCGCCACCATCGCGCTTCCGCTGGGCGGCGCCGCCATCATCAGCTACGAAGCCCTATGGCGTCGCGGGCGCGAAGTGAACATGCCCCCCGACACTCAATGCCGGCTCCGATTGAATTATCCGGTCACCGTCCACCTGCCTTGGTAAGCACCGGGATGGATTCCCAGATCTACCATAACGACCGCATTATCCCCCTTGAGGAGGCGCACCTCTCTCCCGGCCAGATGGGCCTGCTGATGGGTTGGGGCGTCTTTACGACACTGCGTATTTATGGGGGAGTGCCGTTCGCGTTCGACCGCCATTGGACGCGGATGACGCGGGACGCTGAGCGCCTGGGAATCGCGCTTGATTACCATCAGAAATCCGTCTGGGAAGCGATTGTGTCGCTGGCTGTTTCCAACCAGCGGCCGGAGGGCGCGGCGAGGCTTTCCTTCATCAAGAATCATGGCGGACTTTGGGCTGAGGCGCCCGGCAGTCCCGCCACCGACCTCCTGATTTTTACGCGTGAGCTCTCCGTGTGGCCGGCGTCGCACAAGCTGATGCTCGTCCCCAATGCCATCTATTCGATTGGGAGATTGGCAGGCGCCAAGATGCTTTCGTGGGTGCAGAATGCCGGCACGCTCGAGCGCGTTCACCGCGAAGGCCTCGACGACGCCCTGTTGCTAAACGAGCAGGGACATCTGGCCGAATGCACATCGGCGAATGTCTTTCTCGTGCGCGGCCGACAAGTCTTGACGCCTCCGCTCGCTTCCGGATGCCTGCCAGGAATAACCCGCGATACGCTGCTTGAAGTCATTCCCACGGCGGGTTATACGCTTCTGGAGCAGGACCTCAGCCCCTCGGATCTGGACTCCGCGGATGAAGTCTTCATCAGCTCCACCACCCGCGAAGTCGCCGGCGTGGGCAGCATCCAACCCAAGTGGACATATCCTGCCCCGGGAAAAGTCACCCGCGAAATCGAAGCGGCATTCCAGGATTACGTGAAAACTCATCTGCAGCGCGCTGGCATTGCGCACTCCTGAACTTTTCATCCGGAGCTCTCCGCGAACGGCAATTCCGAACCATGATCGCCATTCTTCACGGACGCCGGTTTCATTTGTCCCAGGATACTCACGTCCATTCCTGTTCCAATCCGAGTTGCTGCAATCATTTCCATGCGATAACTTATAGGCAAGCCCCAAGATGAGGGCCTTCCCTTCGGTCTGGGGACAAGACCGGCAAGTTGTCGAGGCCCGTGGGGAGCGCCATCCATGCCGGGGACGGACCTCGGTCTTCTTATGCAGGAAGAAACACAGGAATCGGCTAACGACTCCGCAGCTAAGAGTCCAGGCCCAACCGCGCCTCCGGCTGAAGCCGCGCACGATCTGCTGCGTGAAATCCCCTCGCCCACGCGCCGTCTCTGGCTGGGCCTGTGCGTTACGCTCGCCATTTTCGTTATCTTTGCTTCTTACACCATCCGCGAAATCCGCTGGCTTCAGGATTTTCAGGTCAACGTGGTGCAGAAGAACCGGAAGGATTCCCTCCAGCTTTTGGGGTTGCAGGACGACACTTACCAGCTCGCTGTATCGCTTCGCGACATGACTCTTCCGGAAAGCCGTTACCCCATTTTCTACTGGAAAGGTAAATTTTCGGCGCTGCACGAGGACATGAACAGCCGGCTGGCTCTCGAGGCGCAATACGCCGCGAGCACTCCTGCCGGCGATAAGCTGCGGCGCCAGTTGCGCGACATCCTCGACAACTTCTGGCAACTTTCGGACGAAGCCTTCAGCCTCGCTGACCAGGGCCACGAGGACTCCGCGCGCTACCTCATCCGGTCACAACTGGAAGAGCAGCACCAAACGATTTCCAGCGTCGTCTCGCAACTGCTCAATCTGAATGACCAGGCGCAACAAGAAGCAGGCCAGCGCGTCAGCCTGGTATACGGACAAGTTTCCAAGGACATCCTGCTGCTCATTGGCGTGCTCTTCCTGGTGGCGCTGGGAACCGGACTCTATACGCTGCAGGCTAACCGCAAAACCTTCGAGCGATTGCACCACCTCGCGGAGAGACTGCAATCGCAGTCGGAGCAGATGCGGATGCTCTCCTGGAAGCTGATTGAAGTTCAGGAGCAAACTCTGCGCCAAGTGGCACGCGACCTGCATGACCATTTCGGCCAGATTCTGACGGCCATCGGCCTCATGCTGGGACGCGCGGGGCAGAAAGCCGCGGACAGCGATCCCGTGTTTGTGCAGGATGTGCGCGCTGCGAAGAAGATCGTGGAAGATACCCTGCAAAGCGTCCGCGACGGGTCGCAAATTTTCCGCCCCGCCATCCTCGATGATTTCGGCCTGCAACAAACCCTGGGATGGTTCGCGGAGCAATTCTCGCGCCAGACAGGTGTGCAGGTCCATTTCGGTGGCCAGCTTGCCGACGGACTTTTTCCTCCCGAAGCGGCCATTCACGTTTATCGCATCGTACAGGAATCGCTGAGCAACGTGGCGCGCCATTCCGGCGCGCGGGAAGCCTGGGTAACGCTGCGTGAAAAAGATAATCATCTGGACCTGGAAATCCGCGATAATGGTAAAGGCTTCGAAGCCCCCACGGATATGAAGAGGGCTGCTGGCCAAGGCATAGGACTGATGGGAATGCGAGAGCGGGCCGAGCACCTTCAAGGCTCCTTCTCGATTCGCACCGCGCCCCGCGAGGGCACCACGGTCAGTGTGCGCGTCCCTTTCCGGCGGCCGTCCGCCCAATCTCGCCCTGAGGAGAACAACTGAACTGTGGCTACACCCGAAACCGGAAAGAAAATTCGTGTTTTGCTGGCCGAAGATCACACGCTGGTCCGCCAGGGATTCCGGCGCATTCTGGAAGACGATCCCATGGTCACGGTGGTAGGAGAGGCACGCACCGGGCTGGAAGCCATCGAGCAGTACAAGCTTCTCAAGCCCGAAGTGGTGGTGATGGACCTGTCCATGCCCGAACTTGGTGGTCTGGAGGCCACGGCGGAAATCCTCAAGACCGATCCTCAAGTTAAAATCCTGATTCTCAGCATGTACTCGAACGAAGCTTACATTCGCAAAGCTTTCGAGCTCGGCGCGAAGGGTTACATGCTGAAAAACGCGATTGAAGTGGACCTCAACCGCGCGGTGAAGGCCCTGGCGGAAGGCGAAGCCTATTTCAGCCCCGCCATCTCCCACATCGTGCTCGAGAGTTTAAAAACCGGATCCTTCCACGACACGACCCAAGATCCGTACGAACGCCTCACCCTTCGGGAGAAGGAAGTCCTGCAACTCATTGCCCAGGGAAAATCCAACAAGGAAATCGCTGTGCTCCTCAACATCAGCGTGAATACCGTGGCCGTCCATCGCGCCCGGGTGATGGACACCCTCGGCCTCCACCGCACTGCCGAACTCGTACTTTTCGCGGTGAAGAAGGGGCTGGTCCAGACCACGTAATCATTGCCGTTTCCTCGTAACGCTGATGGCCTTCAGAATCACGCCATTATTCGGAATCACAGGACCGAAATCATTGATGAAGTCCGCGTCGCCGCCACGGAAACCGATTGTGCCCTTCAAACGAATTTCCTTAATCACCTTGCCCAGCCGCGGATTGGTCCACTCGAACGCGAAGAAGGTAATGGGATTGCCTTCTCCGCCGCCGACGGGCACGGCATCCGCGGCGTAGGCGTAGTCGTGCGAAGAATCGCGTTTCTCCCAGTTCCACTCCGCGATGTTCACACCGTAGCGAATGGGTATGGTCGTGACGAAGCCGTCTTCATAGACCACCTCGTACCAACCGAGCATGTCCGCGGTGTCTTCTTGATCGTAAATCAACCGGAACGATTCCTTGTTAGTCGCCTGCTTGGCGGTGGCATGGAGAAAGATCAAACTCGTAGCGTCCTCACCCACGGGAACATCCGCCTCTCGCGGCAGCCCGGTGCTTTCCTTGCCATCGGCAGCGACCAGGATCGCCTTCTTCGTGCCCGACTCGTTGAGGTCAAGCGAAACCTTACCCAGTGAGATGGACTCCGTCCTCATTCCGCTCAAATCCACTCCGAGCTTCGGTTCGGTGGTTTCCATATTGAAGCTGGCTTGAATATTGACCTCGGCAAACGTCGATTCTGTTTGGCTGGGCGGCGGTTGCCCACGAAATCGAACGCGGATTTCGGGCAGCATGGACTGGATCCGGCCGGAGAGTTCCTTGCCGTCGATCACCTTCCCGCTCCACAGGATGTGGGTCGATCCGAGCAAGTCGGCCATCAGGTCTTTGCCGAAGCCGACTTCGTTGGTGGCGAACCAGGCAGACGGAGCCCCGCCGATGATGCTGGAGCGCTTACTGCGGCGTTCGTAATTCCGGATACTCGGACCGAAGTTTCCGTAAATTTGTTTGAATCCCATCTGGTCGAGTTGGGCTTCGTCCTCCTCCGCGTTTTTTTCATCCCAGAACCAATTGAGAATCAGCGTATCTTTGGGAATCAGCCGCTCCACTTGCTCGCGAGTCATGCCGCCGGGAGCGTAGTATTTCCATCCGTCGGGGGCATGCTTCTCCTGCAAGCCCACGCCGCGGACTCCCTGGAGCAACATGTCTCCCCAGATGGCAAGTTGAATGCCTTTGGCCGCGAGGTGGTCATGAATCTTCCCGACGTCCTCACCGTACCGCTCCCCGATATCCTTGTTCCCACATAGCGGACAAAGGCCAACCGGATTGAACAGTTCGTCATGTCCGGCGTGAATCATCTTGGGCTTCAAGACATCGATGTATTCGTCATAGACTTCAAAAACCAGTTGGTAACTCTTCGGATTCGATGGGCAGTAGGTGTCGGGCCACTTCTCGCCGGACACTTCGGAGAGGTCCTTATGCATCGTCAAAAGATAGTAACTATGGGTAAACGACGGAAGTTCCGGAACCAGTTCAATGTGATTCTGTCTGACCCACCGGGCGAGGTCGGCCACTTCCTCTTTTTCGAGGAAGCCTCCGTCCGCCGTGTCCTGATGAGAGGAGTTCTGTTCCATTTCGTGCGGTGGGCCGGGAGGGTAGTTCCGGCGGCTGTAGTTGGTGTCGCGGCCGAATTCCAGCCAGCCGGAGTTCAACTCAGGATGACTCGTGAGCCGCATGCCCGCATTCATCTCCATGATGAGCGTGTTGAATTTGTACAACGCTACGAAGTCGCGGATGAACCGCTTGAAAAAGGGGATGTTGTTCCGTCCGGGAAGATAAAGTTTGACGCCGCGGAAGCGCTTGTCGGGCCAATCGCGGATGCGCACTCCACGGAATCCCAAGTGTCCATTTTCGTTCGCGGCCAACTGGCGGAGGGATTGTAAGCCATAGAACGCGCCCTGATCATCGCTGCCGGCGACCAAGACCACATTGGCGGAAACCTGGAGGACATAACCTTCGGCGCCAGGGTTCTGCGCACTTAATTCGATATGATTCTGCGCGCAGTATTCCTTGACCAGCGGGTTCGAAGCTGACCCCATGACGATCAATCGCCTGCCCGTTCCGATGCGGGCCGCGCGTTCTGTCTTGAGATGCAGCGCGAACCGGTCACCGAGTTCGTCCGTCAGGAAGCGCGCCAGAAACAAGTCCTCTGGCGATGCCGCGGCCGGCACAGCGATCGTGACCTGATTGTCGAGAACAAACCGACTCTCAGCCGCGGTGATTTCCCTCGGAGTTGGAAAGATCCATGTGGCGGCACCATCGAGCGCTGCCTGGCACGGAACTATTTGCCCTACCGTGCAAATGATTACCAGAAAGATTCTGCGAACTGTTGTCATAACGGTGTCCTTTCGCGTGCAAGCTGCCCGTGCCACGGCTCGCATTCTCGGAGTGAGCGGGGTTTCCATCGGGTACTCCTCGCCATTCGGGATTCTGTAACTGGCGGTCATTCGGAGCGTGTGACGAGCCATCTGTCTTTTCGGTAACTACCGCCAACTTTCGGTCGTACCAAGGGCCCCGTTCGCAACCCGTCGGCTTCAGAGCGCGCGTAGTCTGACACAGTTCACGCGCAGCGGGCCGACAAAATGCGGTCCAAGGGGACAGTCGGCGGTCGTAAAAGGAAAACGTCCGCGATCGCAGGCCCAATGAGCAGTGAGCTTACGGAACGTGTACCCGCAACACCCGTTTCTCGACTCGTACGCGGCGGACCTTTCCAAGCAGATGGCATACGTGGTGAAGAAAGTGTAAACTGCCATCCGCACAAACGGACAGGCTCGATTGAAGATTGCAAATCACGGAGGGCAGCAACGATGCCGGAAGAGAAGAAGAAGGAAACGGAAAACATCAAGGACGGGGTACTGGAAACCAGCGGAGTCGCAGCGGCCCTCACGGGAATCAGCTTCATCACCGCACCCGAACGTGTATTGGGGGCGAATGACCGCGTGCGGGTTGGCGTCTGCGGAATCCGCGGGCAGGGCTTCACGCACGTTGAGGAGTTTTCCCGAATGCCGAACGTGGAAGTCGCCGCTGTTTGCGATGTGGATGAAACCATCATGGCGGGTCGGCTCGCGGACATGACCCGCATGGCCCTTCCAGCGCCGACGACCTACGGCGACATCCGTCGCCTTCTCGACGACAAATCGATCGACGCCATATCCATTGCCACACCAAACCACTGGCACAGCCTGATGGGAATCTGGGCGATACAAGCCGGCAAGGACGTCTACATCGAAAAGCCTTGCTGCCATTACTTGTGGGAGGGGCAGCAACTGGTTCGGGCGGCGAAGAAATCCGATCGAATCGTTCAGCACGGGACGAACAACCGCTCGGCCGGCGCCGTGATCGAGGGCGTCGCGAAAATGCGCGAGGGTTTGATCGGCGACGTTTATCTTGCTCGCGGCCTTTGCTTCAATCACCGGAATACGATCGGGCGTGCACCTGGCGAGCCTGTTCCCGCAGGCGTGAACTACGACCTCTGGACAGGACCCGCTCCGCTCCACCCCTTCACGCGCAATCGGTTTCACTACAACTGGCATTGGTTTTGGGATACGGGGAACGGCGACATAGGCAACCAGGGAATCCACCAAATGGATGTGGCGCGGTGGGGGCTTGGGGTAGGGTTCCCCAACAAGGTGTCGGCCGTCGGTGCGCACTTCATGTTTGACGATGACCAGGAGACCCCCAACACGCTCAATGCCGCGTTCGAATTCAATCAGCCGGGAAGCAAACCCAAGATCCTGGAATTTGAAGTGCGCCATTGGATCACCAATCAGGAGGCAGGCATTGGTTCCCTCGGATTCGGCGAGGCGATCCCTGGATTCCTGGGCCCTCCCCGCAAAAACATTTCGGGCGGTCGGCGAGAATCCGTTCCAGGCTCCGTCGGTGATGTTTTCTACGGGTCGAAGGGCTACATGGCGATGTCGAATGAGGAATTCCCTTCTTACCGCACTTGGCTGGGAGAGGAGCAGGAGCCCGGCCCGAGCGGTTCGCGCGAAGGGAACAACTGGGAGAACTTTATTCAGTGCGTGCGGAGCCGAAAGAAGGAAGACCAGAGCGCGCCTATTGAGGAGGGGTACATTTCCTGCGCGTTGGTCCACTTGGCGAACGCTTCGTACCGGCTGGGGCGGACGCTTAAGTTTGATCCGGAAACTCAACGGGTGATCGGCGACGATGAAGCGAACAAGCTCCTGGAAGGTACGTATCGTCCGCCCTATGTCGTTCCGGACGTGAGTTGAGGCGGCCAAAGAGCGGCCTCCCGCGCGGCTCGCACTGCTAGCTTGGGCTCACGCGTTGCTGGCAGAGCGCAGCTTCCCATAATTCGCTTCTATTGGCCCTGCAACGGATTTCAAATGCAGGCTCTCACCCTTTTGTTCCTAGATATAATTGTCGCAGGGAGGTGACCTTGGAACATCGTCTCGTGCGACATCTGGGAGGGCTCGAAGCACACCCGCCGCCAAAGGCAAACAGGACCGGATCGGTGACTACTTGCTGTTGCCGACGTCATTCCCCTGTTCATCTGCTCTCCGCCTTGATTATTGTTAGCCTCGCGGCTGCGCTCCGATGCCCGGGGGCGCAGGGCAACCCCGCCAACGTGGTGGTAATTACCATCGATACCCTGCGTGCCGACCATCTAGGCTGCTACGGCGACCGAGCCATCGAGACGCCTAACCTCGACGCGTTGGCACTGTCCGCCGCGCGCTTTACTCGTGCTTTCACTCCGGTGCCCATTACTCTGCCGGCGCACACTGCGCTGTTCACGGGTAGTTTTCCCATGGCCACAGGAATGCATGATTTCAGTGGTAACAGGGTGCCGGCGTCCGCCATGACTCTGGCCAAGGTTCTCCACGATCAAGGCTATTCGACTGCCGCCTTCTTGGGCGCTGCTGTCCTGGACTCGCGATTTGGGTTAAACCAGGGGTTCGACACTTACTTCGACCACTTTGACCTCGCTCGCCTGGACGAAACCAGCCTGGACATGGTCAAGCGCAGCGGCGACCAAGTGGTTGACAACGCTCTGGAATGGCTCAAGGCCAATCCCCGGAGGCCGTTTTTCCTCTGGGTGCACCTCTACGACGCCCACTATCCTTATACCCCTCCCGAACCCTATGCCACTCGCTACCGTGGCCGGCCCTACGATGGAGAGATTGCCTTTGACGATGCTCAGGCGGGAAGGGTGATCGCGCTGCTGAAGGACCTGGGAGTGTACGACTCAGCAGTATTGGTGGTAACAGGTGATCATGGCGAAGGGCTGGGCGAGCACGGGGAAAAGACACACGGCTTTTTTGTTTACAACTCCACGCTCCACATACCCCTCTTCGTAAAAGTGCCGGGAGCAAGTGCGAGGCAAATCGATAAAGAAGTGTCGCTGGTGGACGTGATGCCCACGATGCTCCAGGCGCTGCAACTGCCCATCCCGCCCAGCGTCCAAGGCCGTAGTTTGCTCAGTGATATCCTAGGCAAACCATCACCGAGCGCTTCCAATTTGTACGCGGAAAGCTATCTGCCGTTGCTCCATTTTCATTGGAGCCAACTGCGCGCGCTCGAATCCGATGGACTGAAATACATTGAGGCGCCCCGCCCGGAGCTTTATGACACACGCGTGGACCCTCACGAAACCAAGAATCTGTTGCCCGGAAAGCAAGCATTGTCCCACGAGATGCGCGACCGGTTGTTGACCGTGGAGCGCCGATATACACCGGCTTCGGGTGGCGGCGCCAAGGAAACCGAACCCACGGACCCGGCGCTGGCCGACCGGCTGCGGTCGCTCGGTTATGTCGCAATTTCCGGGGGCACATTTTCCGATTCCAGCGGCAAGGCGCTGCCCGATCCCAAAGACCGCATCCAGGTTTACGATCTTTTCTCCGATGCGATGGCTGACGGCCAACACAAGCGGTATTCCGAATCGTTGGAAAAGCTTCACCAAGCCGAGCAGGTTGAGCCTGCGTCGCTCCCCATTCGATATCTTGAGGCGCTCGACTATTACCACCTCAAGGATTATCCCCACGCCATCGATCGCTTCAACGCGGCGATCGAGATCGATCCCAAGTTCGCCCTCGCGACGTATTACCTTGGCCTCGCGCAGCTTCAGACCGGCGACATGACGGGCGCCGCGGCATCCTTTCAACACACGCTGGAACTCGACCCCACAAATTTTACCGCGGCTTATGATCTTGGCGCGCTCGAAGTCAAGCAAAAGCAGGTGCAAGAGGGGATCCACCACTTTGAGCTGGCAGTGCGAATCAATCCTGATTATGCGCCTGCCTATGAAGCTCTTGGGGAACTCGATTTGTACCTTCATCATAATGACGACGCCGTTCGTGAGCTTGAGCGCGCGGTGGCGGCCTCCCCTGAATTTGGAAAGGCCCACTACAACTTGGGTCGCGCGTATCAGGCCTTAGGCAGGACAGCCGACGCGGATAAGGAATTCGCGCGGGCCCAATCCCTGCGTACCCCTTAAACCGAAATCACCCACCCGCGCAAGATGAGTGGCCCCTCTTGGCCACAATTCCACCCGGGCAGGATTGCCGTGCCACTTCGCGAGCCACTCGCGTCCTGACTTGTGACGGCAACCTCACAGCAGTAGAATGATCTTTCCAACCCCCACTGCCGCTTGCGGCCAACGATCGATTTCGGAAGAAGGCAGGGAAGGAGCAGCCATGAAGCCAGGGCCCTCCAGGATCGAAGTCCAGCGGCCGCGCGCTTATGCATTGCCGGCTGTGCCGATTCTTGGTGCGGTCTTGTTGGCACTCATGTGCCTTCCGCGCCCAGCGGATGCCCAGAATATCGGCGTCTTAACCGGTCGCGTCACGGATACTCAGGGCCAACCGCAGGCGGTGCTCGTCCACGTGTTCGCTGATGGCGATCTTCCCGCCGGCGATGCGTATACCGACTCCAACGGGTACTACGTCATTACGGGCTTACCGAACGGCACTTACGCCGTGGTCGTGGAGGCGGAGGGATACAAACCCTTCCGGCAGACCACGCGACTGGACAATATCATCATGCCCCGGAGACAAGTGATGGTGGTGCTTGAACCCGCAGCGAAGCCGGCCGCCACGGCAGGGCCTACGGTCGCGGGCAGTAATAGCGGCCACGAAATTAGCGTCAAGCATCCGTTGCCGCCCTTCGACCCCAAGGCCCTCAAGGAGTTCGACAAAGGAAATAGAGAGCGGCAAAACGGGAATCCCTATGCTGCTTTAGGGCACTATCAAAAAGCTTTGCGGATCGACCGAGACTTCTACCCCGCTCTCAACAATATTGGGACACTTTACGAGCAGCGCGGCGACCATGCTCAGGCGAACGAGGCCTTCGCGAGAGCCCGGGAAATCAACCCGGACGATGGCGAAGCATACATTAATCTTGGGCATGTGCTCTACGAAGAAGGCCAATTCCGCAGCGCGATCGATCAATTGAATCAAGGCTTGGAGCGCTCTCCCCAATCGGCCGTCGGGAATTTCTTCCTTGGCTCCGCATACTACAAGCTGCACGAAACGGAAAAGGCAGAACCCCTACTGAAGACGGCCTGCACACTTGACCCGCAGCACATGGCGCCCGCCCACCTACAACTGGCCAACCTTTATTTGCAGCGGCACGATTATGGCGCCGCCAAAGTTCAACTCCAGACTTACCTGCAAATTAACCCCTCGGCCTCCCAGGCCCCCGCCATCAAGAAAATGTTGGCAGTCCTCAGTAAAGAGTAGGCAGTAGGCAGACCGCAGTAGGCAGATGGATGAGAGCCGATACGCCACAAATGGGGACGCGTTATACTTGGAGTGGAATGACGTTCCCCTCGGCACAGTTGAAGACCGATCTGTTTCGAGCGGTCGCGGTTTTCGCCCTAGGTATGTTGTGGGTTACCTCGAGCAATGCTCGCGACCCCGTGCCAGCCTCTCAATCCCCATCCGTTCTGCTCATCACCCTTGACACCGTGCGCCCCGATCATTTGGGATGTTACGGAGATGCGGCGATCGAAACTCCGGCGATTGACGGGCTAGCGGCTGTCGGTGTTCGATTTGAAAACGCTTACGCGCAGGCCCCTATTACGCTCCCCTCTCACGCGGTAATCCTGACAGGAACTTATCCCATGTTCAATGGCGTTCGCGACTTCACTTCGCCAGGATTGCCCGCCAATATTCCAACCCTCGCAGAGATGCTGCGACGCAAGGGTTACCGGACGGCGGCATTCGTTAGCTCCTACGCATTGAGCTCCGTGTGGGGATTAAACCGCGGCTTTGATGTTTATGATGAAGACCTGGGGCAAGCGCCGGGGCGTACTAACGATATCTTTCTTTCCGTCCGGCGCGGCGACCGGACGGTTGACCGCCTGCTGGCCTGGCTTATGCAGGCAGGCAGCGCTCCCTTCTTCGTGTGGCTTCACCTGTACGATGCCCACAGCCCCTATCGTTCTCCCGAGCCTTATGCGAGCAAATGTGCAGCGCATCCCTACGACGGCGCCATCGCCTTCGATGACGCGCAGGTGGACCGCGTCCTTGCGCGACTAAAGGAGTTGCACCGGTTCAGCGCCACCACCGTGATCCTGCTGAGTGATCACGGCGAATCTCTGGGAGAGCACGGCGAGCAAGAGCACGGATTCTTCATTTACAACGCGACGCTGCGGGTGCCGTTGATTGTGAAGTTGCCGGAGGGGGACGGGAGCACGGGGTACGGGACACGGGACACGGGTTCGGCGATGGTGACGCACCCCGAATCCCCTACGCCTCGGCCACGAGTCATAACAACACCTGTGGGTACCGTGGACGTGGCCCCGACGATCGCGCAGGTTTGCGGAATCACCGCGGCGGATACCCGAAGTTTCCAAGGCCGTTCCCTGCTGACAACGCTCTCGCCCGTGGCCGGCCGCGACGATCCATCGGCGTATGCGGAGACGTACTATCCCCGCGATTCTTTTGGCTGGCACGAATTGCGCGGCCTCGTGAATGCGCACTTCGCCTACATTGATGCGCCGCGGCCGGAGCTGTACGATTTGCAACGCGACCCGGGAGAGCGCCATAACTTGGCATCATCAAATGCATCGCTTACCGCATCGCTACAGGAAAAGCTGGAAGGCGTCGAGCGGAAGTACGCGGGGCAAGCATCGTCCAAACCGGCACAGACGGACCCCGAAACCGTGGAGCGCTTGCGCTCCCTCGGCTATGTGTCTCTCGAATCCTCCGCAGCCATGCAAAGTGATCCGAACCGTGCCGACCCCAAAGATAAGATTGAGACCCTCCATCGTATTCTGAGCGCCTCCGACCTGCGCCGGGCGGGGAAATACCCGCAAGCAGAGGAGTTGCTGGCGAACCTGGAACAAACTGACCCGGCCCTGTACGTCGTTCCCTTCGAGCGCGGCGAGAATTTCCTGGCATGGGCAAAGCCGCAGGAAGCCCTGCCGGAGTTCGGCAAGGCCTTGTCACTGAATCCCACATTCGACCAAGCACTGCTGGGACTCGGTCGTTCCCACTTCCTGCTGGGACAGGATAAACCTGCCGCTGAATCGCTGGAACTGGCGCTGCACATCAACCCCCGCGACTTTCTTGCGCGACTCGCGCTGGCCAAAGTCTATTGGCGACAAAACCTGCCCGCAAAGGCCGAACCGGAGTTGCTGGAGGTGGTGAAAGACCACCCGGAATTGCCTGAGGGCCATGGAGACTATGCCATTGTCCTGGTGAAGTTGGGAAAATATCAAGAGGCCATGCCGCACTTCGAGCGTGCCATTGCACTGGGATATCGCGACGCGTCGCTCTACAACTACCTGGGGATTTCTTACGGAGAGATGGGCAACCAAGACAAAGCCCGCGAAGCGTACAAGCAAGCGGTGGCGCTCGATCCGAGTTACGCAGTCGCGTTCTTGAATCTCGCTCTGCTATCGCGGAAACTGAACCAACCGGACGAGGCCCGCCAGTATTTCCAAAAAACCTGCCAACTCAGTACCACATTGTGCCACCAATACGCGGCGCAATTCCCACAGCCATAGGCCCCCCTATTGCGCAGGACGACTCGCCCCAAA
>CAZCVY010000099.1:0-23475 GCA_964501985.1 uncultured Acidobacteriota bacterium | reverse complement strand
CGTGAAGCCCTGGGGGCAAGGTCATCTCGACGCGGATCCGATGCTCCAGCGGGACTCTCAATATATTTAGACCAGGCACTGATCTCTGTCCAATCGATTCTCTTTATGGGAACCATTAGCAATTCGGGCCGCATATCGTCAGCTCTAATTCCCCGGTCCGATAATCCGCGGTGAGATACAATTAGACATTGAGCCAAGCAGCTTGCTGAACCGGATCTCCTTGCCAAGAACGATTTTGGGGATAGGGCCGGCCGAGATGCTCGACCCGCGCGAACGCATCGCAGTCGGTACATTTTGATGAGTGTTGAATTGCCAGCCGAAGATTTGTTGGCCCGCGTTGTGCGGCACGATGTGGACGCGCTGGCCGAGCTTTACGACCGTTATGCGCCTCGTGTCTACGGGATCGTGGCGCACATCCTTCCGGCGCGTGACGCCGCGGAAGAAGTCCTCCAGGAAGTGTTTATGCGCCTGTGGGGTGAGTGCGCGTGCCTGAGCCGGGAAGGCAATAGCGTGGCTGCATGGCTCGTGGTCACCGCGCGCGAAGCCGCGGTGGATCGGCTTCGCGCACTGCGCAAGAACCCTGGAAACACCGGCCCGCAGGTTTCCGGCGCGCGCGCGGGAAAAGGGCCGGACCATGGCGCGCGAAAGGCCAAGGCCGGAGTGAATCTGCCGTCCGCCGCAAGATCCCTCGGCGGGAGAACCGCAGCGTTGAAGCCTTCTTCCGCTGATGGGGCTGGAACTCGGGCGGTGGGAACCGTTCCCCCGGCTTGGTTGCCTCTGCCGAAGGAAATCAATTTGATTGATGATCGTCTGACTCTTCTCCACAAAGTGATCGACCAATTGCCGAAACCGCAGCGGCAGGCCTTGGAGCTGGCGGTCTTTGGGGGGCTGAGTGAAGCAGAGATTGCCGCTGAGATCGGCGAGCCATTGGGCAAAGTACAAAGGTCTTTGCGCGCTGCAGTAACGTTTGTCAAGCATCGGCGCCGGGCCGTGTGTGGAACATGGGCTGCCAACATCTAGAAGAACTCTATGAGCTGTGGTTGCTGGGCGCGCTCTCGGAGCACGGCTCCCTGGATCTGCGTGATCACATGGCGCGGGGCTGCCCGCACTGCTTGGCGCGCATCCGTGAGGCCGCGGAAATCGTCTACCTCCTGGGCCTCGCCTCCAAACCCGCCCGCCCTCGTCCGCGTGTGAAATCGGAATTACTTCGCCAGATTTCGCAAAAAGCCGCTCCACACAGGTGATCATTGGAATCTTCGACAAGCAAGCCCGGTCTGCAGCGGGAATTGGGGCTGGTGCAGGCCACCGCGTTGGCCATCACCGACATGGTGGGCATCGGCCCGTACATTACTATTCCCCTTTTCCTGGCCACGATGGGCGGCCCGCAAGCAATGCTGGGCTGGCTGGTGGGGGCGGTGCTGGCCTTCTGTGATGGCCTAGTGTGGGCGGAACTCGGCGCCGCGCTGCCCAAAGCCGGCGGCAGCTATAACTACCTGCGAGAAGCGTACGGTCCGCATCGCATGGGACGCTGGCTTTCCTTCCTGATGGTCTGGCAAATCATATTCTCCGCACCACTTTCGGTGGCGACCGGAAGCATCGGCTTTGCGGATTACCTGCACTACCTGGCGCCGCAGCTTACGCCATGGGAAATGCGCGGGCTGGCAGCGGCATTTCCTCTCCTGCTCGTGGCTCTGCTCTACCGCCGCATCGGAGCGCTTGGAAACCTTTCGGTGGTGCTGGTGTCGGGCGTGATGATTGGATGCCTATGGATCGCCATCTCGGGAATTCCTCACTTGAGCGCCGCGCGCCTCTTTGATTTTCCACCCGGCGCTTTTCATCTCAATCTGATTTTCTGGGTGGGACTGGGCCACGCCACGCTCTATGCCCTCTACGATTACTTTGGCTACTACAACGTCTGTTACCTTGCCGAGGAGATCCGCGACCCGGGCCGGGTGATACCCCGCGCGATTATGTTTTCAATTCTCACCGTCGCGGCCCTGTACATCATGATGACGGCGTCGTTCCTGAGCGTCATCCCCTGGCGCAAAGCTATCGAGAGCCCCTTTATCGCCTCCGTCTATGTTGAGACCCTGTTTGGATCCGCGGCCGGCAGGATCATGACCGTCCTCCTGCTCTGGATTGCCTTCTCTTCGGTGTTCTCCTTGCTGCTGGGGTACTCGCGCATCCCTTATGCGGCGGCCGTCGATGGCAATTTCTTTCCTATCTTCGGCCACCTTCACCCCAAGGGAAATTTCCCGCACGTTTCGCTGATCACCCTTGGACTGATCGCTTCCGTCTTCAGCTTAGGCCACCTGAACGAGGTCATCGGCAGCCTTGTTGCGACGCGCGTCCTCATCCAATACCTTCCCCAAACGATCGGTTTCTTCGTGCTCCGTGTCCGTGCGCCGGACATGCCCAGGCCCTTTCGCATGTGGTTGTACCCCGTCCCCGGAATCATTTCGCTCTTTGGCTGGGTCTACGTTCTGGCAACCGCGGCAGCGCGTTCGCTGATCTTCGCCTTCCTCATTTTCGCGGTAGGAACCGCCGCCTACATGGCGCGAGCGAGGGTGCGGAAGGAGTGGCCGTTCCAGGAGGGGCAGGCAGTAGGTGGTAGGTCGTAGGTGGGGAAAATGCCGATGCGGGTCGTAGGTTCAACGTTGCAGGGGGCCACCCAAGTTGTGATAGATGAGTAGGGGTGAGGGAGAAATGGCAATCGAAAGGTTCGAGCAACTGGAAGTGTGGCAGGCAGCACCTCGGTTGGTCCTGGACGTCTACAAGGTGACACAAGAGCTACCGAAGGATCAGAGATTTGGCCTGACATCCCAAATGCAGCGAGCAGGTGTATCGGTTCCCGCTAACATTGCGGAGGGTTTCAAGCGTCGGGGGCCAGCCGATAAGGTTCGATTTTACAATATCGCCCAGGGCTCTCTGGAGGAGCTTCGCTACTACTTCATTCTCTGCCGGGACCTTGGGTACAAGGTCGAGTTTGAATTGCTTACAGACCAGACCGAACATGTCGGCCGGATGCTCACAGGCTTGATCAGATCCGTAGGTGGCAGGTCGTAGGTAGCATGTGGGCGATGTTCTTTGGGTTTAATCAAGGCGTCGGAATATAGGCCGGCAGCAATGCAGTGGCCATCCCAGGCCGACTTCTTGGCAAAATCTTGCATTTCCTCTGCCCCACCTACTACCTACCATCTACCTTTTTCCCCAGAAGAAACATCCCCTCACTGTGAACAAACTGAATGTCGTCGCCCTGGACCTGAGCCGAAAAGCCGGCCCGATCCCCGGAAATGGAGCTCTCCATGAGCTTGCGTGTTTCAACATACTTCTTGGATCCGGGAGCGTGGCCGCCACGCAGCATCCAGTTGTTGAAAGACCGTTGCCGGCGCCGAATCGCCTGCCGCGTGATCTCGAGTCCCGCTTCGTCAAACAGGCGCAGAAAATCGGTAAGTCGCAGGGTAAGTGTGTGGGAAGGGTCACGAAGCAGTTCAATGCGATTGTAGATTTCGTATTTCGAGTCGCTCTCGGGCGCGAGGGGATCGATGATCAGCAGTCTTCCTTCGGGCTTAGCCACGCGGACCATTTCTTGCAGCACCACTTGGGGCTTGGGCATGTGATGGAACGAGCACTGGCACGACACCAGATCGAAGGTGCCGGCCGGGAAAGGAAGTTGCTCGGCGTCGCCCTGCACAAAGGCGGCGTTCAAAATCTGCCTCTCGGCTTGAAAGGTGCGGGCTCGACGCAGCATTTCGCGGGTCAGGTCGACGCCGCGAACCAAGTGTACGCGCGGCGCAAGCCCTAGAACAAATGCCCCCGGCCCACAGGCAATGTCGAGCGCGGCGTCGGTGGGCTGGGGTTTGGCAAAGTCCACCTTTTCCTTCAAAACCTCCGGTGTGTCGCGCATCGCAAACGTCGAAAAGGCTTCCGCGGTCTTGGTGAATTGCTTTTGCACGGCTTCTTTGTGTTTTTTTGACATACGCGTATTAGAACTGGAGTCCCCGGAATTGTCCAGACCGCAAGAATCGGATCATCGGGAGATCGGGTCATCGGGTGATCGAAAACCAATGCTTCGAGCACCCAAGGAGCAGGTGAGCACTTGAGGCGTTAGGCCTTGTGAAGCCAATCAGAATTCAAAATGCCGTGTTCCCCCAGTCTACCGTAATTGGTGAAGTTAAGGCCCGAACCCGCGGTTCATATCCCATGCCGGAAAGTGCGGCAACGCCCCCGCCGGATCGGTCACGAACGCCTCAGTCTGAGCAACGAGATCGCGCATTCGCTGCCGCGCCGCCGGACCCACGTCACGGCGGCCAAGCGCCGGGGCCTGATCGCCTGCCCTCGCGGTGCCTGGGGGAGGAACCAACCCCTCCGAAAGCAGCGGCCGATCTCCGCGCCGCCGCTCGAATAATTCCTCCAGGCAATCGCGGAGCCGGCCGATCTTCTCCTCGCCGAACCTCGCCTCCCAGCGCTTTTCGATTTCCCCCGTCAGCCGATGGTACGTCTGCTGGGCTTTCTGCCCTCGCGGCGACAGGCTAACCACTTTTCCGCGGCTGGCGGTGGGATCGGGCTGAACTGCCACATACGGTTTAATCTGCCACCCAATGTCGCTGGTTTCTGGAGATCCGCCCGTCATCCGTGGAATCTCCGCCGCTCGTATGGGCTTCTCGCCGAGCACCCGCAGCGTGTTGGCGCAGAACACTAGCAGCACCGGTGACTCGCGATCGAACTCAAGGCGGAACGTCAATAACAATTGCGAGAGCAGCGCCGGCAATGGCAGCGGGACATCACGTTTCGCGGCGCGTGGTGGAAAGTTCTCCGTCTCGCCCCACCCGGGCGGCAGGCCGAGTGGCAGTTCGACAGCCAGTTGGCTTGCAACGTCCTGCAGAGTTTGCCGCAGGCGCCTGAGCTGGTCGTTGCCGAACCGCCTCTCCCAGCGCTCCTCGATCTCACCAAATAGTGGCGGCCAAATCTCGCTCGCGGTGAGCCCCTTGGAGGTGACGCGAACCATCCAGTCAGATCGAATCCCGCGCCCGCTTCCCCACCCGTCGCGCAATTCACGGCCGGATAGTCGATGGGCGGCGGTCGGAACAGGTCGCTTGTCGGCGGGATCTGGCTGAAGGACGACGAATGCCCATCTCTCCAGACACCCCAGCTCAAACTTCAGCATCTTTTCTGGCGCCAGGGCCTGCGCCGCCAGGTCGCGCACAGACAACGCGCCCCCGCCGACGAATCGCATCAGGTTAGCCCACACGATCAATGACAGCCTCGCGCCGGGATAACCTGCCTCCCCCATCAATCGCTCGAACTCGTTATCAAACTCAACCGTGAAAGCAACGAGCAACTGCGACAGCAACGCCGGGAGCGGCCGCTTCGCAATCCCGCGTGTGCCAGTAACAAGACTCACGCCATCTTCGTTGCCCATATGACATAATTCTAGCCCAAATCCGGCACGTTTGAAGCGGCCAGGTTTTTCCCATGTCATGTGATTCGGACGTGGGCGAAGAGTCCAGCCGGAAGTTAATCCTGCGACCTTTCGGGAAGCGCAGGCGAGGCCGCCGCTTGCCGTTGAAGGCGGCTTCCGTTACGATGTCGCTTCAGGCTTTGGCCGTTTGGGCCGGTACTCACATTAATTACGTCTGTGTGGGATTGGCCAAAACCTATGCGAGAAAGGCTGCTGGTAGTTCGTAGGTGGTAGAACGGGTCGAGGTACTATCCCTGCCTACCCTCTACGACCTACCACCTGCCTTCAGGAGCCCTTTCATGGTCAGCCGTGTGGCGCGAACCGTCGCGCTGATTTTTCCCCTTCTCTTCACTTCACTTTCCACAAGCGCGGCGGCACAGGAACCGTCGCTTGACGCGACACTCGATTCGTTGTCGGGCGGCCACAGCATCCGGCAGGTGGCCATCGCGCCCGATGGTCAACGCGTGGCGTGGGTTGAAGGCAACGGCGGCTCGTCGGCAGGAATTTACGTCTGCAGCTTGGCCACGCCGGCTGCCGGCCGGCGCCACATCACGGCGGGGGACGAGAATGGGGCATCGGACGAACGCGAGATCGCCTGGTCGCCCGATAGCCGCCAAATCGCTTTCTTGTCCAACGCCCAGGCGCCCGATCAGTTGCAGCTTTATGTGGCCAAAGCCACGGGTGGCGAGGCGCGCAGGCTCACTGACTTAAGGGGCGCACTCGACGCTCCATCGTGGTCCCCGGATGGCACGACGCTGGCATTGCTCTTCACCGAAAACGCTCCCCGCTTGCCTGGGCCTCTTGAGCCGATGACGCCTCCTTCGGGAGTGATTGACAGCAAAATCTACGAACAACGTCTGACCACGGTCGACGTGGCCTCCGGACGGGTTCAGCAGGTCTCTCCGGCCGACCTCTACGTTTACGAATATGACTGGTCGCCAGACGGAAAGAAGTTTGTACTATCTGCCGCTCACGGCGCCGGGGACGCCAATTGGTATGTCGCGGGACTCTACTCGCTCCAGGCGAATTCCGGAGAGGTGAAATCGCTGTACAAGCCGCCTCTGCAAATTGCCGCGCCGCGCTGGTCTCCCGACGGAAGGAGCATCGCATTCATCGGTGGGCTGATGAGCGACGAAGGTTCAACCGGCGGCGATGTCTTTCTCCTTCCTGCTGCGGGGGGCCCTGCCCGCAACCTGACCCCCGGGCTTCAGGCTTCGGTTAGCGGGCTTGGTTGGCGGCCGGAGGGGAACGAAATTCTCCTACTCGAGAGTGTCGATGGCGGTAGCGGTATCGCAACGCTCGATGTTCGGAGCGGTAAAGTCACAGCTCTCTGGAGCGGTCCGGAGACCGTTTCCCTCGGCTGGTGGAACTATGGCCTTTCACTCGCGAGCGATGGGAAGACGTGTGCGATGTTGCGAGAGACTTTTTCCAACCCGCCCGAGTTGTGGGCTGGATCTATCGGCGCGTGGAAGCAGATCCCGACCTCGCGCCGCGCCGACCAGGCAAATTGGGGAAAGGCTGAGAGCGTCCATTGGACGAATGAAGGCCTCACCATTCAGGGCTGGCTCACTTATCCGCAAGACTATGACCCCTCGCGACGCTACCCCCTGCTGGTGGAGGTCCACGGTGGTCCCAGCGCCATGGCGCGACCCAGTTGGCCCAGCTCGCTCTTTGATTTCACGCTTCTCTCCCACTACGGCTATTTCGTATTGCGGCCCAATCCGCGCGGCAGCTATGGCCAAGGTGAAGCCTTTACCCAGGCCAACGTCAAGGATTTTGGCTACGGTGACCTGCGTGACATCCTCGCCGGTGTCGACTACGTCGTGAAACACTTTCCCGTGGATAACGACCGCGTGGGCATCGGTGGATGGAGTTATGGGGGATTCATGACGATGTGGGCGGTCACCCAGACGCACCGCTTCCATGCTGCGGTGTCCGGGGCCGGAATCGCGAATTGGCAGAGCTACTATGGCGAGAATGACATTGATCAGTGGATGCTTCCGTTTTTCGGTGCTTCCGTTTATGACGATCCGGCGGTGTATGCGAAGAGCTCGCCCATTACCCACATCAAGAACACGAAAACTCCGACGCTCATCCTCGTAGGTGACCGCGACGGTGAGTGCCCGACGCCACAATCGTTCGAATTCTGGCACGCCCTCCAGACGCTGGGCGTGGAGAATCGATTTGTGGTTTATCCCAACGAGGGCCACTTAATTTACGATCTCGCGCACCGTCACGACATAATGCAGCGCACCCTGGAATGGTACAACCGCCATCTAAAGTGATGCGCGAACTTTCCAGTTGACGCCAGGGCGGCTGGACTATAGATTTAGCGTCTTTTCGGGTGTCTGAACAGAAAGTAGACGGTAGACAGAAGACGGTATACGGGAAGAGCGCGTTACAGACTGGGAAGGTGGAGAGAGAACGGGAGAGCAGCAGGAACCGGTCTGAGTCCTGTATGCTGTCTACCGTCTACCGCTTGCCAAAAAAGGGGGAGATACAGCATGAAAATAGGGCTCTTCACGGCACTTTTGGCCAATCTGAGTCTGGATGAGGTCATCCAGAAGGTTAAGCCACTGGGCATTCGGACGCTGGAGTTGGGCGCCGGAAATTTCCCCGGCGAGCCGCACCTTAAACTCGAATGGCTGGACCAGCCTGCCAAACTCAAAGAATTTAAGCAAAAGCTCGACGATGAGGGAATCACGATTAGCGCAATAAGTTCGCACGGCAATCCGCTGCACCCCAACAAAAAGATTGCTCAACTCCACGCCGCGAACAGCAAGAAAGCCATACGCCTAGCGCAGAAATTGGGCGTCAAGACTGTCATTGATTTCTCCGGCTGTCCCGGCGATTCCGACAGTTCCAAATATCCCAACTGGTCACCCACGGCCTGGCCTCCGGACTTTCTCGAGATTATAAAGTGGCAGTGGGAGAAGAAAGTCATCCCCTATTGGACGAAGCACGCCAAGTTCGCGGAAGACCACGGCGTGCGCATTGGCATAGAAATGCACCCGGGCTTTGTGGTTTATAACCCTGAAACCATGCTGCGGTTGCGCGAAGCTGCAGGGCCGGCCGTAGGCTGCAACTTCGACCCCAGCCACATGTTCTGGCAAGGTATCGATCCCTGCGCGGCTGTCCGCAAGCTGGGGAACGCGGTGTTCCACGTCCACGCCAAGGACACTCGCCTGTACGACATGAACATCAAGGTCAATGGCGTCGTTGACTGCAAACCTTACAGCGACGAGAAAAATCGCTCTTGGATCTTCCGCACCGTCGGCTATGGTCACGACGCAGATTTTTGGTGCGACTTCGTCTCCACGCTGCAGATGGTGGGTTACGACGACGTGCTCTCCATCGAGCACGAGGACAGCCTGATGTCAGTCGACGAAGGCCTGAGCAAGGCCACCACCTTTCTCAGCCAGGTTGTCATCAAGGAGAAACTTAAGGAGATGTGGTGGGCGTAAAGAAACGTAGACGGTAGACAGTAGACGGCATACGGGGAAAGACCGATCTAGCCCCGTAAGATTTGACATGGCGGAGCCGGATCGGGAAACAGCACACGGTAAAAGTATGGGAATAGTGCGATTTGAACAATTGGAGGTCTGGCAGGTTGCACACAAGCTGGTGCTCGAAACCTACAAGAAGACTCAAAGGTTCCCCACGGAAGAAAAGTTCGGATTGGTTTCGCAGATGCGACGAGCAGCCGTCTCCATCCCTGCCAATATCGCCGAGGGGTTTAAGAGGCGCGGTCGTGCAGACAAAGGGCATTTCTACAACATCGCCCAGGCGTCTCTCGAAGAGTTGCGTTACTACCTAATTCTCTGTTGCGATTTGGGGTATAGCGCTGCGGATGGGGATATGGCCGAACGGGCTGACAAGGTGAGTAGGATGCTTTACGGCCTTATGCAGTCACTGGATGCAAAACCGCACATTGCGGCATAGGGGTCCCCGAAGGCGCAGACGGTTTGCCGCCCCCAGTATCCCGTTTACCGTCTACTATCTACTCTGTACGCTGAACTATTCGATATAGAGGAGAATCAAAATGCCTGAAATCAACGTTGCACTAATAGGTCACCGCTTTATGGGCAAGGCGCATTCCAATGGTTATCGACAGGTACGGCGGTTTTTCCCCGGCAATCTCGTTCCGCGGATGAAAGTATTGTGCGGCAAGGCTTGCACGGAAGAGCTGGAAGAAACGGCCCGCCAGTATGGCTGGGAAGAATCGGATTGCGAGTGGGAACGCGTGGTGGAGCGCAAAGACATCGACATCGTCGATGTGTCGACGCCCGGCTATCTTCACCATCCCATGGTTATCGCCGCGGCTCAGGCGGGCAAGCACATCTTTTGTGAGAAACCGCTTGCCAACACCCTGGCGGAAGCCAAGGACATGCTGAAGGCCGCGGAAAAGGCCGGCGTGATGCACATGATCAATTTCAATTATCGCCGCGTGCCGGCCGTCGCGTTCGCGAAGCGTTTGATCGAAGAGGGCAAGATCGGCGATGTCTACCATTATCACGGTGCCTATTTGCAGGACTGGATCATGGATCCCGACTTCCCGCTGGTTTGGCGGTTGGAAAAGAAGTATGCCGGAAGTGGCGCTTTGGGGGACATCGGTGCACACGCCACCGACCTGGCGGAATACCTGAACGGCGAAATCCAGACCTTGACGGGCCAGATGACGACCTTCATCAAGGAGCGGCCTCTGCCCGCCGAGGGCTCAGGCGCGTGGGGAGCGAAAGGCCAAAAAGGCAAGGGCAAGGTCACCGTAGATGACGACGCGAATTACCTGGCGCGATTCAAGAACGGGAGCGTGGGGGTATTCGAGGCGACACGATTCGCCGGCGGCCGTCGCAATGGCAACACCTTCCAAATCTACGGCAGCAAGGGAAGTTTGGCCTTCAACATGGAGCGCATGAACGAACTGGAGTACTTCGACCGCACCGAACCCACGGACGTTCAGGCGTACCGGACCATCCTGGTGACGCAGCCTGAACATCCCTACGTTGGCAATTGGTGGCCCCCCGGGCACATCATCGGGTACGAACATACCTTCGCGCATGGCATTCACGATTTCCTCACCGCCATCGACGAGGGGAAACTGCCGGAGCCGAACTTCCGCCACGGCGCGCGGAATCAAGCCGTGCTTGACACCGTGGAACGCTCAGCGAAATCCGGCCGGTGGGAAAAGGTGAAGGTGTAAGAAGCTGGGATTCGGGGTTGGGGGTTAGGGATCAGGGGGAACGACGAATCCTTGGTCCCGAATCCCTGCCCGCGGAGCAAGCACATGTCCTACATGATGGGAATAGACGTTGGCACCACGGGCACGCGAGCCGTGATCGTGCGCCCAGATGGCCATGTGGTGGGAGCGGCGACGGGTGACCATCAGCCGATGCGAATGGCCAGACCCGGTTGGGCCGAGCAGGACCCGGAAGACTGGTGGCAAGCGACGCTAGTGGCGATTCGCGCGGCACTCGAACAGGCCGGCGTGAAGGGTTCAGACATCGCCGCCGTCGGGTTCTCTGGGCAGATGCATGGCGTCGTGCTGCTCGACCAGTCTCTCGCCGTGATCCGCCCGGCGCTCATTTGGTGTGACCAACGCAGCCAGGCGCAATGCGATTGGATCACCCAAAAGGTGGGAGCGGAGCAGCTCATTCAATATGTTTCGAACCCCGCGCTCACAGGCTTCAGCGCGCCTAAGATCTTGTGGGTTCGCGATAACGAGCCCGAGCTTTACGAGCGCGCTGCCCATTTCCTGCTCCCCAAAGATTTCGTGCGTTTCCGGTTGACAGGAGAGTTTGCCACCGACGTTTCCGACGCTTCCGGGACGCTGCTATTTGATGTGACCCACCGGCGCTGGTCGCAGGAAATGCTCAAAGCGCTAGCCATTGACTCACAGATTCTACCCAAAGCATTCGAGTCGCCGGAGATTACCGGCGAAATTACCTGCGAAGCTGCCGTGCTCACCGGCCTGAGCGCAGGCACGCCGGTGGTAGCGGGCGCGGGCGACCAAGCGGCCAGCGCCGTCGGTAATGGCATCGTTCTTCCGGGGCTTACCTCCGCCACTCTGGGTACCTCGGGGGTGATCTTCACTTACACTGCGGCACCCAAACTCGACCCGCGCGGGCGCATCCATACGTTTTGTCACGCTGTCCCGGGCAAATGGCATGTGATGGGCGTCACACAAGGCGCGGGCCTTTCGTTGCGCTGGTTTCGCGATAACTTTGGATACACGGAATCCTGGTACGGGCGTCAGGCCGACGTGGATCCATACGAGCTGATTATTCGGGAGGCGGAGAGGGCCCGACCCGGGAGTGAGGGCTTGCTGTGGTTGCCCTATTTGATGGGCGAGCGGACTCCTCACCTGGATTCGCAGGCGCGGGGGATGTGGTTTGGCATTACGGCTTCGCACACCCGATCTCACCTGGTCCGTTCCATTCTGGAGGGCGTAGCGTTCAGCTTGCGCGATTCGCTCGAAATCTTCCGGGAGTTGGATATCCCGGTGGAGCAAATCCGCGCGTCCGGCGGTGGGTCGCGCAGCTTTTTATGGCGGCAGATTCAGGCGGACATCTATGGCAAAGAACTCGTCACCTTGCGCACCTCGGAGGGGTCGGCCCTTGGCGCTGCATTGCTGGCAGGCGTGGGCGCCAAGATTTATGCCACTGTGGAAGAGTCAGCGCGGGAAGCCATTCAAGTGAAAGAGTCCATGGCTCCTAAGCCCGAAAACGTCGCAGCCTATGACAAGTATTATCAGGTTTATCGTGGCCTTTACCCGGCGGTGCAGGAACTCTCGCACTCGTTGGCAGGGATCGTATCTGACGAGGCTTGAGCCCGAGGCCGCTCCCCCCAGGCTTCGAGCCGGTAGGCTGAATTCCAAGTTAAATGCCACCCCGAGGTTCGCATCATGAGACAATCACGGTGCTCGCTCGCTGCGCTTGCGCTTCTTGCCATCCTGATGGGCGCGGCACCGGGTGCCTGGCAGGGCCGGCCAAGCCCCGCCCGCATTGTAAACTCGGTTACGTCATATTTCTCAGTGAGGTCAGTTATGGCAGCGTCTATACCGGCATACCCCGCCAAGGTTGAACAGACACAATACAGGAAGTGGAACGTCTACAAACTCAGCAATGATTTAGTTTCCCTATACATTGCTCCCGACCTGGGAGGGCGAGCGATCCAGCTTCAACTTGGAGATCACGAGTTTTTCTTCGTGAATAAGGCTCTCGAAGGCAAGGTCCTTCCGGAGTCCGAAAACAATCTCCGTGCCGGTTGGGCGAATTATGGCGGCGATAAGGTTTGGCCGGGGCCTGAGGGCTGGATGAATGATGGCGAATGGGTGAGCATTCCCTATTACATTCTGGACGGCGCACCCTACAAAATGCAAATCGTCACCGATACGCCGGCAGAGGTGGCCGTTCGCGTAACCAGCCCGGAGGATCCGCGCACCGGTGTGCAGTTTACTCGGACTTTCCATGTTTATGCGGACACCACCCGCGTCAAGGTTGATCAGGTAATGCGAAACATCAGCCGGCGGGAAGTTCGCTGGGGCATATGGCACCTGATCCAAAACGACGCCGCAGATGCAAACGATCCTTCCAAACCCAACCCCGATCTTTATATGTACATCCCTCTCAATCCACATAGTAAGTACCCGGATGGATACTACAAACCCTATGGTGACGCCCGACACCCGAGTTACGAAATCCTGCCCGGCGGCCGGATGCTCAAGGTCCACTATTTGTACCGCGTGTGCAAGGCAGCCGCCGATTCCAGCGCCGGCTGGTATGCGGTGGTTAATGGACAGAAAGATGCCGCGTTGGTGGAGAACTTCAAGTACTTTCCCGATCAGGAATACCCCGATGGAGCTTCAATAGAAACGTGGAACGATGGGCCGGGGACAATTTCGCGCGGGCCCTTCGACCAGGTCCTGGCGGACGACCCGTCAAAGACTCCCTATTTCCTGGAGTCCGAGGGTATGAGCCCGTACGCCCAACTCGAGCCGGGAGAAGAATACTCCTATCCGATTTACTGGTCCCCGACGCGCGCGCCCAATCCCATCACCAGCGATCCGACCTCGGGCGGCGTCGTGAGCGCCCCCCTCACGGCGAAGCTCGATGGTGCTTCCGTTACCCTGAAGGGTACGTTCGGGGTGTTTACGCCCGGGACGCTCCAAGCGGATTTTCTAAGTGCGATGGGTGAAGAACTGGGCCACGTGACGCTTCTGGATGTTGATCCGCGAGAGGTAGTTCGGCTGGACAAGACTGTACCTTGCCCCGCGAATGCTTTTCGCGTTAGCCTTACCGCGCGCGACCGCGACGGCTGGAATCGCGGCACACTCGGCAATTTCATTCTGCGGCCAAGGCAGTAGGTGACAGGTCGCAGGTGGCAGGCGGGGACGCTGCGTTGGTAGAGCCGTGTGGAATGCAAATCCGCTCGAGCGAAACCCGACCCATCACGGACGACCACCCACGCACCAACTCCCCGCGGGAGGTCATGACTATGACTAAAGCAAAACAGATCACCGCCTGGGTTGAGAGCAAGCCGGGTGAACTGGGTAGCGTCGCGGCAGCGTTGGCCAAAGCAAAGATCAATATTTCGGCCGTCACTTGCTGGAGTGCTGGCAATGAAAACCCCATCCATCTCCTCGTCAGCAATCCCGCGAAAGCAAGAAAGGTTCTTCAGAAGCTAGGTGTACGCGTAACGGAGGAAGAGGTTCTGCGCGTGACGTTGCAGGACAAGCCGGGAGTGCTGGGCGAGGTTGCCGTGCGCCTAGGGGCCGAGAAAATCAACATTGAATACGCTTATGCCGCCGTCACTACGGGCGGTAAGAAGGCAGACCTGATCCTGTCAGTCTCAGACGTGATGGGAGCTTCCAAGGCTTTAAGGAAGTAACTGGCAGCCCACCTACGACCCACGACCTACCATCCGAACGGGTATTTGCCCATCTCCAACGCGCGGCCGGCCAGTTGCCGCCTTAGGCCAATCGAATCAGGGGGAGTTCGGCGCAGGAAACGTCGAAGGATCGAGAAATGGGTGCGCAGTGTATCTCCTTCCGAGATACGGGCAAGCGCCCGCCGCGCCTCCACCTCCATGCGGTCGGCCGCCTCGTGAAGGTAGACCCGGGCCGCAGCTACTCCGGGCTCATCGGCTGTCGTCGAAGCCTTCGCTAATTTCTTCTGGGTGCGGAGCAGGACACTTTCCATGGCATAAACCGCCATCACAAGATTGCTGATGACCCCGATCACTTCCTGTTCATGCTCCAGCGCCAACATGTAGCGCTGTACGGCGCTTCCCGCCACCAGCAGCAAGACCTTTTTCGCTCCTTCCACCAGCCTCGCTTCCTCCCCCAGGGGCTCATCGTCATCCACTTCTTCGACCGGCGCCATCCCGAGGATTTCGTCGGTGAGTTTTTGTGCGGCTAACAGCAACGGCAATTGGCCTTTCAGGGAGCGCTTCATCAGCATATCGGTAATGAGCAAGCGATTGATCTCATTCGTGCCCTCGAAGATCCGATTGACACGCTGGTCGCGGTAAGCGCGCTCAACGTCATTTCCGCTAGAAAACCCGTACCCCCCGAGGATCTGCACCGCCTCGTCAGCCATGAAATCCAGTGTCTCAGTTCCCATAACTTTCAGGATAGAGCACTCTACGGCGTACTCCTGTAAGGCCTCGAGAATCTGCTTCGGCGCCGTCGCTGCACCCTGGTCAATTCCTTTGAGCATCGCGTCGATCATCCCGCTGGTCCGATACGAAACGCTCTCGAGGGCATAAATCTGCGTCACCATCTCGCCGAGCTTCTCTTTGATCAATCCGAAGTCGGCGATTTTTCGCCCGAAGGCGTCGCGCTCTTTGGCCCACTTCAGCGCGTCGAGCAAAAGGTATTTGCTGCCGCCCACGCAGCCGGCGCCTAATCGATGCCGGCCCATGTTCAGAATGTTGAACGCAATCAGATGCCCTTTGCCGATCTCCCCCAGTACATTTTCGACAGGCACGGGGACGTTCTCAAGATTGAGCGGCGTGGTGGAAGAACCACGAATTCCCATCTTGTGCTCTTCCTCACCAGTCGAGAGTCCCGAAAAGGTTCGCTCCACGATGAAGGCTGTGAATTTCTCCCCGTCCACTTTGGCAAAGATCACGTAAACGTCGGCGATGCCGCCGTTGGTGACCCACATCTTAGTACCGTTTAAAAGATAATGCTTTCCGCCAGAATCAAGCGTGGCTCGCGTCTTGCAGTTCAGGGCGTCGGACGCCGACGAAGCCTCGCTCAGGCTGTAGGCGCCAACCCACTCGGCGCTTGCGAGTTTGGGCAGGTATTTCGCCTTTTGCTGTTCCGTTCCAAAAAACGCAATGGGAAGAATGCCGATGCCTGCTTGCGCCCCCACGGTGGTGGCCCAGGCGCCGTCGCGCGCCATTCTTTCCGCGACGAGCACCGATGAAATCTTGTCAAGCTCCAAGCCCCCATATTTTTGCGGAACGTCCGTGGCGCAGAAGCCGAGCTCCGCCGCTTTCTTCAACAGCTCGCGCAACACTCCCGGTTTCTTCTCTTCAATTTCGTTCAGGCGGGGCACAATTTCCTGGTCGACAAATTCCTGCGCGGTTTGGGCAATCAGCCGATGCTCGTCGGTGATGTCCTCCGGAGTAAACACCTCATCCGGAGCGCGCGATTCAATCAAGAAGCTGCCGCCCTTAACTCGCTGTGCGATGGCCATCGTTGCCTCTGCCATGTTTCCCCCCGACTTTCAGGATTCTTCACTCTTTGCGACAGGCGGTTGGACCTGGTCATTGCAAGTTTTCAAAAATTCCCGCCGCGCCCATCCCTCCGCCCACGCACATGGTCACCAAGCCATAGCGAGCGTGCCGACGTTTCAACTCGCCGAGCAGGGTGGCGGTCAGCTTCGCTCCCGTGCAGCCCAGCGGGTGGCCCAAAGCGATAGCGCCGCCGTTGACGTTCGTCCGATCCACGTCGAGCCCCGCAAGTTTAATGACCGACAGCGCCTGCGCGGCAAAGGCTTCATTCAATTCGATGACGTCGATTTCCGGCAGGCTTAGCCCGGCCAGCTTCAAAGCTTTGGGAATGGCGTACACGGGACCCACTCCCATTTCCTCCGGCGGGCAGCCGGCCGTGGCGTAGCTCACGAAGCGCGCTAACGGTGCAATGCCCAAAGCGTTGGCCCTTGTGAGCGACATCACCACAGCCGCCGCTGCGCCATCGCTCATTTGCGAGGCATTCCCCGCTGTCACCGTTCCGTGGGCGTGAAATGCGGGCTTGAGCTTGCCGAGCGCCTCAAGCGACGTATCGCGCCGCGGGCCTTCGTCCGTGTCGAACTGCACCTTCCGCGTTTGGGGCCTCGTCCCTCCGTTCAAGCTGACGTCAATGACCCCCAGCGGCACAATTTCATCCCGGAATTTCCCTTGCTCAATCGCGGCCATCGCCCGTTCGTGGCTATGCAATGAAAACTGATCTTGTTCTTCCCGCATAATATGATGTTTCGTCGCCAGGTTTTCTGCGGTCAGTCCCATGCTCAGATAGGTATCGGGGTAATGCTCCATCAGATAAGGGTTGGGAGAGAAATGATATCCGCCCATGGGGATCAGGCTCATGCTTTCCGTGCCGCCCGCAACCACCACCTCAGCGGAGCCCGCGATAATGTGTTCGGAAGCCTGCGCAATTGCCTGTAATCCTGAGGAGCAGAAGCGATTGATCGTCATCGCTGAGGTCGTTACGGGCAGGCCCGCACGCAGCGACGCTACCCGGGCCACGTTGTTTCCTTGTTCGGCCTCCGGCATTGCGCAACCCAGGATAACGTCCTCCACTTCGTTGCTGTCGAGAGCGGGCACGCGCCGCAATGCTTCCGCAATCACACTTGCAGCCATGTCGTCCGGCCGCGTGGAGCGTAAAACGCCGCGCGGAGCCTTACCCACAGCGGTCCGAACAATGGAAACGATTACGGCCTCACTCATTTTAGGCTCCCGGTTAAAGGATGTTCGTGGTCTGCGGTCAGTTGTCCGTAGGCGACTATTGGTGATTGTCGAGGTAACCTCGAAGCCATCGGCGAGGCGTGGTAGTCAAAGCCAATCCCAAATCACCAATCACAAATCACCAATGCTCTCAGTTCCTGAGCGGCTTGCCTTTTTTCAATGTGAACTGAATCCGCTCCACCGTCTTCTTTTGCCCGCACAGGCTGAGGAACGCCTCGCGCTCCAGATCGAGTAAGTATTGTTCGGAGACAAGCTGCGTCGAGGTAAATTCCCCGCCCCCGGAAAGCACCTTGGCGAGCTGCGTTGCGACCACAACATCGTAGTCAGAAATGTACTCTGCGCGGCGCATCAGGTGCAGTCCCAGTTTCATTTTGGCAAACGCTGCTTGACCGAGGGCGCGAACGTCCTGGCGGGGTTGTCCGGGGCGATATCCCAACCGGACCAGATCGAGGGCCAGTTGTTTCGCATCAGAAATCTGCCGGTCGCGATTCATGCTGATGGAATCCCGCGTGGAGAGATAGCGCAACCGGCGCGCATCTTCAGCGCTGGTGGAGACCTTGGCCATGCCGATGTTTAGGAAGATCTCCTTGATATAGATGAAGGGATCGGCGTCCGGATCGGATGGGACGCCGTCGAGCACTCGCAGCAGCATTTCTTTCGTGCCACCGCCCGCGGGAATCAAGCCCACGCCGGATTCCACCAATCCCATGTAAGTCTCCGCCGCGGCGCGCACCCGGGCGCAGTGCAGGCACAGTTCCGTCGCACCGCCCAGGGCCATTCCCGAGGGCGCGGCCACCACGGGTTTGGGTGCGTACTTCAGAGCCATGCTGGCGTTTTGAAAGGCGCGAACGGCGCGGTGAATCTCGTCCCAGTCGCCCTCCTGAATCGCGGTCAGGACGAGCATCAGGTTTGCGCCCACGGAAAAGTTCGGCGCGTGATTGCCAATAACCATGGCGTCGAAATTCTCTGCGAGGGCCTTCACCCCGGCATGGACCATCTGCACGGTGTCGCCGCCGATGGTATTCATCTTGGAGTGGAATTCCAGGCACAGCACGCCGTCGCCCAAATCGATTAGACTGGCGCCCGCGTTCTTTTTCACTTCCCTCCTGCGCGCCTTCAGCGAAGGCAGAAGGAACACGCCGGGCCTCTCCGGGAGGGCGCGATAATTGGCAGAAGCCCCATCAAAGTAGGCGGTAGTTCCCTCGTGGTGAACATAAAATGATTTGCCGCCCGCCGCCCGCAATGTTTCCACGAAAGCCGGAACGGGCAGCTTCTCCCCTACCCACTCGTCCACGACGCGGTCGACGCCACGAATGTCCCACAGTTCGAAGGGCCCTTTTTCCCAGCCAAATCCCCACTTCATGGCGTTGTCGATGGAGACGATTTCATCGGCAATCTCCGGGACGCGCATGGCCGCGTAATGGAATACCGCAGAGAACAACTTGCGATAGAACTGCCCGGCCCGGTCGGGGGCCTGGAAAAGGACCTTGACGCGCTCGCCCAGGTCGTCCACGTTCCGCGCCAGTTCCAAGGAGGGAAACGTGGCGCGCTGCCGGGCCCGGTAGTCGAACGTCGAGAGATCGAGGGTCAGAATCTCGCTGTCATTTCCGCCCTTAACCTTTTTGTAAAACCCTCTGCCGGTTTTGTCGCCCAGCAGGCCGTGCTGGATCATCCGCTCCATAAAGCCGGGCACCTGGAAGAGGTCGAAGCGCTCGTCCTCAGGCAATGACTCGCGCAGGTTCTTCACCACATGCGCCATGACGTCCAAACCCACAATGTCGAGCGTGCGGAAGGTGGCGGATTTCGGCATCCCCAGCACCGGACCCGTCAGCGTGTCGATTTCTTCGATGGTGTAATGGTCCTCTTCCATAATGCGGAGCACGCTGAGCGTGACGACCGTGCCAATGCGATTGGCAATGAAGTTCGGCCTATCTTTGGCCACCACAATGCCTTTGCCGAGCACCACGTCACCAAAGTGCGAAATTGCGTCCACGACCCCAGGCAGCGTTTCCGCGGTGGGAATAATCTCCAGCAGGTGGAGGTAACGCGGGGGATTGAAAAAGTGAGTTCCCAGCAAGTGGCGGCGGAATTCTTCGTCGCGTCCGGCGCTCAGAGAGGAAATAGAAATTCCGGAGGTGTTCGAGCTGATGATCGAGCCGGGGGAACGAACCGTCTGGATTCTCTCCAGCAGCGAGCGCTTTACGGTGAGATCCTCCATCACCGCCTCGATAATCCAATCACAATCTTTGAGCCCGGCGAGATTATCTTCGAAGTTTCCGACGGTGATCAGTCGCGCGGCTTCCGGTACATAGAAGGCAGCGGGGCGTGACTTGAGCGCCGCATCCAGGCCAGCCCGCACGAGGCGATTGCGGACCTGTGGCGTATCAAACCCCAGCCCCTTGGCTTGCTCTTCGGGTGTTAACTGTTTCGGAATGATGTCGAGTAACAGGCAGGGAACGGATGCATTGGTGAGGTGGGCGGCGATGCGAGCTCCCATGGTCCCAGCGCCCAGAACGGCCACCTTGCGGATGTCGCGCACGGTTTGCCCCCAACGGCTTGCAGTTTGAAGAGAATCTCATTATCGCGAATGCCCAGAAGACGGTCAAGCTGGCAAGTCGTCATCGGTAGAATAGTGCCCGCATTCATTGACCCGCGCACTGTCATTGTCCCGCACAGCTTGTAGGCCGGATCGGCGAGGGGAAACTAAGCCATCGCCCCGTCCAGGTGGTTATGACAATCCGGAAGGCGCCGAGAACGGCGATCTATCCCGGATCGTGGTGGGAGGTGGGTTTGGGGCTCGATTGGATGAAACGACCTGGCGGCGCGGCTCAGCTTCCGGGATGGTACTCGCGCTCGCTGTGACCTTTCAATTGCGCGCGATAAAAGTACACCTCGCGCAGATCGCCTGAGCAGTACCGCCTTGCCTCATCGTCAAAGTGCGGTGACGCGGGATTGCCGCTCTCTCCGCCCGCGGTTACGGCCTTGGCCCGCACATGGTCGCCGAACTCGACGACAGCGACGAAGCTGTTCCCGCCGGTGCCATACCACTTCTTCGTTCCCGGGTAAGGTCGCGCGCCAAAGGCGGCAAGCGATCCCCAAATCCCGGCAGTGAACCCGACGGGAAGGCTCGGCGCCGCGTCGCTGAAGTGCTGAACAATGTCGCCGGTGCGGCGCTGATAGCGATTGATCTCGCCCCACGGCGTTTTCCACGTCCCGAAGCCCGCCGCGATTTCGCCGGAGGCCGCCGCAAGCGAGCGCAGCAGGTCCTCGGCCGGTATCTTGCCGCTGCTGATTTCGTCGGGCACGGAAATCGCATCCTGCCTTGCCTCCGCGCCCTCGCGCCGCACAACATCTTGGGCCCAGAACACTGCGAGCGAGGTGGAAATTGAAGTCACCCCCCACCGGAAGTCCCAGGTGCGCAGAAGGCTCACTTGCTCTGTCGTCTGTTCTTTCAAGGGATTCGCTGCCGGAGCATCATCCCAGGCTTTGATCAATGAGGGTATCGTCTTCTCAAACCAGGGGAGGTAGCTATCGAACGCCGCGGAGATGAGGGATTCCAGCGTGAAGTCCTTCTTGTTTTCCAGGACTCGAATCGCATGAAGCCCGCGAGCGGACTCGTGCCCGCCGTCCACATACTTGGGAAAGTCCCCCGGCTTCGGGCTGCTCGGCCCCGCGGCTGACCACGGCGAATTGTTGCTGTTGTAGAGCCATCCGCTCGCCGGATTCAGCAGGTGCGGCGTCTCGTCTATCGAAAGCACTCCGTGCCAATCCGTTGCCGGATTGCTGCCGTCCACGGGCTTGGTCCAGTCGAAGCTCGCATCGCGCCGGGGAACGAAATTGGAATGAAAATAGGCAACATCTCCATCGGCGTCAGCGAATATCGTATTATTCGAAGAATTTGTGTGCAGTTCCATGGTCTGCCGGAATGACTTGTAATCCTTCGCCTTAGTGCGGGTGTAAGACTGCGTCAGGGCGTTGATGTGCTCCTGCATCAAACTGACGCTCACCCACTTACCGTTCGCCTCAGCGATGACAGGGCCGTGTTGGGTGCGATAGGCGGTGAATTTCTTTTCCGCCATCCCATGGTCGGTCTTATACGGCACCGAGATCTCGGTTGTGATCACCGGACGTTCTTCGTTTCCGTACTTGTAGTAGAAGCGGTCGCCTTTCTTTTCGACCGTTTCGAGGTATTCGCTGACATCGTTTGCGGCGCTGGTAGTATGCATCCAGCCTACTCGGTCGTTGAATCCCTGGTAGATGAAGAACTGCCCCCACGTCGCCGCGCCGTAGGCGTCGAGACCTTCGTCGCTCACCATCTGCAACTCGGAGCGGAAGTAAAAAGAGGTGTGGGGATTGATCAGCAGCAGGGCGTGGTGTGCGGTCGTGTTCGCTGGGGCTATGGCAATGCCGTTCGATCCGCCGGGCTCCACCGCGCCGCCATTGCCCTCATTCGATGCTTGGCTCACGCGATTCTTGCCATAGAACGCCTGAAGCTGGTCGACATTCACGCCGGAAATGTCGCCGCCGATGCTCCCTTCGGTAAAGGATAGCGCCATCCAAGGCTCGAATCGCGTAATGACGCGCGGCTTCACCGCGGGGTTTCTGGCAAGGTAGTAGTTCAGGCCGTCGGCAAACGCGTTCATCAGCTTCTGCAACCACGCGGGACTTGCGGCATATTCCTTTTTCAGGGTGTCGGGGTCGATGAAGAGCTTCATGCGCAAGTCCTGGTAGACCCGCGACTCCCCCTCCGCCTCCGCCAGCCTCCCGAGCGCGTTGATGTAATTCGTCTCGACGCGATTGAAGTCGTCCTCAGCCTGCGCGTATTCGGCCCCGAAGACGGCGTCGGCGTCGGTTTTGCCGTAAACGTGTGCGATGCCCCAATCGTCCCGGATGATGGTGGCATCCCGTGCCTGCTGCTCCCAGCGCGCCATCTCCGATTCCGCGGCTCCCGGCAGGGCAAAGGAAACGATCGCGACGAGGATCAGAACAAGCTTCTTCATGAAGTTCTCCCAGAATGTTTCTCTTACATCACCGGGCGCGGGAACCGTGGAGCGGGGAGATCGCCGGCCCATGTCCCCTGTGGAACGATATCGGGGACAAGCGGGTTCAGTACGGAGGCAAAGGGGAACCGTGACCAAGGACCGAAACGCAGGCCCTCAAGAGGCGTGAAGGCCTGCGCTCGAAGATTTCGCAGCGCGTTACGCCGCGCGCCGGATCGCGTGATAGACCACCAGAACAACGATTGCACCAATCACGGCCACGACCAGGCTGTAGATGTTGAGCCCCGTGACGCCGTGCCCCCCGATTAAGCTGAAGAGCCAACCGCCCACGACGGCCCCGACGATTCCCAGGATCAGGTCGAGGAAAAAGCCGTCACCCCTCTTGTTAACGACCTTGCTACCGATAAACCCAGCTACCAAGCCGAGTATAACCCATGAGATAATACCCATGCGAGTCTGTCCTCCTGATTGAATTTGAGCCGGAATTCGCCGATGCGACTTTGGACCGACCGATAAGATACGCCTGACCGTCCATGAATGCAACCGAACAATTGCATTCCATCGCGATTGCACTCAGTGCCGGTCGGGCGTATGGTATCGGTCGAACGGTTAGGATGGGAATTTCTCGCAAGATGGCTTGGAATTCCGCCTTAGTAAGGAGGAATTATGTTGGCAGGATTGCTCTTTCTCGTTTGCGTTATTTTACAGTTTCACTATCATGACCCGATTCCATGGTACATCTGGGTGCTGGCGCTGATCGCCGAGTTTGTTTCCTGGGGAGAACCAGCCATGAGGTCGGCAATAAAGTCGAAAAGGGAATGACCGCACCGAAGGGGTGGTAGAGACGTAGCGCAAGGCCCGTACTTCGGCCTTGCGGTTCCTCCCCCGTGATGCCCATTGGGCTGTGCGGATAAGACACGCTCTTGGGGCCGTTGGCTTTGCACAGCGGCCATTGGGGATTCGGATGATCTTGCGTGCGGCGCCGCCAGAACCTCCGTCGCGGGAAGAGCCGCAGGGCCGAAGTGCGGGCCCTGCGGTACC
>CAZCVY010000098.1:0-24016 GCA_964501985.1 uncultured Acidobacteriota bacterium | reverse complement strand
AGTAGACCACGGAGATGAATTTGAAACGCCCTGGTACCGAGGAATTGCTTCACTGCTCCTTTTGCCAGAAGCCTCAGGATGCGGTAGCAAAGCTGATTTCCTCACCCGGTGATCACGCTCGAGCATACATTTGCGACGAGTGCGTTGCGGTGTGCAACAGCATCTTGGAAGAAGACCGCACCGACCGCGTGCCGGCCACGCAAACGAAACTGCCGCGCCCGTCGGAGATCAAGGCGTTCCTCGATCAGTATGTGGTGGGCCAGGACAAGGCCAAGAAGAAGCTCGCCGTGGCGGTTTACAACCACTACAAACGCAATATTCTGACGCGCATCCGCAGCGACGTAGAGTTGACCAAGTCCAATATCCTGCTGATCGGCCCCACGGGCACCGGCAAGACTCTGCTGGCTCAAACGCTTGCCCGCGTGCTGGAAGTGCCATTTGCCATTGCCGACGCAACCACGCTGACGGAAGCGGGGTACGTGGGCGAGGATGTTGAGAATATCATTTTGAAGCTCCTGCAAAACGCCGGCGGCGATGTTCAGCGCGCCCAGCAGGGGATCATTTACATCGACGAGATCGACAAGATTTCCAAGAAGGACGAGAACCCGTCCATCACCCGCGACGTTTCGGGCGAGGGCGTGCAACAAGCGCTGCTGAAGATTCTGGAAGGCACGGTGGCGAACGTTCCGCCGCAAGGCGGGCGCAAACACCCTCACCAGGAATGCACTCCCGTCGATACCACAAATATTCTGTTCATCTGCGGCGGCGCCTTTGTGGGAATGGAAAAGGTCATCGAGCACCGGATGGGTAAGAAGAGCATGGGTTTTCGGGCCGAGACCGCTGCGCCAGCGCCCGCGGTTGGGCGGCGCGATATTGCCACCCTCGAGCAAGTTCAGCCGACCGACCTGATTCACTATGGATTGATTCCGGAGTTTGTGGGCCGCCTGCCCGTCGTGAGCGTGCTCAGTGATCTGGACCAGCAAGCGCTCATCGAAATTCTGACCCAACCCAAGAATGCATTGGTTCGTCAGTACCAACGGCTCTTTGAATTCGAAAACGTCAAATTGCGATTCACTGACGGAAGCCTCAGCACGATCGCCGCCCAGGCCCTCGAAAGAAAAGTCGGCGCCCGCGGGCTGCGCATGATTCTGGAAGACCTGATGCTGGACCTCATGTATCACCTCCCCAGCCAGCGTAAGATTCGCGAGTTCGTTGTGACCGATGAAATGGTCAAGACCCACGAAATCAACTTCAGTTCCGCTTTCCTTGAGAAGGCAGGTTAATGGATCCCTCTATGTTTTCAGGCCGTGAAAAGAACGAAACTCGAATGTTGCCCATGATGCCCATCCGCGATGTGGTCATCTTTCCTCACATGATGACTCCATTCGTGGTGGGACGCGAGACCTCCATCCGGGCGCTCGAGGAAGCTCTGGCGGGCGATAAGAAGATTTTTCTCGCGACCCAGCACGACGCCGCTGTCGACGAGCCCAAGCCCAACGAGATTTACCAGGTGGGAACGATCGCCAACATCATCCAGAGCCTCAAGCTTCCCGACGGCAACATCAAGGTTCTGGTGGAGGGTGTAGAGCGCGGCAAGATTTTGAAAATGGCGAACGAAGAGGGGCACTTCCGCGTCAGCGTGCAGACCAAGCAGTTTCGCCCGGTCACCACGCCCAGCCTCGAGCAGTTGGTGCAGCGCGCCACTTCGCTCTTTGAACAATACGTCAAACTTTCCCAGAGTCTTAATTACGAGACAATGATCGCGGCCGTGAAGGTGGATGAAATCGGCAAATTCACGGACACCATCGCCGCCAATCTGAACGTCAGCATTGAGGAAAAGCAAGAGTTGCTGGAAATCTTCGATCCCGTGGACCGCCTCACCCGCCTGGCCGATATCCTGGAAATAGAAATCGAGAAACTGAATGTTGACCGGACCATTCAGGGCCGGGTGAAGCGGCAGATGGAGCGCGCCCAACGCGAGTATTACCTGAACGAGAAGATCAAGGCCATCCAGAAGGAACTGGGCCGCAACGAGAAGAGCGAGATCGACGAGTTGAAGAAGAAGGTCGAGACCGCGGGCATGACCAAGGACGCGCTAGATCACGCCATGGCGGAGTTAAAACGTCTGGAGATGATGCCGCCCATGTCGGCGGAATCTACGGTCTCGCGCAGCTACCTCGATTGGTTGCTGGCCGTGCCCTGGAAGAAGAAATCCAAGGAAATCCGCGATATCAGCCGCGCGCAGAAAGTCCTGGAAGAAGACCACTACGGGCTCGAGAAAATCAAGGAGCGCATACTGGAATTCCTGGCGGTGCGCCAACTCGTCAAGAACCCCCGCGGGTCGATTCTCTGCTTCGTCGGGCCTCCTGGCGTCGGGAAAACCTCTCTTGGCAGGTCAATTGCTAGGGCTACGGGTAGGAAGTTCGTTCGCCTCTCCCTCGGGGGAGTTCGCGACGAAGCGGAAATCCGCGGCCACCGCCGGACCTACATCGGCGCTTTGCCCGGCCAGATCATCCAAATGATGAAAAAGGCGGGCACGGTCAACCCGGTCTTCCTATTGGACGAAGTGGATAAAATGAGTATGGATTTCCGCGGCGATCCCTCCGCGGCGCTGCTGGAAGTCCTTGATCCTGAACAGAATAGCACGTTCATGGATCATTATCTGGACGTTGAGTTTGACCTCTCGAAGGTGTTCTTCATTACCACTGCAAATGTCGTCCACACGATTCCCCAACCGCTCCAGGATCGCATGGAGATATTGCGGTTGGAAGGCTATACGGAGCCCGAGAAGCTCGAAATCGCCAAGCGCTTTTTGGTGAAGAAGCAGCGCGAGTCCTCCGGCCTAAAAGCGGAAAACCTCACTCTGACCGACGACGGAATTACGCACGTTATCCGTCATTACACCCGGGAAGCGGGAGTTCGCAACCTCGAGCGTGAGATCGCCAATGTCAGCCGCAAGGTGGCCCGCAAGGTTGTGAAGGAAGGCCGCAACTTCCAGGTCACGGTGGGGCCGGATGACCTCAAAGAATACCTCGGCGTCCTCAAGTTCCGCGACACGAAAGCCGAAGAGAAGAATGAGGTAGGCTTGGCAACGGGGTTGGCGTGGACAGAAGTGGGTGGCCAAATTCTGACGATCGAAGCTACCCTCATGCAGGGGAAAGGTAAACTGCTGCTGACCGGGAAACTGGGCGACGTGATGCAGGAATCGGCTCAGGCCGCCATGAGCTATGTGAGGTCCCGCGCGGCCTTGTTGGGGCTCGATCCCGATTTTTACCGCCATCTGGACATTCACATTCACATCCCGGAAGGCGCGATACCGAAAGATGGCCCCTCTGCTGGAATCACCTTGGCGACGGCGCTGGTCAGTGCGCTGACCAAAATCGCGGTCCGCCGTGATGTGGCCATGACCGGCGAGATCACTCTGCGCGGAAAGGTACTGCCCATCGGCGGGGTGAAGGAAAAACTGCTGGCCGCGCACCGCGCGGGGAACCGGACGATTATCCTTCCGCGGGATAACGAGAAGGATCTGGAAGATATCCCCGCCAACATCCAGCAGGAGATGACGATTCGTTTCGTTGACATCGTGGACGACGTGCTCGACATTGCACTGGAAAAGAAGTTGGAATCTCGACCCATCCTTGTCCCGGGCGTGGCCACCCCGCCTACGATGGAGACCCCCTCTACAGATTTGGGCCGGGAACCCATGACGAATTAGACGTTTGGAAGGACCAAGGTTTATTACCGGAGGATCTGGCAAACCAATCGAGGCACAGGTGCATCAGACCGGTTGGGTTAAAGGCTCTGCTCGTTACTTGGAAGGGCGCCCGTTTTCAACCTCACACAATATGGTCCGCAAAGCACCGCAACTGCGTACGACGCATCTAGCCGCATCTTGTACGACTGCTAAGGTATCTCGATTAATCCATCACGCCTAACGATCGATTTCGCGAGCGACCTGGCAAAGGAACCCGAACAACCCACGGGACGGTCACACGACCGCAAATTTCAACATTAATGAGAGAAAAGCTATGCCTGCAAAGAAACAGGAAGTAAAAGTAGATGAAGTTCAGGAAGAAAAGATCGAGGAACTGAAGGAAGGTGAAGTCCTCGATATCGGCAAGCTCAAAGAGATGAACATCACCACGTTGACCCAGGTCGCGAAAGACCTGGCCGTGGTGGGGGCCACCGGCTTGCGCAAACAGGAATTGATCTTCAAGATCTTGCAAGCGCAGACCGAGAAGAACGGCCTCATCTTCTCCGAGGGCGTGCTCGAATGCCTCCCCGATGGCTTCGGATTCCTTCGCGCGCCGGACTATAACTATCTGCCCGGCCCGGACGATATTTACGTGTCGCCGTCGCAAATCCGCAAGTTCGATTTGCGCACGGGCGACACCATCTCGGGACAGATTCGCCCGCCGAAAGAGGGGGAGCGCTATTTCGCCCTGATTAAGGTCGAAGCCATTAACTTCGAACCACCTGATGAGTCGAGGAATAAAATCTTCTTTGACAACCTCACGCCCCTTTACCCTCAGGAGCGGATTCACCTCGAGACGATCAAGGACAACATCTCCGCGCGCGTGCTCGACCTGCTCACGCCAGTGGGCAAAGGGCAGCGCGGCCTGATCGTGTCGCCTCCGCGCACCGGCAAGACCATGCTGCTGCAAAGCCTGGCCAACTCCGTGACCTCCAATCACCCCGAGATTACGCTGATCGTGCTGCTGATCGATGAACGGCCCGAGGAAGTCACGGACATGCAGCGTACCGTAAAGGGTGAGGTCATCAGCTCGACCTTCGACGAGCCCGCTGCCCGGCACGTGCAGGTGGCGGAAATGGTTCTGGAAAAAGCCAAAAGACTGGTTGAGCACAAGCGCGACGTGGTGATCCTGCTCGACTCCATCACACGTCTGGCGCGGGCCTACAACACCGTGGTGCCGCCTTCCGGCAAAGTACTTTCCGGCGGCGTCGACTCCAACGCGCTCCAGCGGCCGAAGCGCTTCTTCGGCGCGGCGCGCAACATCGAAGAAGGCGGCAGCCTCACCATCATCGCCACCGCTTTGATCGATACCGGCAGCCGCATGGACGACGTGATCTTTGAAGAGTTCAAAGGCACCGGCAACATGGAAGTCCACCTTGACCGCAAACTGGTCGACAAGCGCGTCTTCCCCGCCATCGACCTCAATAAGTCCGGCACCCGCAAGGAAGAACTTCTCGTGCCTCGTGACGAGCTGAACCGCATCTGGATCCTGCGCAAGGTCTTGAATCCGCTCTCGCCGGTGGAATCGATGGAACTCATCATCGATAAGCTCCAGAAGAGCAAGTCCAACCAGGAGTTTCTCTCCTCCATGAGCAATGGCGGCGGCCCCGGCGGACGGTCGTAAGAGCCGGGGTTCGGGATTCGGTGTTCGTGATCGGAATCTGCCGGGATTCGGAACCAGCACTTGCGGGCTACTGAACGCTTAGATTGATATCTTATCTACACAAATACCTGGACACGCACCCTCTTCACATTCAACTTGCGCTCTGCCGCGCCAGTGCTCCCTCCAAGCGCGAGGCTACATCTTCAATACGGCGGATCTCGGCCTAATAAGAATGTCGGCTCGCAATCGCCCAACGCCGGCTGCGGACAATCCGCCTTTGGGGAACGGTATCCAGAAGACGAGCATCTAAGACGGTGGCTTGTCCGTTCCGTTCGCAGGCAGCACTGGCGCCAGGGGGTTGGGCGCAGCCACGCTCCAAGTGTCGAAGCGGTCGGCAGGGCACGGAAGGGGGCGATTCGAGACCTAAGCTACTACTCTCGGAGTGTGGGAAGCGCTTCATGAGGATTGGGGTCCGTCACTTCTGCAACCGCGGGGGCTGCCGCGCATTCTTTCACCTGCCGCTACTCCTCACGATGTTCGCGAGCTTGGCATCTGCGCAAGACGGCAATCCGCCAACCACACCTCCGGCGTCGCCGGAATTCCCGGAACCGGCCTCCGTGAACCATCAGAAGGCGTTGGAACGCGCTCAACCGCATCGGTCTGGAACGCCAAGCGACGCGAGCGATCAGAAGCAATCATCCACGAACCCCGGAGACCAGGGAACCTCGCCAGCGAACGCGCAGTCCGGCAGAATTCTGGGCATCATACCCAACTTCCATTTCGTTAGTCCCGGGGTGAAGCCGCCGCCACCGACTGCCAAGGAGGACTTCGTTATCGCCACCAGGAACAGCTTTGACTACTCGTCATTTATCTTCGAGGGCTTTTCCTCGCTCTGGGCAGAGGGAACAGATGCGCACGCACAACTCGGCAAAGGCGTGCCCGGCTTCGGCAGGTACTACTGGCGCGGGTTTGTCGATAAGGTAGATGGCAACTACATGGTCTACTTTGCGATGCCCAACCTCTTTCATCAGGACGAGCGTTATTACGCCCTGGGTAAGGGCAGTTTACTGAGGCGAATTGCCTATGCCGCCTCTCGCGTTGTCATCACTCCGAACGATCAGGGCCACCCCAGCTTCAATGTTTCGGAACTTCTGGGCAGGGGCATTGCTGAGACTGTCTCGGCCTCGTATTACCCCAGCCAATCGCGGACGCCAGCAGCGCTCGCAGGCAGATGGGGGTTCGCCGTCGGGCGGGACGCCATCTCGGATGCCCTCCGCGAACTTTCGCCAGACATCGTGCGTTTTCTGCATCGCATTCGGTAACTTGGAGTCGGTAGGACACGCGCAGCAGGATTGTCGGGGCGAAGGACGATCCCGTTTCTCTGCCTGCTGCTCACGTCAATTGGCGTTGACCTGCGAGGGCAATTATTCGTTCCACCACTTGATCGGCGAGTAGGTCCGTGGAATCGATCTCTATGGCGTCGGCGGCAGGCATAAGGGGCGAGATCTTCCGCTCTGCGTCGAGTTGGTCGCGGCGGCCGATTTCATAGGCCGTTTTCTCGAGAGTCGCCTCACGGCCATCGCGCGAATCCTGCTTCAGCCGCCGCCGCGCGCGTTCTTCCACATCGGCCTTGAGAAAGATCTTCAGTCTCGCGTCGGGAAACACCACGGTACCAATGTCGCGCCCTTCCATGACGACACCCCGGTCGCGCGCGAAAGCACGCTGGATCTGGATGAGCTTGGCGCGCACTTCCGGCAAGCGCGAAACCTGCGCGGCAGCAAATGTCACTTCCGGCGTGCGCAGGCGTGCGGTAACGTCAGCACCGTCAAGCAGCACGCGAGGCTCACCCTCGCCCGTCGTCACCCGCACATCCGTCACGTCGATCAGCTTGGCGACCGCCGGCTCATCGTGAGGATCAACGCCGGATTCCAGCACCTTGAGCGCCGCCGCGCGGTAGGTGGCCCCGCTATCGACATACATCAGCCCCAGACGGGTTGCGAGCTTTTGCGCCACCGTGCTTTTCCCGGCGCCCGCCGGGCCATCAATGGTGATTACCAAGGGTTCGAGCATGATTGGAATCGGTCCTCAGTCATTTGTCCTTTGTCATTGGTCCTTCGTCCGTTGCCTACAATCATTCGTCCGTCGGTCGGTTGATCAGCTCAGCGCGATATGGTTTCGGGCGAGTTGCGAAGGACAAATGACCAGGGACAAATGCCTATATTCTCTTAAACGCTTTCATCAAGTCTTTAGTGCCGTACCGCAACACGGTTGGGCGGCCATGAGGACACGTCATCGGGCAGTCCGTTCCGCCCAGCGCTTGCAATAGCCAGTCCATCTTGGTTTGCTCGAGTGGCATGTTCACTTTGATCGCGGCATGGCAGGAGATGGAGGCCGTAATCCTACCGCGGAGTTCGTCGAGCGAAAGCGCTGCGTTCTCCGGGCTTGCGCCATCCAAGATCTCCACCATCAGCTTCTCCACTTCGTCCGCTGGGAGGTCTGCCGGAGCGGCCTTAATCGCCACGGTACGCTGGCCGAAGGGTTCAACTTCAAAACCATTCGCCGCCAACTCGTCAGCGATCACCTGGTAGGTGACCTGCTGCTCCGGCTTTAACTGAACGATAATCGGCATCAAGAGCCGCTGCACTTCAATCTTCTTCTCCTGACGCAAACGCGCGTGGCGGTCGAACAACACGCGTTCGTGAGCGGCATGCTGGTCGACAATCCAAAGACCGTCGGAGTTGACCGCCACGATGAAACTCTCCTGCACTTGCCCTAGCGGCTGGAGATCAAGAGGTAGTTCACGCGGAGACTGGATGGGAGCGTCTCCCGCGGTGGTCGGCGGTTCGGAGAACGAGTTCGGGATTGTAACTGGCGCGTAGGGAGCCAGGGCGGAATCCAGCGGCAAGCGTTGAGGTCGCGACCCCGTTCGCGCGGGGGAGAGATGAAAGTCCCGGGTAAAGCCTCCAGCCGATGGCCGGGCCGGGGGAGGAGGCATTATCGGGCCGCGCATCAATGGCGGTTCCTCCGCGAGCGCATCCGCGACGTCGGCCGCGTCGACCGCCAATCCCGGGGCGGGCTCCGGCCTTGAAATGGGGAACGAAGCTACCGGACGAGTCGAGAGCAGCGTCTGGCGAATCGAGTCACGGACGAGGTCGTGGATAAAGCTCCCATGCCGGAACCGCACCTCTGTCTTCGAGGGATGCACATTCACATCCACCTCGCTCGGAGGGATTTCAAGGAAGACCAGCGCCACGGGGAAAACTCCCGCGGGCAGGATGTTTCGGTAAGCTTCCGTGATGGCATGGAGAATTAAGCGGTCACGCACGAGCCGCCGGTTCACAAAGAAGTAAATGTTGTTGCGGTTTAACTTCTGAATTTCTGGCCGCGAGATAAAGCCTTTCACTCGGATCAGAGGCGCTTCTTCAGCGGGTTCGCCCGCCTCGGAAGGCTCGGAAGAAGTGGGCGTCAGGACGCAGCGCTCCACCGGCGCCATCTCCAGAAGTTGTTCGAGCGTTTGGCCCCCGAGCACCTGATACAAGCGCTCGCGATGGTTTGCGACAGGCGAGACGTTCAGGATTTCATTGGTGAGGGAGCTCAGGCGAAAACTCTTCTCGGGGTGCGCAAGGGCGTAGTGAGTAGCTAACGTCGCGATGTGACCGAGCTCGGTGGACTCCGATTTTAGGAACTTGCGACGTGCCGGAGTGATATAGAAGAGGTCGCGGACCTCAATACTGGTACCATGCGGCCATGCGACCTCCTTTACGTCGCGCAGCTTGCCTCCGGCAATCTCCACGCGCGTCCCGGAATTCTCCGAGGCGTGCCGGGTTTCCAGCACCAAGCGCGAGACCGCGGCAATCGACGGCAAGGCCTCCCCGCGGAAGCCCAATGTGGAAATCTCGAACAGATCGTCGCCGGAGCGAATTTTGCTGGTGGCGTGCCGTTCAAAGGCCAGCAAGGCGTCGTCGTGCGTCATGCCTTGGCCATCATCGACGATCCGAATCAGCCGTTTTCCGCCGCCCTCGGCAGTAATTTCCACCCGAGCGGCGCCCGCATCCAGGGAATTCTCGAGCAACTCCTTAACCACCGAGGCAGGCCGCTCCACCACTTCGCCGGCGGCGATCTTGTTGGCAACGGCCTCGGGGAGGATGCGGATGATGGACATGTTGGATTGCCGATTGTCGATTGATGATTGCCGATTGCTAGCCGTGAGCCTTTGGGCCGGAGAAAGAAAGAATGAAAAATCGTCAATCGACAATCGGCAATCGTCAATCCCTCTTCAGGTTCAGCCCCAGATCGTCCAGTTGTTGCGCATCCACTCCCGCTGGCGATTCGCACATCATATCGATGGCACTGGCGGTTTTCGGGAAGGCAATGACTTCCCGGATGCTCGATTCGCCCGCCATCAGCGCGTTGATGCGATCGTGGCCGAGGGCGATGCCGCCGTGCGGAGGCGTGCCATATTCCAGGGCATCAAGGAAAAACCCGAAACGTTCCCGCGCTTGTTCCTCGCTGAGCCCCAGGACGCTGAACACCCGGCGCTGAATGTCCTGGCGGTGGATACGAATCGAGCCGCCGCCAATCTCCGAACCATTCAATACCAGGTCGTAGGCACGGGCTTTAACGGCCCCAGGGTCCGTTTCGAGCTTTTCGAGATCCTCTTCCCGCGGCGACGTGAAGGGATGGTGCATCGCGGCGAAGCGTTTTTCCTTTTCGTCGTAGTCAAACATCGGGAAGTCTACGACCCAAAGGAAGCTCCAGGTGCCAGACTTGAGCATTTCGAGCTTGCGGGCTATGTCCAGCCGCAGCTCGCCCGAGGCGTTATCCAGCATGCGAAATGCGCCAAGTCCGCCCGCTGACTTGAGCCCCAGCAATAGGACCAAATCGCCGGTCCCGGCCCCGACCGAAGCAGCGAGCGCCGCTACAGCGGATTCGCCCAAAGCCTTGATTAGCGGCGATTGCGCGTCCGAGGCGCCTACTTTGATGTAGGAAAACCAGTCCGCGCCCAATGATTTCGCGGTCTCCTGAAGCTTATCGAGCTGGCTGCGGGATGCGCTGCTCCACGCCGGGACTCGCATCGCCTTGATGGGCTGAGCCACGCGGACCTTCTCGACATCGCCCGGCGCAAGGCTCACGCGCTTCCATTCGAGCGATGTGCCCAAGTGCGGCTTGTCGGAGCCATACTTCTCCATCGCCTCGTCGTATGCCATGCGGGCGAAAGGCCTCTCCACTTTGACGTCAACGAGCGCAAAAAGCTTTTCCATCAAGCGCTCGATGATGTCGAACAGCACGTCGCGCCGGGGAAAAGCCATCTCAATATCGATCTGGGTAAATTCCGGCTGCCGATCAGCGCGCAGGTCCTCGTCCCGGAAGCACCGGACGATCTGGTAATAGCGGTCGAAGCCGCTGATCATGAGAAGCTGTTTGAAAAGTTGCGGCGACTGCGGCAGCGCGTAGAATTGGCCGTGGTGCAGGCGGCTGGGAACGAGGTAATCGCGCGCTCCCTCGGGCGTGGAGCGGGTCATGAAAGGGGTCTCGATTTCCTGAAAGCCGTATTCACCCATGTGCGCACGCACCACCTGGCTCGCGCGATGGCGCAGGCGCAGGTTACGCTGCATGCGTCCCCGCCGCAGATCAAGGTAGCGGTAACGCAGTCGCGTCTCTTCGCTCGTTTTCGTTTCATCCTCGATGGGGAAAGGCGGGGTCTTTGCTTCATTCAGGACCAACAACGAGCGCGCCATCACTTCCACTTCACCGGTGGCAAGCTGCGAGTTCACGGTTCCCGGGGCCCGCACCACGACTTCCCCTTCGACTCCCACAACGTATTCGGGACGAACCTCATCCGCCCGGTCGTGTACCGTTGCGCTGATGGCGGGATTGCACACGATCTGCGTTCTGCCCGTGTGGTCGCGCAAATCAAGGAAGATCAGGTTCCCCAGGTCGCGGCGAACATCCACCCATCCGGCCAGGAAAACGGGCTGCCCCGCGTGCTCTTTGCGAAGCTCGCCGCAATAGTGCGTTCGTTGTCGATCGCCAAGAAGGTCTAATTTCACATTCACCGCCGGTACAATAATTCTGATTTATGAGTTATGAATTCTGAATTAAAGAGAGGTTCAAGTAACAAGCACGAAACTTGGGGGTTTCAATTCAGAATTCATAATTCAGAATTCATAATTTCTCCCTGACATAGGCCGCAATCGCCTCCGGGTCTAACTGCTGCTGTTCCCCGTTCGCCATGTTCTTCACTTGGTATTTGCCGCTCGCAATCTCGCCCTCACCGATGATGATGGCAAAACGCGCCTGGAGTTTGTTGGCGGCGCCCATGGCTTTCTTGATTTTCACCGCATCGTAATCGATCTCAACACTCAGACCCTGCGCACGCAGCTCGCGCACAAGGAGTGACGCCGGAGCAAGCGCAGATTCTCCCATCCAGACGACATATGCCGCGAGAGGATTGCCGGTTTGCAGCCCTGCCGCAGCCTGCACGGCCAGAATCAAGCGGTCTTGACCGATCGAGAATCCGATGCCAGGGGTAGGCGGCCCACCCAGCATTTCAGAAAGTCCGTCGTATCGCCCTCCGCCAACCACTGCGTTTTGAGCACCCAGCGCGCCGCTGGTAATTTCGAATGTGGTCCGCATGTAGTAGTCAAGCCCGCGGACCAAACGCGGCGTGATTTGGTAAACAAGGCCGCGCGCCTGGAGCCCGCTCGTCACGCGCTCGAAATGCTGGCGGCACTCCAGGTCAAGGTGGTCGATGATCTTGGGAAGCTTCTCGATGATCGGCTGATCTGCTTCTACCTTGCAATCAAGCACGCGCAGCGGGTTGGTGTCCGCTCGGCGCTGGCAATCCACGCACATCGAGGCCTTGACGCCCTGAAGCGCCTGGCGCAGCACATCCAAATAGGAAGCGCGGCACGTAGGGCAACCCACCGAGTTGATGAGAAGTTGATACTCGCGAATTCCCACACGCTCGAGAAACAACACGAGCATCTCAATGATTTCCACATCCACCAGAGGATTCTGGGACCCAAGAACCTCCGCACCAATTTGGTAAAACTGGCGGTATCGGCCCTTCTGTGGCCGTTCGCGCCGGAACATGGGGCCGATGTAGTAAAGCTTCTGAACTCCACCCAGGTTGTACAGGCTGTGCTCGATGTAAGCACGGACCACAGAGGCCGTGGCTTCCGGGCGCAGCGTCAACGACTCTTCGTCGCGGTCGCGGAAGGTATACATTTCCTTCATCACGATATCCGTCTCAACCCCGACGCCGCGGGCAAAGAGCGCGGTTTCTTCCAAGATCGGCGTCCGCACTTCGCCGTAGTGATAAGCCGCGAAGACCCGATGGGCCTCGGCCTCGACCCGCTGCCACAAATTCGTGTCAGGCGGCAGCAGGTCACGGGTTCCCTTCACAGAACGGATTGGTTCAACTCGATTCGACACTTTATCTTTAGCCTCAGTATTTCGGACAGAAATCATGATCCTGGCAGTTTTCGCGATTCGCCTGGGGCAGCGGTGCGGGTTTGAATTTCGTTGGCCAGATACCGCTCTTTATATTCCAGGTAATGGGACGCGTGCATTCTGATGAATGCTTGGTCGTCCTCGGTAACGGCTCGACGAAGCTTGGCGGGAACGCCCATATAAAGGCTTCGAGGCGGGATCACGGTGTTTTCCGCCACCACGGCGCCCGCGGCGACAATCGATCCTTCACCTACACGCACCTGATTCAGCAGCACCGCGCCCATCCCGATCAAGCAATTGTTCTCAACTGTGCAACCATGCAGCACAACGCGATGGCCCACCGTAACCCAATCTCCCACGGACGCCGGAGCACCCTCCATCGTGTGGATGATGGACCCATCCTGGATGTTGCTATTCGCTCCGATGCGGATGGGCTCGATGTCTCCCCGCAGCACACATTGGAACCACACACTCGAGTTCTCGCCAATTTCGATGTCGCCAATGATATCGGCGCTGGGGGCAAGATATGCGGAGGCGGCAATGCGGGGAGTCCGTCCCGCGAGGGGGAGAATCATCTTTCCGCCTGCGTAGCCAAAATTCCTCGAGAACTTTCAGACTTACGAAGTTATCACAGAGGTAAGAAAACCCGCAAGGTGCGGGAAACCGCATCCGCGGACCCGTAGCGGCCAGTTTACCGCGCCGTATTGCGGCGCGAAGCCGCTTGTAGTTCACCGCACCCATCACTAAGAAAGACGCGAGGCCAGGCGCGCGATTTGGCTAGGACGACGTGACAACCCTTCATCACCTGTGTGGCAGCAATTCGAGCGGTTTCCCTTCCGCCCACGGCTTGTAGGTGGTGGCGAAGCGGATACGCTCGTCGAGCGGCGGATGCGTGTAAAGCCAGAGTTTGATGAATGAACTAGGGTCAGGGTCGGACAAATCTACTTCCCCCAGAATCTGGAGGGCACGCACTTCGGCCGCATTCGGATCGGAAACAATCCCGTACGCAACTTCGAGGCCGAACTGGTCCGCTTGGTGCTCAAAGTATCGCGAGATGCCGTTCACAGCGGGATCCGCCAGAAACACTAACAGGGTGAGGACGACGAGCACGAGGGGGAGTGAGGCCAAATCCCCGATCCCCTCGACGCCGGTGCGCGGGCCGAACCTTTCTACCAGCCAAGTAACGACAAGGAATCCCACGAAGAACAATACTAGAGCGACGGCTTCGTCGAGGGCGAACTCCTTGGGAATATGATAGAGAACGTAGTGGCCGGTTTCGTGCCCGAGGACCAACAACAACTCATCCGGACCCATGGCCTTGAGCGTTGTGTCCCACACCACGGCGCGTTTGCTGGATCCCATGCCGGACACATAGGCGTTCACCTCTTTAGTGCGCGAACTCGCGTCCATCTCAAAGATACGGTCGGGCGGCAGTGAAAGGCCGGCGTGGCTGAGCATGACTTCAATCCGCTGGACCAGCGCGGGCTGAGTTTTCTCGAGAGGAGTGAACTTATAGAACAGAGGCTCGATGATGTAAGGCTCAATGAGAATGAACGCCAAAACTAGAGGAATCGTCGTCAACCAGAAGTAAAACCACCAACGGCGCGGGCTCCGGCGAACGACGGCGTAGAAAATCCACGCCACAATCACACCCAGCACCGCCACGATAAGCAGAGCCTTTCCCCAATCGCCGAACCAGGATGCAAGTCCTTGGGTCGCGAGGCCGAATCGGTGCTCAAGAACGTAACTGGAGTAGAACTCCAGAGGGAGATTCAGCAGGGTTGCCGTCACCGCAAACAATGGGATGAAGATCAGGCACTGCACGAAATGGCGCGGAGAAGCGTTACGCGCCCAATCGCGAAACTTCACGGCGATGCGGGCGCGCCAGAGGAGAATGTAGATGCCGAGGGAAAGCAGCGTTCCGACAAAATACAGGATATAGAGTGTGCGTGAATAGGCAATGGCCTGAGCACGGCGTTCCGGTGTCAGGGTGTACGTCGCAGGCGGCGGGGCAGGGTGGACCTGGCCGGGAGCGGGAGTTGCCGGGGCGGCTTGCGATGAGGGTGCCGGGGAACCTCCTTTTTGGCCCCCCGACCTCGCGCCCGGAAGCGCAACGAGCAAACAAGCACCGAGCAAAATTGAAGCGTACCGAAACATATAAATGGTCACCAGCGGTTCGTGGCCTGCCACTATCCACTAGTCGCTGCTTCTCACACCTTGGGCAGCACGATCCCTTGCTGGGCCTGGTATTTGCCCTTCTTATCTTTGTAAGAGGTTTCGCACACCTCATCCGATTCGAGAAAAATGATCTGGCAAAGGCCCTCGTGGGAGTAGACGCGCGCCGGTAGGGGAGTGGTATTCGAGATTTCCAGAGTTACGAACCCTTCCCACTCCGGCTCGAGGGGTGTCACATTTACGATAATACCGCAACGGGCATAAGTCGACTTGCCGAGACAGATGGTAAGCACATTCCTCGGGATCTTGAAATATTCCACGGAGCGGGCGAGGGCGAAGGAGTTCGGCGGAACAATGCATGTTGGCCCCCGGAATTCCACGAAAGAGCGTGCGTCAAATTGTTTCGGATCGACGATCGTCGAGTTGACATTGGTGAAGATCTTAAACTCATCGGCGACGCGCAGATCGTACCCGTAAGACGAGAGCCCGTAGGAGATTACTCCTTCCCGAACTTGTTTCTCCTCAAAGGGGTGAATCATGTCGTGCTCGGCGGCCATCTTACGAATCCAACGATCGTTCTTAACCGGCATGGGGTCTCACCTCAACTAGAGTGCGGGCGCGTGGCCGTGGCATCAGACCACGGAATCGTTCCCCGTTCTGCAAGCAAAAAAGAAAAGAATGATAGTCGAGGAGAAAATTCTTGACAATGGTTCTCTCTCTTCATAGGATTAAAGCCTGTCTTTTCAGGAGGTTTGCGTGATAAAGCTAGACATCATCAATGAGGTCGTCAATCGCACGAGCATCACCAAGACAAAAGCTGAGATGGCCGTCGAAACGGTGTTTGATTCCATGAAGAAAGCCCTGACGCAGGGCGACCGCATTGAATTGCGTGGGTTTGGCGTTTTCAATGTGAAACCTCGGAAAACCGGAATCGGGCGGAACCCGCGAACGGGGGCAGAAGTCAGCATCCCACCCGGCAAGGCTGTGCGCTTCAAGCCCGGTAAAGAACTGCAATCACTCTCCTAAGTGTAGCTATGAGTGGCGGGTGACGAGCAGACCCTTTGGCGCGTGCCCGATATCACCGGTCGGTTGTCGCCGATCTTTACAGGCGGCCAGGAGCGGGCGAGAATAGGATTCTTCCCCACTTTTGTATGGGCGATGAATCCCAAATCGAGCGTATCAGCCAACGGCAGGTCAGCGAGGCACCTTGGTTCACTCCGGGGTGGGTCCCTGTCCGCTGGATCCAAGAGCCCCGAAAGCACTGGTACAACTCCCCGGCATTTCATGTCGGGCTCTTCCTGCTAACGATCCTGACCACTTTGATCGTGGGCACGCACGTCGAGCTCAACTACTCCCAGAATCTCCCCTTGTTCGATTGGGACGTTTCCCTCGCCTACTTTCGCGAACTGGGGCGTCACCCGGAGATGCTGGTTCTGGGCGCACCCTTTTCCTTCACCTTGTTGAGTATTTTGCTGGCGCACGAGCTCGGCCATTATTTCACTTGCCGCCGCTACGGGATCCGCGCCACTTATCCATACTTCATCCCCGCTCCGACACTGATTGGAACGTTAGGCGCTTTTATTCGCATTAAGTCCCCTATTGTCAACCGTCGTGAGCTTTTTGACGTGGGGATCTCGGGACCGATTGCCGGCTTTGTCCTTGCCATCCCTGCCTTAATTCTTGCGCTCTTCCTCTCCAAAGGCACCGCGCCGGCAGCCGCGCCGGGTTCGATCACACTCGGCAATCCTCTGACCGTAATTCTCCTCGCCAAGTTGCTCGGGAACGGAATCAGTCCGGCGGAGATTATTTCCCATCCCGTGGGTTGTGCCGCCTGGGTGGGGCTTTTCGCCACCGCCTTAAATCTGCTTCCGGTGGGGCAACTCGATGGCGGCCACATCCTCTATTCGGTCCTGGGCGATAAATGCCGGAATATCTCGCGAGGCTTTTTCCTGGTTTTGCTTCCGTTAGGGTACTTCTGCTGGTACGGCTGGATCGCCTGGGCCGTGATCCTGTTTTTCCTGGGTCTTCGCCACCCCAGGGTCATCGAGCCGGTAGAAACCCTCGGGCGGGGAAGGAAAACCCTTGCCGTGGTCGCCGCGCTGATTCTGATCCTAACCTTTCTTCCCACGCCTTTTTCGTTTCATTAGGCAGTGGGGCCGGGGGTTGCCGATGCGGCGCACGCCACTTGTTGCGGCGCGGGGACCGGAAGTGTCGTTTTCCCGGCGCCTACTGTGACCTCTCCTGGATGTTCCACCCGTCGAGGTGGACTGCGGGGGCGGCGCCCGCCAGGTCTCTTGCCTTGTATGTCGCCGCGACCTCACGCCTTTCCCCGGGAAGAAGCGAAAAGTAATTGTCCTCCCAGAGGATCGGCAAAATCTCTTCTCCTCCGTGCCCTTTGGCAATCTGCAAGTGGACCATGAACGCGAGGTTGCGAGTGGGGTTCACGACCACGACGCGGGTAATTCCTTCGGAGCCCTTCTCTTCGGAGGTTGCTGCGAGTTTAAGATCCACCGATGGCAAGCCCTGGAGGGCCGTCAAATCCGCGAACGATTTGGTCGGTGTGTAAAACCACTCCGTCTTATCCCCATCGAGCACGTCGGGCTTGGTTGAAAGCCAGTAGAAGTTCGAGCTCAATCTCTTCCCCGCAGCGTCCTCGAGCGCCAGGCTTACGAAATAGGTGGTGGTCAGGCCGGGAATTTCGGGAATGGCAAAAACGCGAACCACTCCGTCCGCAGGGACGTCGAGTGTGGATTCCCTCGAAAACATCTCGGTAAGATCGAAATTGTAGACGCGAGCAGTGGCTTTGAGGTCTTTGAATTCGTGATAAAGCGAATTCACCACGGCAATGGATCGATCGTCATAGGAATACTGGATGTGGACGGGTTCCAGGCCTTTCTTGGAACCGAAATAGCCGCCCGCAGGGCGCAGATAATAATCGTAGAGGACCCAGATCAGGGACGGCCAGGAGCTATTCATCATCTCTTGGAGGACTCCGGTGGCTGTGTACTTGTTGCGCCCGTACGCCTCGTACATGGCGCGCTGGCCCTCGTAGTCCATAGCCTGCGCCTTTCTGACGAAGTCTTCCACCTTCTGGGCCGCACCGTAGCGGGCGCTCAGGGCCTGCGTATACACTTTAATGTTTTTGAACGCGCCGCCACCCGCGTGATAATTCCAGAATTCATCGATAGGCCAAAGATGCTCGGGAGGGATGAACTGGCGCAGGCTCGCCATCGGCGGAATCGCCGGGCCCGGGCTGGTTTCGGTGATGAACCCAAACGCGCCGCCATGGTGCGTATCGGTCAGCCAATACATCGGCGGCACCCATTCATAAGGGCCGGTCATCTTCAGGCCCGTAGGACCGGCGGCGGCGGCCGGTTTTTCCGTGGCCGAGGCCAGGTAGGGATTGGGCCAGTTTTCTTCCCTGAGGACGTTGGCGTAGAGTTGCGCGACCCTCTCAGGCGGCGGGTTATCGTCGCCATTCAGCCAGCTCAGAATGCTCGGATGGTTACGGAACCAGCGAATGCGGTCGCGGAGTGATTCAACGGCGACTCGGTAATCTTCCTCCTTCCAGGTTTCCCACCTCTCCCAGTGGTCGCAGCAACACCAGCCGGGAATCAGCAGCAGGCCGTAGCGATCGGCGAGGTCGAGGAAGTTGTCGTTCTCAAATTTACCGTCCATGCGGAGCACATTCAGGTGCATGTCGCGGAAATAGCGGAGTTCGGCTTCCTGCCTTTCCGGCGAAGAACGCAGGAACATGTCGGACCACCATCCCGCGCCCCGCACCAGCAAACGCGTGCCGTTGACCACGAACACCCGATGCCCCTGGCCCGCGAATTCAGAAGAAACATCGCGAATTCCGAAGTCCACTTGTTGCGAGTCAGATACCCTCCCGTTCGATTCGAAAGCGATTCGCAATGTGTAAATCTCCGGCTGGCCAAGTTCCCATGGCCACCAAACGCGCGGATGCGGAATGTTGAGTTGAGGGTAATTCTCCGGCGTGAAGGTTACGAGCCTTGTCTCTTGGGATTGCAACGTGACCTCTTGCTGGAAAGAAACCTTTTCGATTTCGCCTTTCAGGACGCCCTTCACTTCCGCCCGAGTCGTGTTGTGAAGCAGCGCCGTGACCGTTAATTGGGCGCGCTCGAGCGAAGGCAGGTCAAGGCGGGAGAGGATCTGGGGATAACGCAGCGCCACAGGCCCACTCATCGTCAGGTAGACATCCTGCCAAAGGCCCATGTCCTTGTCGGCAGGCGAGGGATTAACGTCGACCCAGGTGATGGCAAGATCGTCGGGTTGGGGAGGAAACACCTCCACCGCCAGCACATTCGCCTCGCCATCTTTCACTACATCGCTGACATTGAATTCAAAAAAGCGAAAAGAGCCGGCAACATCTTTGGCGTCTCCGATCAGCTTCCCATTTAGCCAGACATTGGAGCGGAAGTTGATGCCGTCCAGATGGAGCCAGACAGTCTTCTCCCGGTAGGCAGAGGGAAGATAAAATTCTTTCCGATACCACCACGGAACACGAAACGGGCTTTCTCGGGGCATGGGGAGGTTCGAGAAGTTGTCCCCGATCGGATAGGTCGTCCCGGGGATCGCCCTAAGGTTCATTCCAAAGTAGGGGTCAGGATAGACTTTGTTCTTGATGAGGGCACCCAGAACCGTGGTCGGAACCGAAGTATCATACCAGCCCTTTGGGCTGAACCGAGTGGTTGAAATATTTTCGCCCTTCACTTCCACCAGAGCGGACGACTGAATGCTCCAACCCTCCTTGAGGACAATCTTGGAGTTTACAGAGGCTCCGTCCGCTGCCCTAGCAGGAAGGTCGACCGCAAACGCCGCCAGCAGGCACAACCGAAGGGCAAAGCATCGACCCATCATTGTGAGTTTCTCCTTCCGACCAGATGCTTGGGCTTGACAGGAAACTTCACGTGGACGTCACGCGCCAGTATATTTAAAGGTTTTCCGGCGGGCAATAACAGAAAGTCCTTAATTGCCGACCGTTACATGATGTTGGCAGGGTCCATGTCGATCATCAGCGAGCGCTGAGGGACGCCTTGCTGGTCGGTGTAATCCGCCATGCGCTGGAGAATATTACTGAGGCGGGCGCGAGAGGTGCACTTCATTAAAAACTGGATGCGGAATCGCCCTTCCAATTTTGCCAAAGGCGCGGGGGTAGGGCCGAGGATTTTCAGGCCTTCTGTAGCACCCTCCAACGGAATCAGGAAATCGCCGATATGCTTCGCCACTTGCGCGGCTTGTTCGAGTTTCGAGCCCTGGGCGATGACGTTGGCAAGCGCGGTGACCGGCGGGTAGTGCATCATGCGTCGAAAACGCATTTCCTTATCAAAGAAAACTTCGTACTTCTGGTCTGCCGCCAGGCGAATGGCATAATGGTCGGGAAAAAACGTTTGGACCAGCACGCGCCCGGGGCTTTCACCTCTCCCCGCGCGCCCTGCCGCCTGAGTGAGCAGTTGAAACGTCCGCTCCGCCGATCGAAAGTCCGGCAATCCCAGGCCGATATCCGCGGACACCACTCCCACCAACGTCACACCGGGAAAGTCATGCCCTTTGGCAATCATTTGCGTGCCCACCAGCAAGTCGATCTTGCCTCGCCGAAAGTCGTCCAGGATGCGCTGAAACTGGCCCTGCCGTCGCGCCACATCGCGGTCCAGGCGCGCCACGCGGGCGCCCGGAAAGAGCTCCGCAAATTTCTTTTCCACCTTTTCCGTTCCCTCCCCCACGTAATGGAGATGCTCGCTATCGCAATTCGGACAACGGGCGGGCACGTGCGCGGAATAACCGCAGTAGTGACAAATCAAGCGATGCTCACGGCGATGGTAGGTGAGGGAGATCGAACAGTTCACACAGCGCTGGGTCTGGCCGCAACTGCGGCACAACAGGAACCATGAGTAACCTCGGCGGTTCAAGAGAATCATGGTTTGCTTTTGGTTTGAAATCTGCGCCTCGATCTCCTGCTGCAGGCGGCGGGAGACCGGCACACTCGTGTGCGTTTCTCGAAACTCCTGGCGCATGTCGACGATTTCAACGTCCGCCAGTTTCCGGCCTTCCACGCGCTCGGGAAGCAGCGCGAGCCGGTATTTTCCCTCGCGCGCGTTCCAGTAAGACTCGAGGGACGGAGTGGCGGAGCCAAGCACGGCAAGCGCTCCAGCCAGCCGCGCGCGCACGACCGCGACGTCGCGTCCGTGATATCGCGGCCTCTCCTCCTGTTTATAACTGGTATCGTGCTCCTCATCGACGATCACCAATCCCAGGTTCGCGAGGGGGGCAAAGATCGCCGAGCGGGTTCCCAGCACCACTTGCGCCTCGCCGCGGCGAACTCGCCACCATTCTTCGTGTCGTTCGTTTTCGGATAACGCGCTGTGCAGAAGCGCCACCTTCTGCCCGAATCGGGCCAGAAACTGCGCCTGCACCGAGGGAGTGAGGGCAATCTCGGGTACCAGCGCGAGAGCCGTGCGGCCGAGTTCGAGGCAGCGGGCAATCAGCCGCAAATAAACTTCCGTCTTGCCGCTGCCAGTTACCCCGTGAAGGAGCACCGTCTGAAACTGCCTGGACTCCAGTTGCTTGGTAAGGTCGTCGAGCACGGTGCTCTGCGCGGATGTCAGGACGAGGGACGAATCCGCCTGGGCCCAGTCGTCGTCCGGCGCAGAGGTTTCTTGGGTCTGCAGGGCCGGGCGGCGCTCGGCCTTCGTCGGCTCCATTTCGATCAGACCCGATGCACTGAGCCTCTTAAGCGCGGCAAGATCGGCACGAGCGGTTTGAAGAACGTCGCGATGGTCTGCCGCTGTGCCTTCGGCGCCCAGCGCCTCCAGAATTCTTTTGGCCACCGGCGATAAGCGCAGCGGTTTTTCCGGAACTGGGCCGGCTACCCGGACCGCGTAAACCTGTCGTTGCGTGCGCTCGCGTTCAACTTCTTCAACGACGAGCCATTTCTTCTCCAATGCCTGCAAGAAGGCTTCGGGAAATCTCTGTCGGAGCACCTGCACCGAGGCGCTGCCGCGCGTCGCGAGGTAGTTAAGCAGGTCGCTCTCGGGGGCGGCCGGTTCTTCCTTGGCCTCAGTGATTTCCTGGAGTCTCTGCTGCCCCTTCGCGCTCAGGCGAACCGTGCGCGCGCGCCGAGTGCCGGAGCGCAATGGCAGCATGGCCCGAAATACCTCGCCGAGGGGCGCGACGTAATAGTCGGCAATCCAAAGTCCCAGATCCAGCAACTCCGGGTTGAGAACTGGTTCATCGTCGAGCACGCGCAAGATGGGGCGGGCTTGAATGCCCGGAGGAAGCGTGCTGCCCGAGCGCAGTACAATACCTTTGGCTCTGCGGGTCGCGAGCGGAACCTGCACCCGCTGCCCAGGCTGAACACTCATGGAATCCGGGACCAAGTACGTAAGGGTATTGCGAAGGGCCGCCATCACAGCGATTTCCACCAGGTTTGCCCGGCGGGGACGAGGGGTGGGTTGGAATGAGGAGGGCTTAGGGTCCACGTTTAAATTCTATGCCAAGAACAGTGAAAAGTTAGGGAATTGCCGATTTTCGATTGCCGAATGCCAATGTTCGATTGAAAGTCTGCGATCGATCATCAGTAGTTAAATTACACACTTCCCGGGGCCAGACGACCGAGAGGGTCCCGAATTCAATCGACAATCGGCAGTCGAGAATCGGCAATATTACTTCACGCCCGCGCTGCAACGAGGCTCGCGTAAAGGTTCCCCAGCCGGTCGAGCATGGCGATGGCGGGGGCAAAGTTCCGGCGGGTGATGTGCTCGATGTTCAATCCGATGGGTGGCGGATCAGGGGGCAGATTATCAAACACGTCCATCAGGATGCGTTGGGCCAGGTTAATGGAACGCTCTAAACACGTATCGGCCACAGCGGCGCCAGCTTGTTCGGACCCAATCAGGAAGCGGTCAAGGTCGCGCGGGATGTCGACGCCCAACCAGCGAAGAAACTCCAAATCGCGGCGAGTGCTGACGGGAGCAAAGCTCAGGAAGATCCTCGCATCAACGCCGTTGAGCCTTTGAATCAACCAAACCAAATCGTTCGAGTCAAACATCACTTGCGAGGTGAAAAACTCCACGCCCTGAGCGTGCTTTTTGCGAATGCGCTCCGGCTCGTTCACGCGGCTCGGAATCGTGATCCCGCCCAATGTCGCGCCCAGACCGAGGGATATCACCATCTGGGCTGCCTCCGCGGGGTTGGGGCCGGGATATTCGATCGCCTTCGATTCGCCCCCCACGAGAACCCAATTGGCGATGTCCCATGGCCCCAGGGTTTCTCGGAACCAGCGCTCGGGTTCGGGGTCGTGAACGGTGACGCGATTGATCACAACGTCGATACCCAATTCCCGTTTGATGCGCGAGCCGAGAATGCGGGGCTCAACCCGCTTAATGAATTTGCTGGTGCGCTCGCCCGGGCGGTCCTCATCGTGGATTTCCGGAATGTTGATGGCATCCACGCGGCCGCGCAAGGGCTGGAGTTCGTGGACGGAGGCGTCCAGCGCCTCGGGCTTCGCCGCGGCAGGGGGAACCACCTCAAACAACGTCACCGGAACGGCTGGATGCAGAAGCGCTTCGTGAAAAGCCATGTGAGTGTTATCCGCAAATGACTCGGATTTCTCAGATTACGCAAGGCATAAACAATTAGCAAGGCAGGTGAGCAGTGATCACTCCAGCACCCGAGCCTCACCGTTCCGACGGTGGGAATTTCGTGGGGGAGAGCCCGCACTCTGGCCCGCGCTACGGCTTTTTGAGGAAATCACGGATCTTTTCAAAGTCCTCGCGCAAAATTTTCTCTTCGCGCGGATTGCGGAGGACGTAGGCCGGATGGACGGTGGCGAGTGCCTTGGTGGAGCCGAAGTCATAGAACTGGCCCCGTATTTTGGTGATGCCTTCCTTGATGCCGAGCACGGTGCGGACGGCGGGAGCACCCAGGCAACAAATCAGCCGGGGCTTGATCGCTTCAATCTGGCGATAAAGGAACGGCGAGCAGGCATCCACCTCATCCTTTTCCGGAGT
>CAZCVY010000097.1:0-24208 GCA_964501985.1 uncultured Acidobacteriota bacterium | reverse complement strand
TCTTCCAAACTCTCGACGACCGGTTCGATTCCGGCCAGCCGCTCCAGATTTTCGGTAATGGTGCAGGTTGCGGCCTCCCCGAAGGAGAGGAACATGATTAGCCGTAGGTGAAACCTACGGAATGGAACCCGCAGAATCAGGTCCCGACCCTGAAGGGGTCGAAGATTCGACCTTTTCAGGGTCGGGGGAAACTCTTTCGTTGTGGTGCCAATCCGTAGGTTTCACCTACGGCTACTGAAATTGTTCCCCTTCGGGGAACCCCAAATTGCGATGCTCCAGATTTTCGGGATGTAGGGTAATGGCAGCCCACCTGTCTTGGGGACAGGGCGGTGGAGGTTCAAATCCTCTCATCCCGACCAGATTGACGGGAAGTGGCCTAGTGCTTAAGGCGCCGGTTTCGGGTACCGGAGATCGCGGGTTGAAATCCTGCCTTCCCGACCACATTGATGCGGGGTTGAGGAGTGGCACCTCGGTGGTCTCATAAGCCACACAGGCCGGTTCGATTCCGGCCCCCGCTACCATTTTTGCCCTCGTCGTTTGTAGCGCCGGGCTTGAGCCCGGCACGTGCTTCTGTAGCGGCGAGTTTACCTCGCCATGGCGGCGTAAAGCCGCCGCTACGGCGTCCCCCTCTCAAGGGCGGCGCTACAAGTGAATTCAATTTCCGGTGAGGGTACGGTCTGTTAGAGGAGTCAGGTCGTCCTCGGTTCCCTGTCACGGAACAGATCACGGGTTCAAATCCCGTACAGACCGCCAAGATTGTACGGTGGAAGGCGAAGTGGTCGAGCCCCTGGCCTTTCAAGTCGGGCATTAGCGGGTTCAAGTCCCGTCCACCGTACCATGGGCGCGTCGTCCAACGGACAAGGGCCGAGGTCTTCTAAACCTCAGACGGTGGTTCAACTCCACCCGCGCCTTCCATTTTGAGGAAAGGAATATGAGCGACACACTGATTCTCGACACCCTGGGTTTCCCGGTGGCCTTTGTCTCCTGGCAGCGGGCGGTCAATCTGCAATGGCAGGACCGCGCTGTGGTGGTCACCGAAGATGCGAAGCGCATCCTCCGCTCGCCGTCTTTCGAGATGGGGATGCCGCGCGTCATCAAGCTGCGAAACCACATCAGCCGAAAGCTGCGGCTGAAGGTTCCGATGACTCGCCGTAACATCGCCACCCGCGACCACAGCTCGTGCCAGTATTGCGGCGTGGTGCTGGAAACGTCGGAATACACCATTGACCACGTCCTGCCCAGGGCTCGCGGCGGAAGATCGGTCTGGACGAACCTGGCGCTGGCGTGTGTCCAGTGCAACAAGCGCAAATCGAATCGGACTCCCCAGGAGGCCGGACTTACGCTCAGGCAAAAGCCTGTTGCGCCGAACCAGTTCGACCCGAGATTCAATTTCCGGCTGCACATCCACGCACTGCGGCCGGAATGGTCGGACTACAGGGCGTACCTCTATTGGAACGTCGAGCTGGAAAAGTAATTCCCCGGTGAGCAAGCGCGGTCGTTGCGATGATCTGAAAAGCCATAGAATCCCGTTCGACTCGGGGACCGGGGACCAACTCATACGGAAGTTCACAGTTCACAGTCGACAGTTCACAGTCGAAATTCGATGGTTTCTTACTGCGAACTGTAAACTCTGGCCTCGTCTAAAGGTAGGACGGCTGACTTTGAATCAGCTAATCTTGGTTCGATTACAGGGGCCAGAGCCAATGCGAGATCGTTCAATCGGTAGGACTCCAGATTCTGAATCTGGCAATGCTTGTTCGAATCAAGCTCTCGCAACCAGCTTCTCGGAAGCGGGCCGTTGACTTTGCTATAGGACCTTCGGGCACCGGGGAATAAAATAAAGTAATGAAGCGCGTTGTCGCCAAATTTCGGACTTTCCGCGAGGCGGATGCGGCCACGCGCGAGTATTATCGCCGGCTCACACCTGAGGAACGATTGGAGATTCTATTCCAATTTCGCGCTATGGCGCACAAGGAGAGCGATGCCACTTCCGGAAGACTGGCGCGCGTTTATCGAATCACTGAACTCGAGCGGGGTTGAGTATCTTGTAGTCGGAGCTGTGGCGCTTGCCCACCATGTCCCAATACACCATCTTTAAATCCAAAGGCGTAATCCGCAGGATCGTCGAAGAGAAAAGCAAATTCCTTGTCTCCTTCCCCACCCATGATGGCTATTTCCATGTGGAGGATCAGACTCTGCGCGACACGATCCGCAAGGCACACGCCGAGCGGCGGGAGATTTCCTTTAGCTTCGACCCTACGTTGAGAATTCTCTCTGTGGACTGATTTCAGACCCTGTTCGATGTGTACATCGCGGTTCTCTGCCACGCCGCACCAAGGAACAGCCCGTCTTACACTACTCTGCAAAGACGCCGGGGCTTTTCCCGGCAGGTCTGAGATAACCTGCTCGGCACGATTCCTTTCACAATTCGGAACTGCCGGTTGAAGAGATTGGTGTATCCTACGTCAGCCGCGAAGCAAGCCACCGCGCGGCGGTTGTCTCAAGGCAAAGGAGCGCTGCTATGGCAGGTCCCGGATTCGACCTGATTGGCGATGAAGAAATCGCGGAAATACTTGACGTCCTGCGAGGTGGCTGGGTTTACCGGTACGGTCAGGACGACAACCTGAACTTCAAGGCCAAGGTTTGGACCTTTGAAAAGGCGGTGGCCGATTCGTGCGGGGCGAAGCACGCGGTGGCCGTGAACTCCGGGTCCACGGCCCTATGGATCGCGCTGATGGGCCTGGGCATCGGTCCGGGCGACGAGGTCATTGTTCCCGGCTTCACCTTCATCGCCAGCATATCAGCCATTGTTTACGCGCGCGCGGTGCCGGTGCTCGCCGAGATCGATCGCACCTTTAATCTTGATCCGGCCGACGTCGAGCGCAAGATCACCCCGCGGACCAAAGCGATCATGGCGGTCCACCTGATGGGCAATCCCGCCCGCATGGATGAACTCAAGGCAATCGCGGACCGCCACGGGCTGCTCCTGCTCGAAGACGCCGCCCAGGCGTTTGGCGCGTCCTACAAGGGCCGCGCCGCAGGTAGCATCGGCCACGCAGGCGTTTTCAGCTTCAACTACGCGAAGGTGATTACCGGTGGTGAAGGCGGGATGATCATCACCAATGACGAAGACTTGTACCGGCGCTGCTTCGCGCTGCATGACCAGGGGCATGCCCCGCTGCGAAAGGGGAGAGAGGTGGGCCAGCGCCCCTTCCTGAGCCTCGATTTCCGCATGTCCGAGTTGCAGGGAGCCGTATTGTTGGCCCAGTTCCGCAAGGTCGCCCAAATTCGAGAGCGGCTGCATGCCCACAAACGGCTGTTCAGGTCGGTGCTGGGCGACATCCCCGGCCTCGAATTCCGGGAGTTGACCGATCCCGAGGGTGAATCGGCCACAGTTATCACGGCGATCTTCCCGACCGCGCAAATTGCTCAAGCCGTCGCTCGCGATCTGCGCGGAAAGCTCCTTGCCGAATCCGGCTGGCACGTTTACGCGAACATGGAACCTCTCCTCGAAAAGCGGCTTCCCACCGATCGAGGCTGTCCTTTCAATTGTCCTTCCACATACGACCAGCCCGTCAAGTATTACGCCGGCATGCTGCCCCAAACCGATGATCTTCTGCGCCGCGCCTTCAACATTGGAATCGGCATGACAGACAAGTCGCTTGCCACCTGGGGGCTGACCGTTCGTTCAACTCCCGAGGACGTACAAAGGAAGGCCATTGAGTTCCGGGACGTGGCGGCAAAATACCTATAAGGAAGGTTATTCGCTGCGGCGCTTTACGTCGATTTGAAGCCGCTTGATTTTCTGGTTGAGAGTTGAAAGCGGGATCTTGAAGCGCTCCGCGGCTTCGGTTTGGCTCCAGTTGGTGCGGGCGAGCATATCCAGGATGATGCGGCGCTCGCAGGACTCCATCACCTCAAACAGCGACCGCCCATCGAGGCTTTCGGTGGCGTAGGTTGCGCCCCCGTGCGAGCCATTCTGGAAGAGTTGTTCGGGAAGAAGTTCTGTCCCGAGGCTCTCTCCAGAGGCCAGTACGACGGCGCGCTCGACGGCATTTTCAAGCTCGCGGACGTTGCCCGGCCAGGCGTAATCCATCATGACCTTCAGGGCCTCAGGGGTGAACTGCAGGCCCGTGCGGTTATTTTCGGCGGAGAATTTCCGCAGAAAGTGCTCGGCCAATGAGGGAACGTCTTCCTTGCGGTCTCGCAGCGGCGGCAACTGGATGGTAATGACGTTCAAGCGGTAGAACAGGTCTTCGCGAAATCTGCCGTCAACCACCATCTTGCGCAAATCGGCGTTGGTGGCGGCGAGAATACGCACATCCACCTTGATGTTTTCCGTTCCGCCCAGCCGCATAAATTCGCGCTCTTGAATGACGCGCAGCAGCTTGGTTTGAGTTTCCACGCCCACGGTCCCGATCTCATCGAAGAAAATAGTGCCCTGGTTCGCAACCTCAAAAAGGCCGCGCTTGGTGGCAATGGCGGAAGTGAATGCTCCTTTCACATGCCCAAACAGTGTGCTCTCGAGCAGGTCGACGGGCATGGATCCGGTATTGACGGGCACAAAGGGCCGATCGGCGCGCGGGCTGGTGGCGTGGATGGTCTTGGCGATCAGTTCCTTGCCGGTGCCGCTTTCCCCGGTGATCAACACCGTGGCGCGGCTGGCCGCCACCTGGGTGATGAGGTCCATCACCTTCTGCATCCTCTCGCTCCTGCCGACGACATTCGGCAGGTCATAACGCTTCAAGGCGCGACGGAGCTGGATGTTCTCAAGCTGGAGGCGTGATTTATCGACGGTGTTGCGGATCTCTAGCAACAGTTTGTCGTTGTCCCAGGGCTTCGTCACATAGCTGTCCGCGCCCTGCTTGGATGCCTGGAAGGCCATTTGCGTCGAGGCGTAGGCCGTGATCATGATGACGCCCAATTCCGGGCTTTCACGTTTGATTTGCTGGAGCAAGTCAAGGCCGTTGCGGTCGGGCAGATTGATGTCGAGCAAGACGAGGTCGAAGAGGCCGTTTTCAATACGCCTCAAACCTTCCTCGCCGGTCGGAGCGGTGTCCGTCCGGTACCCTTCGAGCTTCAGGAGTTGCTCGAGACTCTCGCGAATTTCGGTCTCGTCGTCAATGACGAGGATGGAGCCTTTAGCTGACATTTACCGGTTTCCTAACTGCGGGAAATTCCAGCCGGAAGGTCGTTCCGCGACCCACCGCGCTGTCCACCTGGATCGATCCGGAATGCTCCCGGATGATGCCGTAGGTCACCGCGAGGCCCAAACCCGTGCCTTTGCTGGTGCCCTTGGTGGTGAAAAAGGGATCGAAGATCTTGTTGATGTGGTCGGCGGGGATTCCCACGCCGTTGTCGGAAACTTCCACGTGCACGATGGAATCTTCCGCCTCACTGGCAATAGTCAACTCACCGCCGCGGGGCATGGCATCGCGCGCGTTCATAATCAGGTTCATAAAAACCTGCTGGAGTTTTCCGGAATTCCCGGAGACGGCGGGCAGCGAGTCTTTCAACTGGGAATTGACGGTGACCCTGGCAGCCTTCAGCATGGGTTCAACCAGCGAGAGGCTTTCGCTGATCACGCGGTTGACATCCAGGTCAGAGTAATCGCTCGTGCCGATCCGCGAGAACTTGAGAAGGTTGTTGGCAATCTCGGAAGCCCGGAACGCCTGGGCGATGATCTTCTCCAGGGTGCGCGTGCGCGGATCATCCGCATCCATTTGCCGCATCAGCATTTGGGCGTTGGAGGTAATGACCGCGAGCGGCGTGTTCACCTCGTGCGCCACGCCCGCCGCCAGCAGGCCGATGGAAGAGAGCTTTTCGGCTTGCATCAACTGATCTTCCAGGTTCACGCGCTCCGTGAGGTCGGTGAAGATCAGCAAACGTCCGATCACTTGGTTCTCATTGCCGAGCAATGGCACCACGGAGAGGTTGACGATCAGGCCGCGGTCCACGGCATTACGCAAGCGGAATTTGTACAAATTGAGCGTGTGGTGGGGGTCCGAAGCTCGTGACAACTCGGTCCTGAGATCGGCGGGAAAGATCGCCTCCAGGGTCCTGCCCAGCGCCTCGGACCGGCTGAGGCCATAGAGCCGTTCCAAGGCGGAGTTCCACGCCTCCACCACCCCTTCCAGGTTACAGGCCAGTACGCCGGCGTTGATGGATTCAATGATGTTCTGGCTGAAATCGCGCAGCGCCTGATAGTCGCGCGCGCGGGATTCCAGCGATTCGTACAGGCTGGCATTCTCCAGGGCGATCGAGACATAACCCGCGATTGTTTGTAGCAGATCGATGTCTTCGCTCGAGAGGTAATCGCCTTCTCGCGTTTTGCCCAATCCTAAATAGCCGAGGGTGCGCTCCTTGACCTGAAAGGGCAGGTAATAGTGCAGCCGGAGTAATTCAATGGATTTCTGGGCGCCAGGGGAAAATCCGTAGGGCCGCTTGACGCTGTCGAAGAAAAGATAGCCCTTGGCAAGGCCGGGTTGGCCAGGGTCGAGAAAGCTGGTGTCAACCTTGCCGGGGAAATTCATTCCCCGTGAGCGCACCAGGCGGAAGCCGCCCGGCTCTGCCGCCAGAAAGACCGCCAGGCGATCTACCCCCAGAGTTTCCGACAGGCGATCGCAAATCTGCTCGAGCAGGCTATCGACGTGCAATTCCGAGGTTAGCTCACGCGCGAATTCGAGCAGCGTGCGGCGGTAATCGTAGCGTTCGCGGTTGAAGAAGCGGTCCACCCACTGCTGGATGCCGTTCACTAGAGGCTGAAAGACGATGGCGGTAAACACAATCGCCACCACCCACGCCCCACGGCTGTTGATGGGAGGAAACGTGGCGCGGAAAAAATCGGCGAACAACGCGATGATCCCGAAATAGAGCCCCACAATCCCGGCGGTGGCCAGGGTATAGGCAAGGCCGCGCCGGAAGATGATGTCCACATCCATCAGCCGGTAGCGAACAATGGCGTACCCAAAAGTGACCGGAAGGAATACCAGGAAGAGCGCCGAGGCGTTCATCCAGGCGTTGGGAACATACCCTAGGAAGTAGGGCAAGGCGTAAAGGGCGGCGAAGGGAACGATGGCAAGCCAGGTTCCGCGCACGACCCACTTCAATTGGTGCTTCAAGATCGGATCGCTGGCGCGAGAGTAAGCATAGTGCAGCGCCAGGGCGCCCGCCAGGAAGTACGCTCCCAGATAAAACAACTCCACTCGGTCCAGCAGCCATCGCGCCTGCAAAAGCGGCAGGGGAAGCACCAGGATATCCATCGCCACCAGGACATGGATCGCTCCCAGCGTGATTCCGGGCAAGTAGAGGAGAGGGGTAAGGTAACGGCGCTCCCGCAGGAACGCCGACCGCTCGGGGAACGTCAAACAGAAGTGCAGGAAGAGAGCAGGCTGCAAGACCCACGCCGCGACGTTGAGCCAATAGATCGTCCAGTCAAACAGGTTCAGCTTGCCGGTATAGGCGAAGGTATAGAGGACAAAAGACGCCAGGCAGAAGACGTAAAAGTGGCGGGATTTGCGTGCTGTCCAGCGCCGGAAGAGGATAAAAGTGCCGATGACGAGATAGAGCAGGCCAACGAGCGCCAAGTAGTTCCGAACCGAGCCCGTGGTTCCCTGCGCGTCAAGGACAAGGCTGGTGTCATACGGTTCGCCATTGCGAGTTAGACTGTAGTTGGCAAGCGTCCAGACGCCAAGTTGGTAGATCTGCTGGACCGCATCGGTGGCGCTGGCGACGGGAGACCCATTGATGGCCTTAAGCTGGTCGCCCTCACGGATTCCGGCACGGTCGCCGGGACCGCCCTTCGCAACAATCCACGCCGTGACGCCCTGAGGGCTTTCAATCCAGGAAACTCCGTCGCCTGGCACTTGGTACAGGGCACGCTGCTGGTAACTCAGGATTCCAAATCCTACCAACACCAAACTCAAAAGGGCGAGCGAGAGGGTGGTAAGCCGGAAAGCTGGGATCCTGCTCATACGGACGTCCGTTCGGGGCGATGAAGAAGAACACTTCCTCCCAAAGAATTATAGCACGTTGGCTTCCAGCAGACGAAGCAACTCATATCTTTAAGTCTTTCTATTGTAGCAGTTTACACAATTGAATCCAAAAGACGGAAGAGCAATACGGAATTTTGGATTCGGGTTCCATTTTTCTGTAAGTCATGGAGTTGGGTTGTTCGTGTCGAGCAGACAAATCGTACCGTCTCTCGCTTCTGGGGCAGGCTCCGATCGCGGTCGGCGAGAAAGTCTTCGGGCGCGCAGGCACGGTCGAGCGCATCGAACACTTCGCTCCAGTTCGCAGGCTTGCGGGACAAAATCACGTCTCCGGTGCGCGGGTTGCGCTCGATGAAAACTTCCTTGGTATCGAAGCAAAATGCCGCCGGCAGGCGCACCGCCTGGCTGCGGCCAGGGGTAAAGACTTTAGCTTTTTGTCGCACGAACAATCCCTCTCTCGCAGCGGATCTATACGATGATATACGGCAAGGCCCTGAACGTCGAGCCGTGGGCAGCATTCCGTCAGGATCAGGATTGCCAGGGCTGCCATACTGGCGGCTCCGGCGCCGGCTCGAAGCCAGCGCTACGTTCGCCTTTCTTATCTCTCATCCTCTGCTTCCTGTCGGCTTATTCCGGTGCATAACTATCTTTATTTTCATGAATATCGTGGCTATACCGATTTAAGTGGCTTATTTTCATGAATATCGTGGGAGTAGGCAACAGTGACATTTTTTCTACTTGTGTTTTCAATAACATCGTGGGAGTAGCCTTCATTTTTATTTCCCCTTTTTCACCCCGCTCGCGCCTCTGATGCAAGCTCAGTAACTTTTTATCATAGACATACATTTTTTAAGATTTCTTGGGCTGGGCGCCCGAGTATCTTATTTTTCTAATACATCGTGGCATACCTCGTCGCCGCTCGCTTGCGGCAGTTGCGCCTCGCAGTTCCGGCGCTAGACCTTCGTGATTAGACTGGTGGGGCCGCCACACCTCCCGCATGTTCGCATTATGCAATGGGCGCATCAGCAAAGCGTGGGTTTGGCACCGAGGGTTTCCTTGGTAGCCGACGCCTTAAGCCAACCCAGTTTTACATGCGTCAATTTAATCACACGACAATACTCCTGTAGATATAAAGCAAGATGGCGACCAGACGCTAAGGAAATAAGGACAAATTTTTCAGGCGGGAGAGAATTTCGTTCGAGTTTACGTCGAATCTCCTCGGGGCACCCTAGCGGGTGCCCAATCCGGGTCCGAATCGGCCACTGGGGTTGGCAGGCGCGAGGCCTAAACCTACGGCACGCTCGTAGGGGGCAATCAGGGTACTTGAAACCCCTCCCCTCTCACCTTTCCCCAATAATTTCGCATTCCGGACGCCACGGTTCTGGAGCGCTCGGACGAGTTTGTGCGAACGGGAAACCCCGGGGACCCTAAACTCGTTTTCGCGCTGGGCGCCGCTCAGACCACCGCAGGAGGATAACGGCGTCAGTCGGGAGGACAGAGGTTTTGGCGCGGAGCGCTTTGGAGTGCGGCTGCGGCGCTGCGCCATCGCCAAACGGTCCAGCCGTTCGCGCAGCTCCGGTTCCAAGCGTACAGTCACCACCGGTGTGATCGCCATGATGCACTCCTAACACAACTGAATACAGTGATTCTACCGTGTCCACAAGGCACGGGAGACAGTATTTACAGCTACCCGCTTTGGAGTCCGGGCCGGTACGGGTCCTCAAGATTTTAGACGGAAGGGCCAAGGATCCCAAAAGTGGAGCCGCACTATGCTTGCCCCACCGTGTTCGAACCCCAGGGGCTCCGAGCCGTCGGGCCTGCTTCGGTTATCGAAGGGAAGAGTACCTGACGTATCCCGCCGATTTCCGACGATCCCCATCTCCGAATGCGTAAAACGGTAGAGCGCCTCACGCTGAATCCCACTCCCGCCGATAACAACAAAGAAGGAAACACCCATGCGACCAACTGCAACGAAGATCAGCATATGACGCGCCGAGGGTCACTATGACGCAGACCTCACAGACTCTAAGCGGACGATCCTTCACTTCCGCCACGCAGGCACCACACCGGCAGAAGCTGCCCGGGTCACCATCGAGGCCCTGCGCGAATACGGCCTGACCAATCCCAGAGGCGCAGAACTCCCAGCGCCCGAGGAAGTCAAGCAAGCCATGTATCGCCTCATCTACGGCCGCCGCCGTCTCGCGATCCCCTAACCAAACACCCAGACACCGCGAGGCCCATGCCAACAGCCCTCCTGCGTGTGGCGAATGATCGAATTAAAACTGGACGGAGAAGCCGCCCCGGATGTAGTGGTATCCGGAACTAAGAACGACGGGTCTTTGGCCGCTTTGGCCGGCGGGGACGTACCCTTGCGACAAGAGGTTTTGGAAATTCGCTACGGCGTCAATGCGGACGGGCAGGAAACTGGGGGTGGGAATCGGTTGTCGGACCTGGACGCCCAGATAGGGCTGAACGTCAAAATTGGCCTGCGCCGCGGGATCGACCAATGTGACGCGATCATTGGGAACCCAAACGTAAGAAGTGGAAAGGCGCGTGTGGCTGCCGGGAACCTCGGCGGTGATTTTGCCGATCAGGGAATTGGTCTGCTCGGGCATCAGATTTCCCTGAGAATAGGGCCGGGAACCTTGCAGCACAAAGTCCCGCGCCGAAAGAGCGCTGCCGGAAGAAAAGGCGCCGAGCACCTCAATGCGCGAATTGAAAGTCTGGGCATAGACAGCCCGAAAGCCCGTGGATTGGTAATTGCCGCCATTGATCACGATGCCGCTGCCGGCAGGGTTGGGGAGCGCGTTCCCCGCGAAAGCCTGTCCGCCTGACGTTGAACCCAGCCCCCAAACTGCGGAGTTGCGCAGGCCGTCGTGATAGGCAGCCGCTTGCACTCGAGCCGACTTGCCCAGGCGATGATTCACCGCCACTTCCGTATGGTTCAGTTGCTCCATTTCCAGGTGACCGTCGCGCTGGGTGATCTGGGGGAACGCATTCATGAGACCGAGGCGGTCCATCATGGAACTGGACCCCTCGGCGAGGGCCGAGCCAAACTGGGCAGCTACCATCGTTTGCGGCGTGGCCTGATATTCCATGCTCAGGTGGGGCCGCGCAGAAAATACGCTGTCAATCGAACTGAGGTAATTGATGTCCATCCCCGCGGTTACGGTGACCTTGGGTGCGAGGAGGCGCGTTTCCGAGTAGGTCGCCACCACACCCTTCGCCTGCGCGAAACCATCGGGCACGCCGCCCGCGAAGGCAGAAGTTCCGGGGACGAGGCTGATCTGGTGAATGAATATGCCGATCTGCTGGGGTTCACCCTTCAGTTGGTTGCGGAGCAGCGCCGTGCCGAGCGAGGTTGCATCCCCGCCAAAGGGCGCGAGCGATCCCGCTACGAGGACATCGGAGTCCGCTGAGAGCGGATGAAGATAGGCGAAGACGCTGGCCATGCCGAAATCTTCGGCGAGAGGGTCATGGGGGGTTGAGCCGGGCAGAATGCCGACAAAGCGCTCGCTTGAAGGGACGGTGTACTTCTTGTCCTGGGCGGCGACTTGCTTCTTTTGCTGCTCCTCATGGAAGCGCAGAATAGGCCGCGTGTTGGCAGACGTCCTCAATACCCATTTCCAATCATCTCCCCAACTCGAAACGGAATTGGTGGGTACTTGAAAGCGAATCGGGGCGAAGGTGTCAGTCAAGACAAACGTCGCCACTACGGTCTCGCCGGCTTGCACGCGAACTCCGTTGCGCATTTCGGGCAGGCGCGTCGGTGAGCTGACTTTCAGCGAGTAGCAGCCCGGAATCAGGTGGGCAATGGTGAACCGGCCATGCGCGTCGGTGAGCATCCGCTCGGCGGTCTGGGTGGCCGCTTCGGTGACGAAGGCCGTGGGCCCCATCACCAGCACGGTCGCTCCCATCAAGGGGACGCCTTTATCATCGGATACGATTCCGGCCAGGCTTCCGTATCCTGCCGCAACACTCTCGGAAGGTTGCAGGCACGGAAGCAGAAATCCGCTCAAGAGGAGCAGGGCCTTCATCCGGTACCCCAAGCTTGGAGTCATCATGAATCCCGCTATGCTTTTAGGAAACGGTTTCCGCCGGACCCCGGCGCGAAAGCGGCGACTATCGTAACTCAAAAGGCGCCGTTTGGCTAAAACTTTGTTTCTTCACGTTGTCAGTAACCTTGATCTGCACGGAATATTTTCCCGGCGTGAGCCCATTCAGGCCCATCGTCTTGATGACGGTGAACTGCTGTGACGCCTTCTTCAAATTTGACGGGTCCTCGGGCTGATCAAGCAGCGGCTTCCCATCCTTATCGACCTCGTACTGCACATCGAGCGAGGGTTTGTGCGTTTTGTCGTCGATGCCGAGATTATACACCTGCATGTAAATTCCGAGCCTTTGATCGCGCGTGAAGGTGTTATTGACGCTGGGACGTACTTTCGTCCCACCGATCACAAATGGCCCGGTCCCCACCTGGCTGGTCGGGAGCGGCAGGATTTGGTCAGCGAGGATGAGAGTACTGTGAGTAAGCTTATCCTCGGCGAAGCCGGGTACGGTGATGCCGATTTCCTCGGACCCCATGTGGCCGTTCAAATCGTCTTTCAGAACGAGGCTCAGCTTGTAACGGCCGGGGCTGAGCGGTACGGCTTCCTGGTAAACTGACTTTTGATTCTGGTAGTGCTGGAATTCGTGCTCGGGCACATCCAACACCATGCTCCGCTCAAAGGTGTTCACGATGTGGCCGCCCAGACTCGTGATCTCGCCGAACACATCCAGGACCGCGTGCATGACGCCGTCTTTATTCTGAAATTGCAAATCGCCGTTGGCGATCTGGACGGTGATAGGAGTAAGAACCGTTTGGTCGGTCACGCGGATGAAATCCGTGCGGGCGTCAAAGGGCAACAGATTGGCGGAAAGCCGGGAAGTTACAACCGCCTTCAGATCTTTGAACTTGATCGGAGGGGGCTGGAAGATCTTGGAATAAAGGTCCAGCCGGGTGAACTCTTCCATGCTTTCCGGCTGGCCGCCCAGTGACTGCCCGACCGTCATGCCGTCGGTGCGGTTAAAGCGGTCCATTTTGGAACCGCCCTTGGTCATGCCCATTTGCTCGGCCATGGTCAGGCCGGCGCCAGGCACATGCAACAAGGCGTCCTTCTCACCGGGGTCCATCGTAAGACGGTACTCGCCCGTCATCGTGGTATCGACGAACTCCAGGATAATGTTCTCACCGATGCCATCAATGTAGCGGTAGCGCCAATCCTCGAACGGGTAAGTGGAAGTCTCGCCGCCGCCTTCCGATTGCGGGCGCTCGTACGAACCGCCGCTGGGGTGGGAGTCAATCTCGTCCGCCGGGCCGTACATGATGTAAATGCGGCCGCGGTCGGTCTTCCAACCCGGAATACCTGACGCGTAGTGCTCGTTGGAGTAGGCGATGCGACGATAGTATTCCTCTTTGTACTCGTTTTCAGGGCTGCCGGGATTAGGGTTGCGGCGTTCCCAGAAATTCTCAATGAAGGCTTCGCGCTCGTCGTCGGTGGCAAGTTTCTTGAAAGCGGCTCGTTCGGTGTCGCTGATGATGTAGGGGACTTCATCGCTCAGCCACTTCTTGTAAGGCGTCTCCATTTCCTGCCGGAGAGCCTTCTGGCGCTTCTTTTCCTCCCTGCTCACTTTGGGCTTTTGGGTGCTTTGGGTTTTTTGGTCATTCGCGTCGTCTTTACCCAGATCATCCTGCGCCGCCGATACGCGCAGGATGGACACGCCGATGACAATAATAATGAGACTGAGCGCTGCGAACCCGCCCAACACCCATCTGCTCATCCCCCGACGCCGCAAAAACAATCCGTCGCGCTTAGACACTGCTCCCCCGTTATAATCCTTGACTTGCACCCTGATTTTATTTTTCCCGTCTTGGAAAGTCAAGGTCCTACCCCGTGTCCTCACACCATAGCCCCCCAGGTAGAACTGCCACTTTAGATGCAGCTCGCCAAACCGGTCACGGGTAAACCGCCGGTTTCGGGGGGCCGGCTTATACCTTAGTCCGCCGGAGGCGTTGGATGCGAGAAATGTTGGAAAGGTGGCCTGACGCCGCCCCAATGATCTTGAGAGGCTCTTAACAAATGCAATGCTGGCAGGCAACCTTATTAGTATGTGTCCGTCTAATAGAGGGGCGTAGAGGCCCATTTTAGCCCCGGAAGTGACTCCAAGGATTTCTACTCCAGCGCCCAGAAGGTCTCACGGACTTGGTATCCTGACTTGGTGGGAGTGCCTGTGGAGTGTGATTTTTGTTTTTTGCTATAGAATAAAGGGCTAGAATGGGAAAGATTGCTGGCGTGCTCGCTCGTAAGCGAGCATTCAAGCCCACTCCATCCGGCTCCGGAAGTTGGGGGAGAATCGTACCCAGGGAGCCCCCGGTGCTAACCTCGCTGTATGCCGCCACAGCGGTACAAATGTCGACGAAACTTTTGGCATTCAAACAGCGTATACGTAGTGGGAGCCGGCAAGCTGGCGCGCATAGAAACCTGAAGAGTTGGCCAATCTGAAGGTATACATCATCAGACTCTTGCAAGGATGAAGGTGGCGCGTTTGCGCAAGGCCGAGGAGTGAGAGGAGCCCTCCATGGCACAAATCAAAGAGTTGGAACTCGGAAAAACCACTAATACCACTTGGGTGGACGCACCCGCGCCGATCCCAACTCGGCAAAGGAACGGAACAGGTATGAAGAAGTGGAAGAAGGTTACCCTCGCCGTTGTCGCCGTCGTCGCCTTCGCCAGCCTGGCAATTGGAGGGGTGGCGTGGAGCCGTCGAGGCGTGGTATCGGTCCAGACCGGCAAAGTCCAACGGGAAGATTTGGCCCAAATCGTCACCGCCAACGGTGAGATTAAACCCGTTGAGCAGAATCAAGCCAACGTCAACGCCAACTCCACGGGAAAGATCACGGAAATCCTGGTAAAGGAAGGCGACCACGTCACCAAGGGTCAACTGTTGATGCGGACCGAGGACGTCTATCAGGCGGCCAACGTGGAGGCTCAGGACGCGGCGGTTAAGACTGCACAAGCCGATCTGTCGGCGCAAGATGCCAGTGTGCTCTCGGCCAAGGCCGCACTCGAGACCGCTACGGCGAATTTGGCGCAGTCGACAGCAAAGCTGAATCAAGCCAGTGACAATTTCAAACGCGGACAAGAGCTCTTCAAGGACAATCTGCTTTCCCAACAGGACTTCGATACGCGCCTGAGCGACTTCCGCGTCGCACAAACGGGCAAGGATTCTTCCGAGGCGCAGGTGGGCCAAGCTAAAGCCCAATATCAGCAAGCGCTGTACAATCGCGACTCCACCCGTGCGAAGGTGGCCCAAAGTCAGGCATTGCTTCTCGCTTCCAAGAATCAACTGGCCCAGACTGTCTATAACTCTCCGCTGGACGGATATATAACCTCCCTCCCCGTCCATCTGGGGGAGAACGTTGTTCCTGGAATTCAAAACGCCGTGGGAAGCCTGCTCTACCAGGTCTCCAACATCTCGATCATGACGGTTGAGGTCAAGGTGGATGAGACGGATATCCCCAATGTCAAAATGGGACAAACCGCCGACGTGCTGATCGACGCTTATCCAAACAAAACCTTTAAAGGCCGCGTGACCCAAATCGGCGAAAGCGCCGTGGGGCGCGATACCGGTACCACCACCGGCACCACCACCAGTACCACGAGTGCCGACGAAGCGAAGGACTTCAAAGTTGTCGTGACCATCGATGAGCCGCCCCCCGGCCTCCGCCAGGGGCTATCGGCCACGGCGAAGATTACCACGGCGACGCGACAGAACACTGTGGCGGTGCCCATCCAAGCCGTGACGGTGCGCATGCGCCGCGAACTGGAAGAGAAGGACCAAGCGGCCAAGAGTAGCCCGGTAAGCGATGTGGCCGTTTCGGCCAAGGACAAGGAAAAGGGCAAGGAAGAGTTGCAGGGCGTATTTGTTGTCGATAACGGCCACGCCAAGTTCGTGCAGGTTGAAAGCGGCATTATGGGCTCGACCGACATCGAGATTCTGAAGGGCCTGAAACCCGGTGACACCATCGTAACGGGCAGCTTCAGTATTTTGCGCACCTTGAAGAACGACACGAAGGTGAAGATTGATAACACGCCGGCGGCGCCGGTTACGCAGGGGTCCTGAGCGGATTCATGAGTCCGGCAGTATCCCCGGATTCGCGCCGGGGGCCGCCAACACCCACCCCACCCAGCAATCGGCGGGGTGTCAGGAGAGGGACAGGCAAATCCATATGGCAACGCGCGCCGTCACAACCTCGATGCAGGAAACGTTGAGACCCCCGGAAGGCGTGGTCATCAAGGCGGATGACCTTTGGAAGACTTATGATATGGGCGCGGCCATACAGGTTCACGCTCTCAGCGGGGTTTCGTTTTCGATCGACCGGGGTGAGTACGTCGCCATCATGGGGCCCTCCGGCTCGGGCAAATCCACGCTGATGAACTTGATCGGCTGCCTGGACACGCCGACCCGCGGCTCCTACTGGTTGAACGGGCAGATGGTGAGTGAACTTTCCGACGACGAATTGGCTTACATTCGCAATAAGGAAATTGGATTCGTGTTCCAGACCTTTAACCTGCTATCACGCGCCAGCGCTCTGCACAACGTCGAGTTGCCCCTGATTTACAGCGGCATGCCCGCCAAAGAGCGCCTGGAGAAAGCGCAGGAGGCTCTGCGCAAGGTTGACTTGGCCGACCGTATGCACCACAAACCCAACGAGCTTTCCGGCGGCCAGCGCCAGCGCGTGGCCATCGCCCGCGCCTTGGTCAACAACCCTTCGATCATTTTAGCGGACGAACCCACGGGGAACCTCGACTCCGCCACGGGCGAAGATATCATGACACTTTTCGGGCGCCTCCACGAAGCAGGGAACACCATCGTCTTGGTAACCCACGAACACGACATCGCCGCTCATGCCCGCCGCATTATTCATGTTCGCGACGGCCGCATCGAGCGTGACGAACAGATCGGTTAGTCGAATCTGGAGACTCGAAACTCGAACGACAGGGTTTGAGTTTCCAGTTTCCAAATTTCGGTTCTTTTATGGCTTCCATCGGCCAAACCGCATCGTTTCCGCGCGCGCTTAGCGGCCGCGCCACAACCGGCTCGGGCGCGTGGGTGACAGCTCGCGAGGCGTTTTGGATCGCTCTCGAAGCCTTACGGGCGCACAAGCTGCGCTCGTTTCTCACCCTCCTCGGGGTGGTGATTGCCACCACCACGCTTATTGTCGTCATGTCGATTGTCAATGGCATGAACCTCTACATCGCGGATCACATCGCCAATTTGGGCGCCAACGTCTTCATCTTGCACCAATGGCAATGGGCACAAGGCTATGAGGCCTGGCTCAAGGCGCGCAGGCGGAATAAGCCCATGCTGATTGAGGAGTACGAGTTCCTGCGGGACAACCTCGCGGGGTACAAACGCATTGGCGCAAGCGCCGAAACCCAAAACAGTGAAACTCAAGCGCGCTTTCAAGGCCACACCGTTTATGACTTGGATATCTCCGGCGTTACCCCCAACATGATCGATATCGGACAGCAGAAAGTGGACACTGGGCGCTATGTTACCGAAGCCGATTACCAGCATGAATCGATGGTGTGCTTCATCGGCCGCGACCTGGTGGATGCTTTCTTCCCTAACGTTGACCCTCTCGATAAAGAGGTGATGGTCAACGGCATTCCTTTCCGGGTCATTGGCGTGGCGCAGAAAATCGGCAGCACCTTCGGGGAGAGCCAGGATAATTTCGCCCAGGTCCCCCTTACCACCTACCGTAAGTTCTTTGCCCCCCGGCCCTCCCTGGCAATCAGTGTTCAGGCCTACGATGCGCAACAGATGCTGGTGCTGGAGGATGAAGCGCGCTCGCTGCTTCGAGCCCGGCGTCATATTCCTTACCGCGAGGACGACACGTTTGGCGTCAACGCTTCCCAAACCATCATGGACACATGGAATCAGATCATGGGCAGCATCTTTGCGGTGACCATCGGCATCGTGGCGGTGTTCATGGTGGTGGGCGGGATCGTGATTATGAACATCATGCTGGCAAGCGTCACCGAGCGCACGCACGAGATTGGCATCCGCAAATCGCTGGGCGCGCGACGGCGCGACATCCTGACGCAGTTCGTGATTGAGTCCATCGTGATGGCTTGTGCTGGCGGCGGGATCGGTGTCCTGCTGGCGCTCATCGTCAGCGCCATCGTAGATCATTTCTTTACGTCGACGGTGCCGGTGAGCGCCATCGTCGTGGGGTTGGCCCTCTCGACGGCGGTCGGGCTTTTCTTTGGGATCTATCCCGCCAGCAAGGCCGCCAAGCTCGACCCGATCGAGGCTCTGCGCACGGAGAACTGAGCATGGTCACCAAACGCCGGCATGACATCCGCGAGAATCTGTTTCTCGCCCTCGACACATTGCGCACCCACAAATTCCGCGCCTTCCTGACCATCTTGGGCGTTCTGATCGGTACCGCCACCGTGATCAGTGTGGCTTCAATCTTCAAGGGCCTCGATCAGCAGATGGTGGAAGTCGCCGAGGGCTTTGGGACACGCACACTTTTCATCTACAAATTCGAGCCGGGAATCAAATTCCACCTCACGCGCGAAGAGCGGCTGCGCAAACCCCTGACTTACGAGCAAGCCATGGCCATCAGGGATTTCTGTCCCTCGGTGGAATCCGTCGCCGTGGAAATTGTTGTCTGGGGGCCCTCGGTCACTGCCAAGTACAAAGGACAGGAAATGGTCGACACCAACCTGACGGGCGCGACGCCTGAGGACTTCCGTAATGTCAATGCCGAGCTCAAAGACGGCAGGCTCTATACCGCTATCGACGACCTGCACCGCACCGATGTGGCCGTGATTGGGGCCGACGTCGCGCAACGGCTTTATGAAGGTGAGGACCCGATCGGCAAGCCCGTTCAGGTGGACGGGCACACTTATGAAGTTGTCGGCACGCTCGGGAAGCGCAAGGCCTTTCTCGGTGACAACGGCAACGATCGCGTCGTTTACATTCCGTATTTCACTTATCGCAAGCTTTACCCGAATGCCAAGGAAAACTTTATCGCGGCCATGGCCCTTCCCGGCAAGATGGACCAGGCCAAGGATGAAATCACCGGGCTGCTGCGCCGCCTGCGCAACGACAAGCCGAATGATCCCGACAGCTTTGGGATCGCCTCCGCCCAGACCATCGTCACCCAGTTCCGCGACATTATGGGGATGATCGTCCTGGTCACGGCGGTGATTTCCTCCATTGGGTTGATGGTGGGCGGCATCGGGGTGATGAATATCATGCTGGTGTCGGTGACCGAGCGTACACGCGAAATCGGCGTGCGCAAGGCCATCGGCGCGCGCCGCAGCGACATTACATGGCAATTCCTCCTCGAAGCCATGACCCTCACCGCCACCGGGGGAGTTTTGGGAATCCTCCTGTCCGTGAGCCTTACTTTCCTGATTCGCGCCCTCGGCTGGTACTCCGCCGTTCCGCTCTGGTCCGTTACCGTGGGCTTCGTGGCCTCCGTGAGCATCGGCCTGTTCTTTGGCATGTGGCCCGCCATGAAGGCCTCCCGCCTCGATCCCATCGTCGCCCTAAGACACGAATAGGACGTAATCGGCGCTTATTTCCGCAATCTTAAATTCCGCATGCTGAGATTTTAATATTAATTCTCGAATGTGATTCGCGCTTGGTGTTCGTGCTTCTTGAATCTTCAATTCTGAATTGAATCCAATTGTAGCCTCTTGAATTTTGAATTCTGACTCCGATTGTGGCTTGTTGAATTCGCAATCTCGGATCCGGTTGTTGGTTCTTGAGTTTTGAATCTTGAATTTTGAATCGATTTGCGGCAGGTCTAAACACTGAAAAAAACCTCGGGCGTCGGAGGGGTACTCTGTGAGCGGAGAGGCGCTCAAGGCAGGGAAAAGAATCGACGCCCGAGGAAACTAAGCAAAAATCACAAATCCCGCATAACCCAAACCACTTCCCAAAATCGCCCCCACCACCACGTCACTCAGAAAGTGCATTCCCAACATAATTCGCGATGTCGCTACGCTCAGCGCGCAAAAGAGCAGAGCGCCCATCAGGTGCGGGTAACAACTGCCCACGGCGATAGTGAATGCGAATGCCGTTATGGTATGGCCAGAGGGAAACGAGAATTGGTCAGGCGGCAACAGCGTGGCCCAACAGTGCGGCACCAGCGTATTCGGCCGCTTCCGGCCGGTCAGCTTCTTCAGAACCAGAAAGAGAATGGCCCCCGCCCCGCACGCCGTCCACGCCGCAGTGACCGCTTCCCACCGCGTAGAACCGCCCAAGACTAACACCAGCGCACTCAGTGCGTACCAGAGCCAGCCGTCGCCTCCGCGCGTGGCCAGAATCATCCATAGCCGGAACCACCGGGGCGGCCGCCAACGATGCACGCGCCGCATCACGCGATGGTCGCGGGTGGTGATGTAATCGAGCATGTGGCCCGGGAGAGTCATGCGCTCGCCTCCCCAGGGGCAGCCCGCATTCCCCCGGCGGAAGGTCGATTTTCCAGCCCCCGCCAGCGTTCCCAGCGGGCTCCCCAGTGCCGCGCAAACAGGTCCTCCATCGCGTAGTTGAGCAGGATCACAACAGGAACCCCCAATGCCAGCGGGGCGAGAATTTTGGTAGCGGGCTTCTCCTCCATAAGCGCTGCGCCAATTTTTAGTACATCGCGCGTCAACCGCCAGAATGTTCCGGATCCACCCTCGGGGTGCGCTTGCCCGTGCTTCAAACCGTCCAGAAACTCTGCCTTGCTGCGCGCGCCCGGCACGCACGTGCAAGCGCTTCCCAGCGAGAGGAGCGTGTGTGCGTCGCTGCCGCCCAGCCTTGTCCCTGCCGAACGCTCCGCCAGTTGCTCCGCCAGGCGGTTGCTGCGCTCCGGAACGTGACTGTTGCGCACTTCCACTCCCGGGAAGGCGCCGTCGAGCCAAATGAAATCGTCCATCGACCGCCGGCCGGTCAGGGCGGAAAAGGCGTGGTTCACACTGTAAAAAAGCTGCTGCTCGCTCAAGTAGGCCACCAACCGGGGCAGGTCGTCCCGCCGCCCCTGGATTTCTACGTGTTGCCGCTCCGTGAGATCGTACACACCGACGTGCAGTTCATTGCCGCTCGGCATCCGGCAGGTCACTTCTTCACTCAAAAAGAAGTCCGGGTAGTGGCGGAGGGCCTCTGCCGCGCCGATGGAATCGTGATCGGAAACCGTTACCAGGTCCATCCCCGCGCGCCGCAACGTCTGGTAAACTGCCTCCGGTTCGCTGTAGCACTCCCGGCAAATGGCCCGCAATAGCGGCAGCGTGCACATGCCGGAGTGGATCGTATGGACGTGAAGGTCACATCGCACGATACAGGCTACAGCCGTAATGTTACACGAATGTATAACGCCAGTGAATTATCTATGAAGACTGCCTATTGCCTATTTACAGGATAGATGAACTATGAAAAGGTAAAGGCATGATCAATGCCGACCTGATTTTTGTTGATGCGGGCGGCGGCCACCGCGCCGCTGCCGAGGCTCTCCGGCTAGTGATGGAAGAGCAGGGCGGGTGGAATGTCCGGCTGGTAAACCTCCAGGAGCAGCTCGACTCTATTGACTTGGTGCGCAAACTCACCGGCACGCGCACGCAGGACCTATACAACCTGATGTTGAAAAGAGGCTGGACGCTCGGCACCCCGCAGACCGTGCGCGTGCTGCAATTTCTCATCCGCATGCTGCACCCGAGCCAAGTTCGGCTGCTTCGGGCGTTCTGGCGCTCGGGCCGCGCTGACCTGGTAGTCTCCCTGGTTCCACATTTCAATCGCGCGCTCGCGGAAAGCCTGCGCCTCGAGAGCCCCGCCACCCCCTTCGCCACAGTCCTGACCGACCTCGCCGATTACCCCCCGCATTTCTGGATGGAGCCGCAGGACCAGTTTTTCATCTGCGGTTCGGATCGCGCTGTAAGCCAGGCGCGCGCCCTGGGCATCAACAGCGGGCGCATTTTTCATGCCTCGGGCATGATCCTGCACCCGCGCTTTTATCAATCCCAATTTTGCGACCGTCGCGAGGAGCGGAAACTGCGCGGGCTTGATCCCGACCTGCCCACAGGGCTGGTGCTGTTTGGGGGACAGGGCTCCGATGCCATGCTCGAAATCGCCGAGCGTCTGGACGCCGAAGGCCCTCACCATCTTCAGCTCATTTTCATTTGTGGACGCAACCAAAAGCTAGCCGACACACTTCGCCGGCGGCGCAGCCGCTTGCGGAGTTTCGTGGAAGGCTTCACCTCGCAAGTTCCCTTCTACATGCTCCTCTCTGATTTTTTCATTGGCAAGCCTGGACCTGGAAGTGTGAGCGAAGCTGTCGCCATGCGTCTGCCCGTTATCGTCGAACGCAACGCCTGGACGCTCCCCCAGGAGCGCTATAACGCCGAGTGGGTTTTGGAGAAAGAACTCGGGATGGTAGTGCGGGGTCCGCACCAAATTCCCGCGGCGATCAAGTCGCTGATGGCGAAGGGAACTTTGGCGCGCTTTCGTAACAACGCCGCTGCCATCCAAAACCGCGCCGTCTACGAAATCCCCGGCTTCCTGCGGAGTGTCGTGCAGGGGACCCCCGGCGCAACTACACACGAGCCGGAAAAACTACTGAGCGAACAGCGCGCGTAGGCTGTCGGTGAAGGGTGCTCGCGCCACACCCTTCTCCGTGATGATGGCGGTAATGTAGCGCTCCGGGGTCACGTCGAACGCGGGATGGCGTGCCGGCACCTCGTTGGGCGCAATGGCGACGCCGCCAAGGTGGGTGACTTCGGCGGAAGAGCGCTCCTCGATGGGAATCTGCTCGCCGGACGCGAGGCTCATGTCGATGGTGGAAAGCGGCGCCGCCACGTAAAAGGGAATGCCATTTTCGTGCGCCAGCACCGCGACGGAGTACGTTCCGATCTTATTCGCGGTGTCGCCGTTCGAGGCGATGCGGTCCGCCCCCACTATCGCCGCGCGAATCTCGCCCTGCTTCATGAAGTGCCCCGCCATGTTGTCGGTAATGATGGTGACGGGAATCTGGTCCTTGGCCAGTTCCCAGGCCGTCAAGCGAGCGCCTTGCAGGAACGGGCGCGTCTCATCGGCGAACACCCTCAACTTCTTCCCCGCGCCAATTGCCGCGCGAATCACGCCCAGCGCCGTGCCGTAGCCGCCTGTCGCCAGCGCTCCGGCGTTGCAGTGCGTGAGGATGGTTCCCGCGTCCGGCATCAGGTCCGCGCCGTGGCGGCCCATGGCTTCGTTGATGGCGATGTCTTCGGCCAGGATGCGCTTGGCTTCTTCCTCCAGGCCCACGCGCACCATATCGAGCACCTGTGCATCGGTGTGGTGGCAAGAGAGAGAGTTGTTGAAGACCGCCCGCATGCGGTTGATCGCCCAGAATAAATTGACGGCGGTGGGCCGCGTCTTGGCCAGCGTCTCGGCGATGACCTCAAAATCCGCCCGCAATGCGGTTGGCGTTTTCGCTCCCGAGTTCTTGACGCCCAACGCGATGCCCATCGCGGCAGCCACGCCAATGGCGGGTGCGCCGCGAATCACCATGGATCGAATCGCCTCCGCCACCTCGCGATAATCCATGTAGGTTCGGTAAATCTCTTCCCCCGGCAAGCGCGTCTGGTCGATCATGCGCACGCCTTGCTCGGTCCACTCGATGGTTTTGAACATATCGCCTTTCGCTCGCCTTGTGATATTGCGTGACCGATTATAGCAGCACTCCCGCGGCTGGATTTCCGGCCATGACGGTGCAAATCTGGCGAGCCCTCAGATGGGCGAAGCCAACGGTCCGAGCGATCGCCTCTGTGCAAAATGATTTGGTAACGGGCGGCCCGCGGAGCTGTTTTGTCGTAACGACGCTGGCCTCCGGCCAAGGCCCTTGGTAAAATGAAAGTAGCCTTCTTAGGCAGGCAAACAGACAAAGGCCATGGGCTTTTCCGAAAAATACGATGTGGTGGTGGTGGGCGCGGGGCACGCGGGCTGCGAGGCGGCGATGGCGGCGGCGCGCATGGGCCTTCGCACCGCCCTCTACACTATCAATCTCGACCTTATTGCGCAGATGTCCTGCAATCCGGCCGTGGGTGGAATTGCCAAGGGCCACTTGGTACGGGAAATCGATGCGCTAGGCGGGGTGATGGGCGAGGTCATCGACGCCGTGGGGATCCAGTTCCGCCTGCTCA
>CAZCVY010000096.1:0-24473 GCA_964501985.1 uncultured Acidobacteriota bacterium | reverse complement strand
ACTCCTACGATGTTCATGAAAACACGCAACTTATTTTTGTGTACCTACGATATTCATGAAAATAAAGGTAGTTGTTCGTCGGGACCAATCGGCAGGAAGCAGAGGATGAAAGAGAAAAATGGAGAGCGCGCGGTGTGTCACGGGGCAAACGGGAATCGCCGAATGCATACGAAAAGAACGCCTCCAACCGCCCCGAGGGATCAACGCCGGAGGCCGGAGTCAGCCCCGCCGTGGCCAATTTCGGGCAGGTGAGTAGAAAAAAGATGTTAAAAAAATACGTTCGAAGCCGGAATGTCTATGAAAACAAAGGAACACAAGACACAATGTCCGAATAGAAACAGACATTTAGGTCCTAATTTACGAAATTCAGGTCGAATCGATACCAATTTTGCAGAAAATGACGCCTTTATCGTCACTTGCTGAGCGCTGGGGGTGCTTTTTCGTTTCAAAAAGTGCAAAACTCGACTGACTGGCCGAAGAATGGCCCTGGAATCCGTGGCCGTCAATTTGTCCAAACGAGCCATGGACTTTGTGTCCGGTGCCGCGGCTGCCTGAAAACCACCCCCGCCGCTCCCGCGTCGGCCCCTCCTTGTTTAAGGGAGGGGAGCCCGGCTACAGCCGTCGCGCTGGCGGCCACCGGGGGGAGGTCAAAGCCCTCGTTCGGGACGGGTCGATGCATTGGGCATCGTGTTAGGTGTCAGGTGTTAGGTGCTAGGTGTCAGGCGTCAGGTACCCGCGACCGCATCGGGGTCGGACTCACCGGACCTGGGGCGAGTTCCGCCTTGCGGAAATTGCAAAAATGAAGGTTCATCCGGAGATATTCATGAAAACAAAGAGCAGGTGTGGAGTGTTACGGGTTAGGCGTTAGGTGTCAGGTGCAAGGTGTCACGCGTTAGGTGCCAGCGAGCGCATCGGGTTGGGCTTGGCGGACCTGGGGGAATCTAGGCTTTTGGAAACTGCAAAAATAAAGGTTCATCCGGGGATGTTGATGAAAAGAATGAGCAGGTGTTAGGTGTCAGGCGCCAGCTAGCGCATCGGGTTGGCTTGGCGGGCCTGGGGCGAATTTAGCTGCTCGGAAAGTGCAAAAATGAAGGTTCATCCGGGGATGTTGATGAAAAGAAAGAGCAGGTGTCGGGGGTCAGGTGGCAGCGAGCGCACGGTGCTTCGTTCAACCCATCGGCGAAGTAAGAGCCGTCCTGACTTCGGATGTCGCGCCGGCTTGCAGCCTGCAACGGAGCGGCAAAGATGGCGGCGCTGGCAGTCCGGGGTCCATGTTAAAGTAAGAATTCCGGCAGAATCGACCGCCGACTCCAGGAGGAATTATGTTCCGATGGAAGCCGCTTGCTTTCTTTGCTCTCGCTGTTGCGCTGATGACCGGTGTGTCTCAAGCGCCGGGTCAGGTTGAGGTCAGCGTTGGAGTGGAACCTGTTTGCCCGTACGGGTACTTTGACTATGCTCCGTATGCCTGTGCTCCCTACGGCTACTATGGACCCGATTTCTTCGTGGGCGGAATATTCATCGGGGCGGGCCCATGGTTCCATGGCCCCCACGGCTTCGAGGGTCACGTCGATAACCGCTACGATCCTCACCACGGTTACAAAGGACCGCTGCCCGCGCGCGGAGCTCAGCCGTTCAGCCACTTCCAGCCGAACGAAGCTCGCGACGGGAAAGGCCACGTCGTTCCTCATGCCGGCCACGACCCGCACGAGGAACATAGCGCCGGATATCAGAAGGGCCCCGGCGGCGAACACCGTTAAAGAGTGAATCATCATTGCACGATGAGAGGCGCAACCAGGATCGCGATGTGTCCCGAACACCCCCGGTGGCCGGGCTCATTTCACTCTGACATTGGGCTCAACCGACATCCCTGGCCGCAGCAGGTGTTCGGGGTCCTGGCCTTTCTCGAAGAAGATTTTCACGGGGATTCGCTGCACGACCTTCACATAATTCCCCGTGGCATTCTCGGGTGGCAGCAGGCTGTAACGCGCGCCCGTCGCGCCGGCGATGCTGTCGATATGCCCCTGGTAGGTCCGCCCGTAAGTATCGACGGAAATCTCGACGTGCTGCCCCGGCCGCATCAGGGTCATTTGCGTTTCCTTGAAGTCGGCAGTCACCCAGATATTCTGGCTGTCGAGCGGAACGATGGTCATCAGTTGCTGGCCGGGGGCGACGTTCTGGCCCGGCTGCACGGATCGTTGTCCCACAATGCCGCTGATGGGCGCCACGATGGTGGTGTATTGCAAGTTGAGTTGGGCCTGGTTGTATGCCGATGTCGCGCGCTGGGTCTCCGCATCGGCGGCTGCGGCGCGGGAGCGTTGCACGGAAATCTGTTGCGGCCGGGTCTGCGCATATACCAATCGCGCCTGGGCCGTCGTAACCTTGGTGCGCGCCTGCGCGACCGCCTGTTCCGCCGCCGCGGCAGACGCTCGGGCCGCATCCACCGCCGCCGCCGTAGCCTTCTGCGCGTCCACCGCATCCGTGTACCGTTGCTGCGGAATCTCATCTTTCTCCGCCAGCGGTTTGTAGCGGTTCACGTCGTCCTGAGCCTTCAGGTCGTTCGCCTCCGCCTGCTGGAGCGAAGCCTGCGCGGCGTCAAAGTTCCTCTGAGCCCCCAGCAACCCCGCGTTGAAGTTTTCCACGTCGGCCGAGGCGCTCGAGAGTTCGGTCGAAGTGTTAACGGAAATGAGGGGAACGTTGGTTTGCAGGGCGGCGGCGCTGGCTCGGTCATTGGCCAGAGTCGCATTGGCGGTGGCAAGCGCGACCTCGTAGTCCTTGGGATCAAGCCGCACCAGCACAGTGCCGGCCTCGACGTACCGGTTGTCGTCCACCATCACACGGGTCACGTAGCCGGAGACGCGCGCGCTGACGGGATAGATATAGCCGTCAATCTCCGCGTCGTCGGTCGATTCCCATGCGGCAAAGTGGCGGTACAGAAGAACCACGACCACGATGAGGAGGAGGCCAAGTAGGGCCAGAATCAAATTCCGACCCAGTTTGCTGCGCCGCGCGGGGGGCCGGCCAGTTCCCAGGGTTGTCGCGCTGGGCCTGGCTCCTCCGACACTTCCTGATTCCGGGGTTGGCGTTGTGGTGGTTGCCATAGTTACTTTGCTCCCAAATATTGCAGGGCCGACTGCTCGGCAACGCCGAGGGCCTGCGCCAGCGAGATTTTTGCCAGGTTAAAGGCGAAGAGGCTACTTATGTACGCTTGGTTGGCGGTGGCGACCGATTCCTGCGCCTGCACGACCTCGAGGTTATCCGCCACGCCCGCCCGAGACCGGTCCTGCGCCTGGGCAAGCGTCTGACTGGCGAGATCGATGTTGCTCTGCGCGACGTTCACGAGTTCGGAGGAGGACTTGAGGTTCAAGAAGGCGGTCCGCACCTGGTCGTCAATCTGGCCCTCCAGGTCGGCGAGTTCGGCCTTGCGTTGTTGCAGCGCTGAATCCGCCTGGAGCTTGTCGGCCCGCACCCGGCTCCCTTGAAAGATGGGCACGTTCACGCTGAGAGTGAAACCCAGCGTGCCATGCGACAGGCCAAAGTTCGGGCTGCCGATGTCCCCGTAGTTCGTGTCCGTTGACACCGTGGGATAGTTTTCCGCGGCGACAGCCTGGCGCGCCAGCTCCGCCGCTCGCAGTTGGGACTTGGCACTCTGGTAATCAGGCCGCGCCGAGAGAGCCTGCTGGAGCGCCTGCTCCTGCGTAATGCCATCCAATGCCGCGTAGGGAACCGAGTCGGTGAGGCGGAATTCCTGGCCGTTGGGCAGCCCGACCACCCGCGCGAGCGTGAGTTTGTCGATCGCGACCTGGTTCTCAGCGGCGATCAGCCGTTGCTGCTGCGTCTGGAGTTCCACCTTGGCGCGCAGCAGATCGATGCTGGCGATCAAGCCATGCTTATTGAGATCGATATCATTGTCCACGAGCGTCTGGGCCGTCTTCACCTGAGCGCGGACGGAGTCCACCGTCGCCATGTCGGATATGACCAGGAGATAAGCGTTGCCGGCGGTGAAGACCACCAGGTTACGATCGCTCTTGTAGGTGTATTGCGACGCCTTCTCGCCCTCGGTTGCCGACTTCCAGTTCTTGATGTCGGACCAGTTAAAGATCTCCTGGGAGATGGAGGCGCGCGCATCCTCGACGCCGAAGGGCCCTACGGTTTCCGGAAAGTGGATGCCGGGGACCTTCAATAAGGTCAGGCCTTCGGAGGGAAGATCGACCTGCTGAATCGTCCCCGTGAGGCGCGCTGAAAGGTTGGGGAGCAGGGCGTTCAGGCTGCGCAGACGCATGGCGTGCGCCGCGCGAGTGTCCTGGCTGCTCTCAATCTCGCCGAGGTTATATTTCAGGGCGCGCTGGAAGGCTTCCGAGAGAGAAAGGTCGAGGGGCGCTCCCGTTGCTGGGCCCGTGGGCACGCTGCCGGAAAACGGGTTCCGACTCTGCCCCGCGCCCGATCGCACAGATGCCACGAGGAAGGCCACAAAAGTGAAAATGGCTAGTAGCCGACGTCGAGCCCGCTGATGACCAAACATTGCGCCTCCTTGCCAAAGCCGATGCCAAGCGATGACGTCCCCTACTTCCCGTAGCGCGCCACAGCATCGAGGATGATGTCGGTAGCCACTTCATCGCCCACGGCGGAGTTGACCATTAAGTGGAAACAATGCCTCGCCGGCCAGTCGACATGGTAAAAGCGCTTGATGAAGTCCGCGCGGTCGCGGTCGACCGTCTCCGCCAGCTCCTCCGCTTCCTTCTCGCTTTTGCCTCCCGCTTGCAGCCGCCGGACCCTCTCGTTAAATGGAGCGTAAATGAACACGTGAAAGGCGTCGGGCCGGCTGCAAAGGTAGTAAGCCGAACCTCGCCCCACGATAACGCAGTTGCCCGCCGCGGCAATCTCCGGCATCATCTTGTGTACGACCGCGCGGACGCACTCGGTATCCACCATTTTCAAGCGCGGGGCATTCAGGCTCCCCTCGAAACTTCCGCGCATGAAGGCCCTGAGGAGCCGGAAGTGCGCCGGGTCCCTGCGCTCCTCGTGCTCCTCCACGGCGCGGCTATCGCAATCCATCCGCCGCGCAATTTCCTCGGTCAGCAATTGGTCCCAGAGTTTCCAACCCAGGCGCGACGCGAGCTTTGCCGCAATCACGCCCCCACCGGCCCCGTATTCCCGCTCAATGGTAATGACTCGAATCATGGTGACACCCCGAGAGAGTCCACAGATTTCTCAGATTTCACAGATTACAAAGAACAACGCCAGACAAGTAGGGCACTCATCAAGGATTAGACGAGGAAAAAGCAGACAACCAGCTCCAAAATCGGAGCAGAGACATTGCCGTTATGATAGTCATTGAGAACGTCACTGGTTTGCCCTTCTCCCGCTTGTCTAATCTGTGTAATCCGAGTAATCCGTGGATCATTCTTACCCGACTGCCACTTCCCCGCCCCCGCCCGGTTCATTTTTCCTCAGCGCGAAGGAACAGAGGAACATGATCGCCGCCCCTATGGACAGAACCCAGAAGGTATCAATGTATGCGAGGGTTGTCGCCTGGCCGATCAACGCGGCATAAAGCCGGCCATAGGCTTGACTCGATGCCCGCGTAACGTCCAAGCCCGAGACGGCCAGGCGGGCGGCCAGCGCCTTGACCGCGAGAGTGAAAGTGGATTTCCCCTGAGTCGCGTGCGCTGCCAGGTACACCTGGTGGACCTGCGCCCGGCGCGCAATAAGGGTCGTGACCATCGACGTTCCAATGCTGCTCCCGATGTTGCGCATGAAGTTGACCAGTCCGGCGATGCTGTTGCTCTTTTCCGTCGGCATTCCGACGTAGGAGATCAGGTTGATGGGCACAAACAGGAAGCCCAACCCGAAGACTTGCACCACGCGGAGGATGCTGGCCGATCGAAAGCTGATATCAAGGTCGAGATGCTGCGTGGTGTAGTACATGGAAATGGAAAGGGTCAGCCAGCCAAAGGCGATGAGGTAACGCGCCTGGACTTTGGATGCAAGCGTCCCCGCAATGGGCATCAGGAACAGCAGCAGGAGACCACCGCCGGAGAGCACCAGGCCCGCCGACTCGGCCGTGTAACCCATGAGCGTCTGAAGAAACTGCGGCATCATCACGAGGCTGGAGAAAAGCATGATGCCCAGAACGAACATCATGGCATTCGCTCCGAGGAAGTTCAGGTTCTTGAACAGGCGTACTTCAATAATCGGGGCTTTGTAATACCATTCCCAGATGGCGAGGGTCACGAGGCAAACACCGGCAATTACAGCCAGAGTAAGAATGAAATGCGACCCGAACCAGTCGTCCTCCTGCCCTTTATCGAGCATCACTTGCAGGGCGCCCACGCCCAACACGAGGAGCCCCACGCCGATGTAGTCGATCCGGACTCCTGCTCCCTTGGCACGCTTCACCCAGGGCGGGTCCTCGATCAGGCGATAAACCAGAAACAGAGCGGCGATGCCCACCGGCAGGTTGATGAAGAAAATCCAGCGCCACGAATAGTTGTCGGTAATCCATCCGCCCAATGTCGGCCCAACGGTTGGAGCAACGATAGTGGTAATGCCATAAAGCGCGAAAGCCACCCCTCTCAGTTTCGGCGGAAACGTGTCCGCCAAAATCGCCTGCGCCATGGGTTGCAGTCCACCGCCGCCCGCGCCTTGGATGACGCGGAACAAGATAATCGCCCCCAGGCTGGGCGCAATCCCGCAGAGCAGGGAACTCAGTGTGAAGATCACCAGGCATATCATGAAAAATCGTTTGCGGCCGAGTACGGCGGCGAACCAGCCACTGATGGGCAGCACAATGGCATTTGAAACCAGGTAGGAAGTGAGGATCCAGGTGCTCTCATCGTTGCTCGCGCCGAGGTTACCTGCCATGTAAGGCAGGGCGACGTTGGCGATGCTCGTATCGAGCACCTCCATGAAGGCCGCCAACGCCACGACGACACCAATCACCCAAATGTTGGCTTTGGGGTGCCAGGGCTCCGGCGGCGCAGGTGGTGTCGCGCCCCTGCCCGCAGGATTCTCCAACCGCGAGTTGCGGGTGCCTTCAGCGTTGTCTGCCATACGCTCGAACGTCCTTTCGGACGTTAGAAATATTCGCCAGTTGTTGAATAGAAAATACCCTGAGATCTAGAACACGCCGTAGCGCGGACCTGTTCTGTAGGTCCGCGCTACACACCGACACCCGACGATCCCCGCCTCAAACGCTAATCACCGGGCAGGGGGCGTCGCGAACCATTGCATACGTAAGATCGCGCAAGCGCCCTTGCGCGCCTGGCTGCGAGCTTCTTCCAATAATGAGCGCATCCGCCTGCAGTTGGCGGGCTCTCTCGGTCAGCGCGTCTTTAATCGGGCCAACGGCGACACTTACCTGAGCATGTGAGCCCACCGCCCTTTGCAGCTCGTGTATGCGGTCGAGCGCTCCCTGCCTTTCCAGGGATTCCACGCGCTCTTCAAGATGCAATCGAGCGGCTGGGGCGCGCGAGGCTGGGGGGACCGCATGGATGAGCGAAAGATTCGCTTGTGCGGTTTCTGCCAACTCGCTGGCAACGCGAAGGACCCGCTGCGAATCTGCGCTCAAGCCGATGGCGCAGACCCATTCCCGGTGCTCCAGCGGCCGGGGCGTCAACGTCTCGGCGTGTTGGGTCGTGAACACCAGGCAGTCAGCGTCGTTCAGAACCTTTGCCGTGGTCGAACCCAGCAGCATTCTCCGAAACAGGCCGGCGTGCGTGGGCATGACAATCAGGTCGAAGTCGTGGTCCCTCGCGACCGCGGCGATCCGCGACGCAGCTTCTCCCACCACCAGCAATCTTGGGCATTCAGGACTCGGGAGCTCCGCGGAAAGGTACGCCCTCAGCTTGGCACAAGCGACGGTCTTGCAGTCGTCGTCTGCCTCAGGCGCAGGTCGGGCCAGCACCTCAAATCCTGACACTGAGGGTTCCGAAACGTAAAGGAGGGTCACCTTGGCGGAGTACATCGCGGCCGCCCGTTTTACGAACGGAACCACGGCGGTGCAGGAGGGCGAGAAGTCCACGGGGAACAGGATTTTCTGGATTTTTGCCATGGGCTCAATTACCGAAGCAGCTCATGCGAACGGCTCAATCACAACTTCGTCGACAACCGGCTCACGCCAAGAGCGAAGCGCCGCCATCTTGGCGGCTCCTGTCCGGCTGGATGCCGACCCTACGCCTAAATTAGGTCACCACTCCTGACTGTAGATGCCTCGGCCTTCGTTTGCGTTACAGTTAAATCAGCGAAAGCAGGCGACCTCGACCGAAACCTCAAACCTCGAGGGTTTGGAATCCACAGCCGCACCACCGTTTCAGCCGGCGCCGGGCATCCTCGATGAGGCGAAGGATATCCTCCGCTTCTTTCGTCTGCATTATAACGCTTCCCCAAATATCCGCCACTAAAGCGCGGGTGGGAACGTCCGTTTCGAGATAGCGAGGTTCCAGCGCAGCCAGAGCGGCGGCGGTTCCCAGGGCGTAGCGGCGGGGAACAACATTTTGCTGCAATGCCAGGCGCAAAGTCCCCACCAGGCGGTCGTCCCAACCCAGCTTGCGTCGCGGGTCGCGGCCGACTCGCGTCACGCTGTCATGCAGGTATGGGTTGGTCATTCGCGCCAGCAAGTCATCGGCATACTCGCGATATCCGTCGGGGGTGAACAGGCGGTCCTTTCCGGCGTGTTTGCGAATGAGCGCCGCACCCGACTCCTCCAGGAATGCCGCCCGAATGAAAGCCAACAGGTCTGGGGTTTGGCGCAACTCATCAATGCGCTCGAAACCGCGCAGCGCGCAAAGATACGCGGCCAGTGCGTGGGTGGCATTGTGGCCGTAGAGTTTCGCCTCTTCAAACGGTAGCAGATCGTCCTTTTCCACGAAGGCGGCAATGCCCCTTTGGAAACGCGGTTCAGCCAGCGCGCGCAGAAAAATCACTTTTGATATCAGGATGTGGTTGAACTCTTCCACTAGAATGGCGCGCGGACTTTGGGAGGCGAGCGTCGCCAGATGCCGAGATCGGGTTTCACCCACGTCGGAGACCACTCCGCTCATTTTGCCAATGACGGTATTGAGAAAGCAAACTCGCTCCCGCACCGGAGCTTGCTCTGCGGGTGGGATCTCGTCAAAGACCGCGGCTTCCAGGATCTCCGCCGCGTGGTTGTGATTCTCGGCCGCGTAAATTACCGCGCGCGGTCCGCGGGCGGCAGCTTTCTTGCGCAGACCTTCCGCCAGGATGCGATGAATACTGCCTGGTCCGGGCCGGGTATAGAATTGTACGCTGGGCACGGCGGTCGCGATTTCCTCCGCCTCGGCAACCGCATTCACCAGTCGCGCTATGGCGTCAAGCTCTCCGGGATTCTCAATCTGCACCGGGCCTATGTGCGCCACCTCCACGCGGTCGGAGTAGGCGACGTTCACCGCATAGCAGCCCTCGTCGCGGCGCAGAGCGTCAACGACGTCCGTCGCCACCTCGCCCACCACCAGACGAGCGAATCCCCCGGAGTGATATGCCTCGTAGAAAAACAGGCCAGCTTGAATGGCTCCGAAACCGAAACCTACAAAGGTGCGATGCCCGGTGAGCGCCATGGGTCCATTCTAGCTGAAAGGCAAGGGTTCGTGGCTTCGGTTGTGGTCCTAATGTGGGACGTAGCGCCGCCATCTTGGCGGCTCCAGTGCCGGCTGGAAGCCGGCGCTACGGCCCCAATTAGGGCACGGCCTGGTTTCCCAACAAACGGTTGTGTTATTCTCCCGTAAATCTGGCTTGGGGATTCTCTTTCCGGAAAATTATGGTCACGCGGATCGAGATCGTTTTTGCTCTTTGCCTGACATGGACCTCCAATGTCATCGCGCAAGCGCTGCAGCCCATCGCCATTGACCTGTCGGCGAAAACTACTCCCTTTCCTCATTTCTGGGAGCAATCGTTTGGATCCGGCCGTGCCATCTTGTCGCTTCGTGAATCCTATCGAAATGACATGCGAGAGGTCAAGAAAATCGCGGATTTCCGCTACGTCCGATTTCACGCCATCTTTCACGACGAACTGGGTGTTTATGACGAAGACGCGGCGGGGAATCCCATCTATAACTTCACCTACGTAGGCCAGGTTTATGACGGCCTTCTCGATAACGGGGTTCGTCCGATCGTCGAAATCAGTTTCATGCCGAAGAAACTCGCCGCGCGCCAGGACCTGCACCCCTTCTGGTATAAGCCAGACGTTTCCCCGCCCAAGGATTACGTCAAGTGGGATGCCTTAATGCAAAATTTTGCCCGGTTCCTGATCGCCCGCTACGGTATCGATGAAGTTTCTCAGTGGTACTTCGAGGTCTGGAACGAGCCCAACATCGACTTCTGGTCGGGTGACCCCAAAGAGGCGACATATTTCGAGCTTTACGACCACACCGCCCGAGCCCTCAAGTCCGTCAGCCCCCTCCTGCGCGTGGGTGGTCCCGCCACATCATCAGCTCATTGGGTGGATCATTTCCTTGCGCACGCTGCCAATGAACACTCGCCTGTTGATTTTGTTTCCACCCACGGGTATTCGGATGACACGGTCGAGGATTTACTCGGCACGCACGAGGACATCCCCATTGAAAAACGCGCCTGCAGAGCTGTGGCAAACGTGTACAACCAGATTAAGTCTTCTCCCCAACCCGATTTGCCCCTTTTCTGGACAGAATGGGCAGTTTCTGGATACGGCGATCGTCACGCTGGGGATACCAGTTATTCCGCCACAGCCATCGCACAAACCATTGACGACTGCGACGGTCGACTGAATATCCTTTCCTACTGGACCTTCAGTGATGTTTTCGAGGAAAACGGTCCAGCGCGCAGCCCGTTCTTCGGAGGGTTTGGGCTGATCGCCCCCGGCGGAATCAAGAAGCCATCCTATTATGCGTTTTCCCTTTTTCACAAAATGGGCGCTACGCGGCTCGCAAACGCGGCAGAGAACGTCCTCGTCACGCGGCGGGACGACGGCACGATTGTCGTTGCCATCTGGAATCTTTTTCCACCGAATCGGTCAGGCGACTCGCGAACATTCGATCTTGAGTTTTTGGGTCTTGGGGAGTCCGCCCACGCCATGGTCTCACGGATCGACGCGGATCACAGCAATACGCTGGCCGCCTATGCACGAATGGCTAAACCGCTCTACCCCGCTGAAGCTCAAGTCCGCCAACTGAACAAGGAGTCTGCGCTGGCTCCTCCTGAGCCCGTTGTCTTGAAGAAGAGTCACTTGCTCCTCACCTTGCCGGCGAATGGGTTTGCCTTGCTGGAGATTACGCGGTAACACTTTAGTGCTTTCAAAACCTGGGAGGGTAACGTCATGGGAATTTACATCGCACTCCTGCGCGGGATCAACGTCGGCGGAACAGGAGTTCTGCCCATGAAAGAACTGGTTGCCCTATGTTCAGGCCTGGGATTTGAGGCGGTCCGTACATATATTCAGAGCGGCAATGTGATCCTCGAAAGTAGGCTGTCGGAGAAGGGGGTCCGGGCCCGCTTGGAGAAGGCGCTGGCCGCCAGGATGGAAAAGAAGATTGACGTGATGGTGCGGACGCCTGCGGAGATGCGTTCGATCCTAAACGCCAATCCTTTTCAACGGGAGGAGCCGGCGAGGGTCGCGGTGGCTTTTCTGTGCGATCCTCCGCCAAAGGATCTGGCGAAGAATGTGGTCGCGCCTGGCGGCGAGAAGGTTCAGCCAGGCACGCGGGAGGTCTACGTCTATTACCCCGATGGGATGGGCCAATCAAAACTGAAGCTTCCGCTGAAAGGCGCAGCGGCAACCGTCCGGAACATCAATACCGTGTCGAAGCTGGTTGAGCTGGCAGAAACCCTAAAGAGTGGATAACTGCTCTCGTAGCGCGGGCGTCTCGCCCGCAGTGGGCAGGATGCCCACGCCCCAGCGGGCGGGACGCCCGCGCAACACACACGGGGCCGGCTCTTTCACTTTCGTGCCGCACTTCCGTATGGAAGCGCCAGCATCGTAGGGCGTGACCGGGTGGTCTTTAATATTAAGGGGAACGATTGCCGCCTTGTGGCCGCCATCGACTACCGGCGCGGTATTGTGTTCATTAAATGGCTCGGAAACCATAAGGCGTACGACCAGATCGATGTGAGGACGGTGCAATACGGAGATTAAGCCGATCAAGACGGACGCCGACCATGCGGCGGCGCTTCGCGAAATCGAGCGCCTTTGGGGAGCTGAGGAGCGCACCCCGGCGGGAGATCGATTGGACGTTCTCGCGACACTCGTCGAGGCCTACGAGCAGGCGCATTTTCCCATGGACGCGCCCGACCCGATTGAGGCGATCAAGTTCCGCCTGGAACAGCGGGGAGCGGATAAGAAGTCGCTGATCGGCGTGATTGGCAATCGCACGCGAGTTTACGAAGTGCTTCGCCGCGATCGCCCCCTTTCGCTCGCCATGATCCGCTGCCTAAATCGAACCCTGAAGATACCCGCCGAAGTCCTGATTCGCCCGGTCCACAAACGCAAACGAACCGCATAACTACCCGCGAACCACTTGGTGGGCGCAAACATCAGTCACAGGGCGACCAAACAATCCCTGGCACGATGCGCAGGGGTGTGTAACTAAAGAGTGAAAGGGCGGATGTAGCGCGGGCATCTCGCCCGCTGTCGCGGGATCGTCCCGCTTCCGCCAAGGATGCGCGGGCAGGATGCCCACGCCCCAGAAGCTGTGAAATAATTGAAAAAACCGCGTTTTTCCGCGCGCAAGTCGTTGAAAGTACGCGGGCGAAAATCGAAAAGATCAATAAATTCACAGCTTCCCAGCGGGCGGGACGCCCGCGCTACGAAACCATCCTTCCCTCGCGCTCAATAGCATGAACCGGTCTGGCCTTCAGCCGATTGCGCCCTATCGCGCCGCGTACGATAATGTGACGAGCGGAAACTCAAACAGTTCAGGCGGACGGGCCGTAGAACGTTAGGGGACACTCACATGCTCCCGGCGGATTCTCATGCCGGCAAGGGTCCGATATTCAGCGTTCAGAGGGGAGTAAAAATGCATAAGTGCCGCGGGCGGTTTCTTTCGGGGTTGGCTGGCCTTCTCCTGTTGTATGTTCGGAGTGTCAGTTGGGGGCAAGGGGGTCAGCCGCCTTTTGCGCCGGTGGTCGTGCAGACTCCGTGGGTGCAGCACGTCGTCACGACGATCGACACCTATATTGACATCGAAACTTACGAGCAGTTGCAGCCGGGGCAGGAGTGGTCGGCAGGGGAACCTTTCGCGAAGAAACTGCGGGATGACTACACTGCCGGCCGGCTAATGCTGCGGCGGTACCCGTGGAAAATTGCGGAGGGCCTCTACGCGCTGGGCCGCGACAATATGGAGCAACAGATTTACCTGCTCGACACGGGGCAGGGACTGCTGTTGATCGATCCGAGTTTCGACGCCTGGCAGGGTGACATCGTCGCGGAAATCCACACCCTTGGCTATGACCCGCCCCAGGTGAAGTGGGTTTTGCTCACCCATTCCCACATCGACCACAGCCAGTCGTGCCACACCTGGCGCGAACGCGGTGCAAAAATCGTCGTGGGCGATGCCGACGCGCACCCGCTCGAGAGCGGCAACGCGATTGTGGCCACCTGGGTGGAACCCGAAGCGCAGGGTCACTTCACGCCCAGCCCTGTGGACCAGCACGTTTTTGATGGGGATATACTTCACTTTGGTAACGTAACTCTTCATGCTATCTGGACACCGGGACACACCCCCGGCTCGACGTGCTATTACCTCTTTCGCGGCGGCAAAAACATTTTGATTTCCGGGGATATCGTGCTGCATAACGGGCGCCACGCCTGGATGGGAAACCCCTACGCGGACTGGGATCAATATTTGAAGGGCACGGAAAAGCTCGCGGACTTCTCACTCGATGGGAAACCGATCCGGTTTGATATTCTGCTGCCGGGCCACGGTACGGTGGATTTGGATGATGCTCAGCGCTCTGTTGATGAGACCGTAAAAATCGTTCGCAACATCGTCGCGCGCCGCGCGTCGGGAGAGAAGATTGATTGGATCGATCCGTACCCGTGGGATTGGGCCCAGGGCATCAGCTACCAGAAATCGAAGTGAGGAGTTTCGATGCTGTCCCCCTAAGTTCGCCCAGGGCAAATGGAACCCTTCGCGACGTAACGCCGCCATCTTGGCGGCTCCGGTGCCGGCTGGAAGCCGGCGCTACGGGCACTACCAATATGCGACCCAAGAAAAAGCCCGGACCACGGGGTCCGGGCTTTTTCTTGCTCAAGCAACGAGCACCAAGACAATTCAACGTCACTACCGCTCAACGTCGAGAGAAACGGTAGCGGTTTCTTTTGTGGATCCGCTCGTACCGGTTATGGTGATGGTGTGAGTACCGGTCGAGGCGCGGGACGTCGTCTTAAACGTCAGAGTCGATGTCCCGGTCCCCGTGATGGAGGTGGGACTGAAAGTTGCGGTCACGCCGCTGGGTAGGGTGCTTGTTGTCAAGCTCACCGCCGAGTCAAAACCGCCCGTGACGGTGCTCGTGATCGTGGTGGAAACGGAGCCGCCCCTGACCACGCTAACGGAGGTGGGTGAAGCGCTCAGCGTAAAGCCAGAGTTGACTCCCGTCACCGTCAGACTAACCGTTGTCGTCTCGGTAGTAGTGCCGCTTGTCCCGGTAACGGTAATCGGGTAAGTACCGGTAGCGGTGGTGGAGCCCACTGTCATGGTCATTACAGAGGTGCCGGAAGCTGTAAAGGATGCTGGGTTGAAGCCTACGGTCACTGTGCTAGGCTGGCCGGATGCCGTCAAGCCTATTGTCCCGCTAAAGCCGCCAACGAAGCTGACGGTGATGGTTGAGGTGCCAGCGTTGCCCTGAACCACTGAAACCGAACTGGGCGATGCAGAAACGCTGTAGCCGGGGGCCGGCGGCGTGGTCAAAGCATTGATCAGGGCGGCGCCATTGGGACTGCCCCAGCCGCTCGCCAAATCGTAGCCGACTTCGGCCGAGTAGCCGTTGCTGCCGCTGGTGATGTCGTGGAAATCGGTTTCATAGCTGCCTGACAGGCCGATCGGGTAAATGGTGGGATTGATGAAGCCCACCGGTGAGCTGGCCCCCGCCTGTTGATTTGCCAGAGCGATGTAGCCGGCCCACATGGGCGCAGCGAAACTCGTGCCGCCGTATTCGTTGGCCGTGCAGGTAGTTTGATCCGCGCACACGTAGAAGGTGAAATTGGCGTTAGCGGAAACGTCTGGGCCGTTACGGTAGGTCGTCGAACCCTTGTTGGCGGAGGTGATCACGCCCGTAAGTTTTTGATAGGAAGGAATCGCAAGGTGGTCGGTGGAGATCCCGCCGCCACCATCGGACCATACGGTCTCTGATGACCAAGGGCCGGCGGCGCTGCCGGTCTGCAAGTCCGTGCCGCCAACGCAGATGACGTTCGGATCCTCAGACGGGAAAGTGCTTGACGTCCATTTACCGCTGTCGCCCGCGGCTTGGAAGAAGCTCTGGCCTTGCGACGCCATCTTCTCGAAGTAGGGATCGTCGGTGCTGGGGTCATCGGGGGTCCACGTCCACGAACTGCTCAACTCCAGGGGTAAGGGAGAATGACTGGTCATCGCCCCAAGAATCGCGGTATCGGTGGACCCGACGAACATGATCAGACTTGAGAGCCCTGGCGCCATGCCGATCGCCTGGGTCATGTCGAGAGTTTGCTCGGTGTCATCGCAAGCAGAGTACTTGCAACTGGTGCTGGTTCCGTCCGTCGAGAGGAGGGTTACCGGCACGTTGTTGGTTTCTTTGGCGTTCGTGAAGTAGGTGGTCAAGTCGGCCAGGTCCGTGCCGTAGTACTCGAGCAATCCGAGGGTCTGGCCGGAGCCGGTGAGAGCTGTTCCCCCGTAATAGGCAGCGCGCATGTCGCTACCTAAGAAGGAAGCCGAAGGGCCGGAGCCTGTCGTGGCATTGGATTTCTCTGCCTGACCGTTAGCGTGCACGAGGGCGGCATGGGGGATGGAGTAGTTGTCCAAACCCGAGATGTGCCACAGGGAAAAGGAAAGGGCCGCCGTGGGCTCGCGGTCGGGAGCATAAAATGTCCGATTCTCCGTCGGGTGCAGGTAAACGCCCATAGAGACGTTGAACGCCGCCTGGACGGAGGTCACCGAACCCTCGATCTGCACGTCCATGGCATCGCGGCTGCCACCCACGACCTTGAAGCCCTTGGCCGTCAGGTAGTGAACCGCGGCGTCGTAGTCCTCCTGGGTGGGGCCAAACCGCGCGGTAAACTCCGGAACCGTAAGGAAATGCCGGAAGGAGGGGCTGGCGGGGTCGTAAACCTCTTGCAGGAACTTGGCGAGACCTGCCGAATCGCGTACGGCGAGAACGACGTTAAGTCGCATGGTCTGCGTTTCGGGCATTCTGTACAAAAACTGTGCCTTACCGCTGGCGACGTCTTGACGAACGTGGCGCGTGAGCAGCGACTGCGCTTGCGCCGGGACTCCCACGACTAAAAGGAGCATGGCCGAACATAAAGCGCCACGCAGTCCCGGTGAAAAAAGCACTCCATGGCATTTCGATGCCTGATTCATCAGTTTCCTCCTTGGGCATTTCAGACTGGCGGATTCCTTCTATTGACCTGGGAAAAGACGATTATACCTAATAAGTATTTTGGGTCAACAGTACAAAAGTACGTCTTTGGCCATATTTCATGCGGCGGGGGGCATGTTCACTGAATTGATATATTCGAATTCGATGAATTGACTTTTATCTAAATTGAACAGTTTTGACGAGGAGGTGGAAGTGCCCAGGCGTCCGGCTCGGAAATGGAAGCGACGTCCAGGCGCACTCGAGCCCGTGCGGCGGTAGGTTCATGCGACACGGTCATTCTGTCAGATCAATTGCGCTTGCCGCATCCACCCCTTTAGGGTTTCCAGGTCTTTGCGGATTGTGGCGAGGATTATCGACTTATCCACCTTCGGGGTCTTCGTGCCGTTCTCGATTCCGCCGAGGGAATACTCAGTGTGCAACTGCACGGGGCCCGAGAATTTTGCTTCCTTGAGCATGGCGAAAAATGCCGGGAAGTTCACCATACCCTCTCCGAGTGGGCACCATTGTGGTTCCCACGTACCCTTGGAGTTTTTACCCCATTTGAAATCCTTGATGGCCGCTCCTCGCATGAATGGCGCCATCAGGCGCGTGCTATTGATCCACCCTCCGAGTCCGCCTTCCACAGTGGCGTGGCCAATATCAAAATTCGAGCTCACCCATTGAGGGCTAAAATCCTTGAGCAGAACCCAAAGATCCCAGACCGACGCCCCCACCAGCGGGCCCGAGTGGTTGTGGTACATCGCGCACACTTTGTACTTCTCGTTCAAAGCCGCCAGTCCGGAAACGCGTGGCTTCAACTGATCAAGCCGGGCCGGGACGTCGATCAACAAGGCCGTCGTCTCTCCGCGGCCCGGCCGGAAACTCGCCACGTCAGGTTCCTTCGGATTATCCGACCAGGAGAACCAACCCCAGCGGTAGCGGGGGATGCCCACCTCGCTTGCCGTGCGAATGATGGCTTCTGCATCGGGGGAATCCCTGTCGACGATGCCCGCCGTGATCATTGGAATGTCCAGGCCCGCGTCGCGGACGATCTTCGCGACTTTGGGCAGATCCTCCCGCACGCGTGCCGGCTCGACGTGCCCTCCCTCGCGTACTGTCAGGTCAATGCCGTCGAATCCCAGTTCCGCCGCAGTCGCTGCCATGGGTTCCCAATCGAGCCACTGCAAATGCTTGGAGAAATAAACGATGGGAAGGCGCTTGGCAGGTGGGTGGCCCGCTGCGTCGTTGGGCCAAAGACTGGGCAGGCCGGCCATCGCGCCAGCCCCCGCAACCGTGCTGAGGAACCTCCTCCGGGACGAACCGATGTTTTTGTCTGCCATTGTTAGACCTCATTCGTTCCCTCCCCGAAGGGGAGAAATATGAATAGCCGTAGGTGAAACCTACGGGCAATGAAGGCCACAAAACCCGTGTGCGACCCCGAAGGGGTCGGGACGGTTGTTTTCGTTGCTCCCGCATCCGTAGGTTTCACCTACGGCTATTCATATCGTTCACCTTCGGGGAACACGATCCCCTGCTACGTCGCCAACCCGTCTACACATTTTCCGGCACGACCCAGGGGGCGCGATAAGTCCGCTTGAGAAGTCGATTCGCTTCGGGATCGTCCACGAAGGCCTCGTGGGCGCTATCGAACACAACTTTGCGGTCGCCCAAACGATAAGAGATATTCGCCATGTGGCACAGCGCCGCGGAAACGTGACCCTCCTCGACGTCGGCGTTGGGGTGTTTGCGGTCGCGGATGCAATTGATGAAGTTCTCCACATGGGCCGCCTGCATTACCGAGAACGTTTGCTTATCGTGCGCAATCATGTGCCTGTCGCGATCGAAGAGCTGCCAACCCCCGCCATGACGGCCCAGAATCAACATGCCGTCGCTGCCATAGATTTCAATTCGAGTGCCGAGAAAGGGATACCAATCGGGAAACTGCGACGTGCTTTCTCTGATGGCGGTGGGTACCTTGCCCATATAGGGTGTCCACGAAGTCTCTTCGAAAATCAGCGTCAGGCCGTCGTACTCAAACGTCGCAATCGTGGTGTCGGGGACCTCCGCGACGTCCTTAAAGAAGAGCTTTCCCCCGGAGTGGTGAACGGACTGGGGAAACGACACGCCAATCACCGCGCGGGCTAAGTCCAACTGATGCACCCCGTCGTCGGTCATCAGGCCACCGTTGAAATCCCAGAAAACCCGATGGAAATACTTGGGATTATAGGGCCGCTGCGGGCCGGGTCCCAGCCACATGTCCCAATCGAAGCCTTCCGGCGGGGTGGAGTCGGGCACGCTTTCCAGCGGGTCGCGATTCAGCATGTTATAGACGCGAACAAGATGCACGCTGCCGAGTTTGCCCGATTGGATCAGTTCGCGCGCCGACACACAATACGAACTGCTGCGGTTCTGCATGCCAACTTGCACCGCGCGATTGTACTTGCGCGCGGCCTCGACCATTTTCCGGCCTTCCCAAATGTTGTGGGAAGCGGGCTTTTCCACGTAGATGTCTTTACCCGCCTGGCAGGCCAACACCGTGGCTAAGGCATGCCAATGGTCAGGCGTGGCGCAGACCATGGCGTCCACGGATTTATCTTCCAGGATGCGCCGGAAATCGCCGACCGTTTTTGGGGCTTTCCCCTTTTTGTCCTGTGCCACCTTCACGGCTCCGGGAAGCTGCTTGGAGTTGACATCGCAGATGTAGGAAATTTCCACGTCTGGCCGGTCGGCAAAAAAGCCGGTTAATTGCGTTCCGCGCCCCCCAACACCCATGACCCCGACCACCACCTTGTCGCTCGGGGCCACCGGCTTCGCCACCGCACGCACTCCGGCGGCGCCGATTGCGGCAGCTAATCCACCCTTAATGCCCTGGTCCAGGAACTGTCTCCGGTCGATTGCCATCGCGCACCTCCGGCGGAAAGTGTGAACAATGTGCCATTGACCTCAGTCTCGCCGATGGGCCGCAATGATCCTCTGCTTTTCCCCGGGCCGCGTGCTGGGGTATGTCTCCCTCCAATTCGCGGCCATTTCCACGGCGAGCAAGAGGAGTATAAATTATCGCAAGTGAAGGCGACAGGTGTTTGTTGCAAATCGTAGTGCGGACCCCCGTATTTGGGGTCCGCGCTACGGTTGCTTGACAATGATTGGAACAAAATATAGGTTATCAACTCCACTACATCTTGGAGCGATTTCACTCGTACGAAGGATTTGCTGAGGAGCAATCATCCGATGGCTAAAAATACTCGCCGGCAGTTTCTCAAGAACTCGGCGGTGCTGGCTGCGGGGGCAGCCGCCCTCGCTTGGCATGAAGCTTTCTGGGCCAACACTGCGCCGCATTTGACATTTCCCACCCAACCCCATGACCGCATCGCGGTGGCTTCCTGGCCCTTTCGCATGTTTATCGAGTCTCCTACCAACAAGAGGGAACGCGACCCGAAGGTTCCGGGGATGGATCTGACAGAGTTTCCCGCCATGGTTGTCAAGCGCTTTGGCGTTCACAATATTGAACCCCTGGACGAGCACTTCTTTTCGACGGAGCCGGCTTATATCAAGAAGTTTCGCGCAGCCATCGAAGCCGCCGGCTGTCACGTGGTGGATATTCCTTGTGAAGTGCGTGGTTGCTACTACCACACGGACCCCGCGCAGCGCAAACTGGCGGTGGAGAGCGGCAAGAAGTGGGTCGACATTGCCGCCGAGCTTGGCTCGCCCAGCATCCGCACCGGTTACGGCGGGCCTCGGCAAATGGCTCCCGACGTCGACCGCATGGCGGAAAGTCTGACGCAACTGGCCGAATACGGGGCTTCGAAGAATGTGATCGTGGCGCTCGAGAACGACAACGACCGCATTCAGGATCCTTTTTTCCTCGTGAAAGTGGCCGAGAAGGTGAACCTCCCCTACATGCACCTCCTGCCCGATTTCTGCAATTCCATGCTGACCCACGACCAGGACTTCAATAATCGCGCCATGGCCGCCATGTTCAAATACGCTTACAACATCGCGCACATGAAAGACGAAGAAGCCGACGACAACGGCAAGTTCCACACGGTCGATGTGTCCAAGTGCTTTGAGATCGCGCAAGCGCAAGGTTACCGCGGGTACTTCTCGATGGAGTGGGAGGGGAACGGCGAGCCTTACGCCGGCACCCACCGGCTTATCGACGAGACCATGAAGTATCTCCACTAAGCTGGAAAAGGGGATTCCGCCTCATGCCGAAGGGGACGAAGAAGGTCTACGACGCGATCGTTGTTGGCTCGGGAGCCAGCGGCGGATGGGTGGCCAAAGAACTGACGGAGAATGGCCTGACCGTGCTGATGCTCGAGGCGGGCCCGCCGCGCGTCCCCACACGCGACTTCACCGAGCACGTTTGGCCCTACCAACTGAAGTTCCGTGGCTTCAGTGACCAGAAAGCGCTGCTCGCGAATCAGCCCGTGCAGCGCCTCTGCTTCGCCTGCGACGAATACAGCTACCAGTTCTTTGTAAACGACCATGAGAATCCCTACACCACACCCGCGGATAAACCCTTCATGTGGATTCGCGGCCGCCAGATCGGGGGCAGAACTTTCTGCTGGGGGCGCGAGAGCTATCGCTATAGCGACTATGAATTCAAGGCCGCCAGCCGTGATGGCTACGAGCAAGACTGGCCCTTTGACTACCAGGAACTCGCCCCCTATTACGATAAGGTTGAAACCTTCATCGGGGTGAGCGGCTCGTTCGAGGGGCTCGAGCAGTTCCCCGACGGCAAGTTCCTGCCGCCGATGCGGCTTTCCTGCGGCGGGGAGATGGTTAAGGAAGTTCTGGGCAGGAAATTCGGGTGGAAAGTGATGCCCGACCGCGTGGCCAACCTGACGGTCCCGCACAACGGCCGCCCGGCTTGCCATTATTGCGACGAATGCCAGCGCGGCTGCCACACGGCGTCATATTTCAATAGCCCCTCGGTGACCCTTCCCCCCGCGTGGCGCACCGGGCGGCTGACGCTGGTAAGTGACGCGGTGGTGAGCCATCTGGTGATGAACAAAGACGAGGCCCGCGCTGACGGTGTCCACTATATTGAACGCACCGGCGGCGCCCACCGCGAGGTTTACGCCAAGGCTGTGGTGGTGGCCGCGTCGGCGCTCGAATCCACGCGGATTCTGCTGAACTCCCAAACGCGCCGGTTCCCCAAGGGGGTGGGAAACTCCCAGGGCCTTCTGGGACACTACCTGATGGACCACTTCACTCTCGAGGGCGCGGGAGGGATTATGCCCTCGCTTCACTCCTCCCAACGCGAGCCTCGGGGGACGCCCTGCGGGTTTCTGATCGCCAAGTACGCGAACGTCGGGAGCAACCACAACAAGAATTTTCTTCGCGGGTATCGCTTTGATGGTGATGGCAGCCAGGAGCTCTATGGCCACGCCTTTTCCATTCCCGGTTTTGGCTTGGATTGGCGGCAGCGCGTGCGCCAGGAAATCCCCTACTACTTCGGCATCGAGGCGCAGGGCGAATGCCTGCCCAGCTACTCCAACTTTGTGGAACTCGACCCGCACGTGAGGGACGCCTGGGGCATTCCCGTGTTGCGCATCCACGCGAGCTACGGTGAAAATGAGCATGCCATGACGAAGGCCATGCGCGAGGACCTCATGAATATACTCGACGCCATGAAACTCCAAAACGTCCAGCCGCCGGGGGAAAAGATCAGCGTGTTCGGCAAGAATATTCACGAGTGTGGGACGGCGCGCATGGGGCTCGACCCGAGGAAAAGCGTGCTCGATAGCTACAATCGGGTGCATGACGTGAAAAACGTCTTCGTCACGGATGGCGCGGCATTCGTTACCCAAGGTCCCTACGAGCCGACCCTGACGATCATGGCGCTTTCCGCGCGCGCCGCGGACCATATGGTGGACGAATTCAAGAAGGGCAACATTTAAAGCCGAGGGAGCGAACTCCTAACGACGAAAGTGCGCGAAGCGCTTTGGAGTGCGGTCGCAGCAGCTACCGCTTTCTGCTTTCGGCTTATAGCGCAAATGTGAAAGGGGGGAGGAAAGGCGGTAGCTGCTGCTACTGCACTCCAAGGTGCCTTGGGCACAGCAACTTTCAATGCCAACAATTGGAGTAGTTACAAATGGCCGATCAACCCCTGCGCCAGGAGCGACCAAACTCAGAAGTAGACGGATCCGCGACGGCGGATAGCACGGACATCACCCGGCGCGAGTGGCTTTTGCGCTTGGGCGGAAGTGCTGTCTTGGTGGGATTCCACGGGATGCCCGCGTCGGGCGAAGTTGGGCCCGCGGCAGGGCAAGCCAGCCCCACGGCGAGTGAGGCGGCTCCGCTTCCGGCGGGACTCTACGAGCCCTCGCAAGACCACATGACGCACGCGCTTACCGCCGACGATCGCTTTCATCCAATTCCCGCTGATAGCCCGACAGATTTCGTGCGCCCGCCGGCCGGCCCCTTCCAGCCCCAGTTTTTTTCGCCAGCGGAATTCCCCGTGGTCCAGCGCCTGGTCGCTCTGGTCTTGGGTGAATCGGGGGAAGGCGTGGAAGCAAAGGCCACAATTTCCGAGGTCGCTGAGTGGATCGACCTGGAAGTCTTCGATTCGGCTGCCGTGCGTGAAGCGGCGCTCAAACTCTCGCCGCAGCATCGCGCCTTAGACGTTGCTTTCCGCGGAGGAGACGAAGAAGTGAAAGCGCTGGAGACCCGCGACCCGCAGAAGACATGGCGTGAGGGGCTGGAGTGGATTTCGACAGAATCGAGCCGTCGCTGGGGCAGGTCTTTCCTCGACGCGTTTGAGGCCTCCCAGGTCGAACTTCTGAAGTCCTTGAGCGATCACGCGGGCGCCGAAAATGCTGGCACTCGACTTTTTGTTTTACTGAAAAGCCAGGTTGCCAATGGCTTCTACACTTCGCAGCGCGGGCTGAAAGAACTCGATTACAAGGGAAATGCGTTTTACGCCGAGTGCCCCGGCTGCAATTTGCCCCGAACTTAGCGTGGCGCGGGCGTCCGAAGCTGTGAATTTATTCAAAAAACCACGTTTTGCCGCCTGCAAGCGTTGAAAACACGCGAGCGAAAAATCAAGAAATCAAACTCACAGCTTCTGGGGGCGTGGGCATCCTGCCCACGCAGTGGCGGAAGCGGGACGCTTCCGCCACAGCGGGCGGGGCGCCGGCGCTACGAACGCCGTTTGTCGCCATGTTTTGAAATTCTCATTCGAAGTCGTATTCTATGGCCATGCGCAAAAACCTTCGCGCCCCTGCGGCTGTTTTGTTGGTCACCACCTTCGCCGCTGCCCAAAGCACAACTCCGAATACCCGTCCCCGCGCTACCGATCTCGGGTTGAAGGTCGGCGTCCTCCCGCCGGGGCCGCTCGATGCCATCACCGATGTTGCCGGCGTGGAAGTCGGGCAAACGACGATCATTCGGGGTGACAACATTCGCACCGGCGTAACCTCCGTCCTGCCCCACCCGGGCAACCTCTTTCGCGAGAAAGTGCCGGGCGCGGCTTTCGTCGGTAATGGTTTCGGCAAGCTGGCGGGCTCCACTCAGGTGGATGAGATGGGCAACATCGAAACGCCCATCCTGCTGACCTCCACCACCAGCGTGCCGCGCGTGGCCGACGCACTGATCAGTTACATACTGGCGCTGCCGGGCAACGAAGATGTGGTGTCCATCAATCCGGTGGTCGGCGAGACCAATGACGGATTCCTGAACGACATTCGCGGCCGCCACATCGCGCCCGAGGACGTGGTCGCCGCCGTCACCAGCGCGAAGGGCGGGCCCGTCGAAGAGGGCGCGGTCGGCGCGGGCGCCGGAACGGTGGCTTTCGGTTGGAAGGGCGGCATCGGGACCTCGTCGCGACGCCTGCCGGCCAGTCTTGGCGGCTACACGGTGGGCGTTCTCGTCCAGACGAACTATGGCGGCATCCTCACGATTGCGGGAGCTCCCGTGGGCCAGGATGCGGCCGC
>CAZCVY010000095.1:0-24495 GCA_964501985.1 uncultured Acidobacteriota bacterium | reverse complement strand
GGGCTCGATTGGCATCGATAAAATGTCGCTTTGTACGGCTTTCGAAGGGGTCAATTCGTCTCTTCCTCTCGCGACTTCCCGCCCTGCGGAGCGACTTTCCCCACCCACCGCCGGTGCGCGATTTGACTTAACCAACTATTAACCGTGCAATTTGGCCTCCAAACCTAGCGTCAAGGCCAACGGACTGCCCGATAATCAACGGAAAAACGAAGGTGCCCTTATTTTTTCTCCAGCGCGCTGGTTGCTTTCGCCTCGATTTCGTTGGGCCTGAGGAAACTTCGCGGACTTTGACGTCGCCCTGCGGCCGGGGGGTTGACCGTCAGAGGAGTCAAGAGGCGAAAGCCGCTTGGTCATTTGGCCCGCTGGCACACACTGTCAGGAGGGTGAAATCACCAAGGGCAGTCACGAAGTGTCCGAGCACCGTCGGGCGCGACTGACCACGCTGAGCGCCGCAGGGTCCCGTCAAAGTCGAGGTAGGGTGGCGGCCCCGCAGGGGCCGAAGGTCATTAGCCACGGGCGGAGCCCATGGGAAGCGGGGCCAGAGGGACATTCGACCCCGACGGGGTCGAATGTCTCGCCTCCCCTTCTCCGTAGGTTTCACCTACAGCTAATGATCTTGTTCCCCTTCGGGGAACTTCGCGGATTTTGACGTGGCCCGGCTGAGCGCCGCGGTTGCCTTGACGCCCTTTGCCTTTTCCCCTACAGTTGTTCCTTTGTACGCGTCAAGCGGCGTCCCAAGGTCAGGAAGTCCCGTTACCCACGCAGGTGATTTTCGTGCCATTCAAACGTCTGAACCCCGCCTCGATCATCCTCGCGGTGCTGCTGGCGTCTCCAGCCCGCGCTCTTAGCCCGGTGGCGGGACATAGCGGCATGGTGGCATCCAGTGAGCCGCTGGCCAGCCAAGCCGGCGTGGAGATTTTGCGCGCCGGCGGCAATGCCGTAGACGCCGCTGTGGCCGTGGGATTCGCGATGGCGGTGACTTTCCCCCAGGCAGGAAACCTCGGCGGCGGCGGCTTCATGCTGATTCGGATGGCCAACGGCAACGCGATCATGGTGGATTACCGCGAGCAAGCGCCGGCGGCTGCCACGCGCGAGATGTACCAGGACGCACAGGGAAATCTGATCCCTGGCGCCAGCACCAAGGGGGCGCGCGCGGCGGGAATTCCCGGCACGGTCAGGGGATTAGCGTTGGCGGAAGAGAAGTACGGCCACCTGGGACTGGCGCGCGCGATGGCCCCGGCAATACGGCTGGCGCGGGACGGCTTTCCCGTCAGTTACTCGCTCGCCCGGCATTTCAGTTCCGCGCGCGACCTGCTGGAAAATTTCGACGGCTCGCGGCACATCTTCCTGAATGATGGGAAACTCTACGAGTCCGGAGCACTTTTCCGGCAGCCGGATTTGGCCCGCACGCTAGCCGCCATCGCCAAGCGTGGGCCGCAGGCGTTTTATTCCGGCCCGACAGCCAAGGCCCTGACGGCGACCATGCAAAAGTACCATGGCCTAATCACCCAAGATGATCTCGAGCATTACCAGGCCAAGCTGCGCACGCCGTTGGTCGGGCATTTCCGCGGCTTTGATATTCTGAGCGTCCCGCCGCCCAGCGCCGGCGGGACGATGCTGATCGAAATGCTGAATGTCCTTGAACCGCTTGACCTGGGAACAGCGAACTCCTACGCTTCGATTCACCTTTTGACGGAGACCATGCGCCGCGCTTACGCCGATCGTGCTTTCTATATGGGCGATGCCGATTTCACTTCCGTACCGGTGGCCGGCCTCACCTCGGCCCGCTATGCGGCGCAGGTGCGCGAGGAAATTCTGCGCACGCCCCCGGAAGCTCCCGTCCAGGCGGGCGCACCACAGGTTTATGAATCCGGCGCCACCACGCACTTTTCCGTTGTCGATGCGAATGGCAACGCAGTGGCCAACACCTACACCCTGAACGGGTGGTTCGGCTGCGGCGTGACGGTGGAAGGAGCGGGATTCCTGCTCAACAACGAAATGGACGACTTCACCGCCAAACCCGGAGCGCCCAACCTCTTTGGCCTGGTGCAGGGCGAAGCCAACGCCATCGCTCCCCACAAACGCCCTCTCTCGTCCATGACCCCGACCATCGTCGTCCGCGACGGCAAGGTCCGCTTGGTGCTCGGGTCGCCAGGCGGCAGTACCATCACGAATACCGTCTTGGAAGTCTTGCTCAATGTCCTCGTTTATAAGATGGATGTCCTCCAGGCCGTGACATCACCGCGCTTTCATGACCAGTGGACGCCGGACCGCCTGGCGTTCGAGCGGGAAGGGTTTTCTTCCGATACACTCGAGAAGCTTCAGCAGGCCGGCTACCCGGTGAGTTTTCGTGAGAGCATTGGCGACTGCGAAGCCATCGAGATTGGTCCTGATTCCGGTTGGCGATTTGGCGCCTCGGATCCCCGCGCGGATGGAAAGGCGGTCGGATACTGATGGATTACGGTCTTTCTACATACCTTTACGTCAACGAGCGGCTTAATTCTCACATCCTGGATAAGATCCTGGGGGCAGGGTTTCAAAACATTGAACTGTTTGCCGCCCGCCAACACCTGGACTATACCGACCGCAACCAAGTGCGCGACGTTGGGCAGTGGTTTCGCGACCATCAAGTGAACCTCCACTCCGTCCATGCACCGCTCTACGGCGATGCGAACTGGGGGCAGTGGGGTGGGATCACCGTTTCCATCGCTTATTTGGAGCGCCGCCTCCGTATCGATTCCATGGACGAAATCAAACGCGCCCTCGATATCGCCGATTATCTGCCCTTTCGCTACCTCATCGTCCACATGGGATTGCCGGACGAGGAATACGATTTGAGCAAATTCGATGCCGTCATGACTTCGCTCGAGCACCTAAAAGTTTCCGCGAAGGACCGCGGCGTTCAGTTGCTGCTCGAGAACGTTCCCAACGAACTGGGGACACCGGAGCGTTTGGTGGAGTTCCTTCAGTACACGCGCCTGAACGTGAAAATCTGCTTTGATACGGGCCACGCGCATATGAAGGGCGGCTTCCACCCGGCGTTCGAAACCTTGCGGACCTACATCGCTTCAACCCATGTTCATGACAACCAAGGTGAAAAGGACGATCACCTGATGCCTTTCGAAGGAAGCATCGATTGGACGGCGGCGGTCCGCGACCTGAGACGCGGCGACGGGCAGTTCCCCGCCCTCTTCGAAATTCGAGATTGCGGGCCGGAGACGAGCAGCCTTTTACGCTTGGCCGAAGTGATGGACCGCTTCGAAGAAATTCCCAAGGAGGATTAAACTCTTGCCCCCCGTCGCTGAAATCTGCCGAGTTTCCGAATATGCCGGCCAGGAAGTAACCCTGCAAGGCTGGCTCTATAATCTGCGGGAAAGCGGCAAACTTCTCTTTCCGCTCTTCCGTGACGGCACGGGAATTATCCAGGGTGTCGTAGTGAAAAGCGCCGTGCCGCCAGAGGTTTTCGATTCTGTGCGCAGCTTGACCCAGGAATCCTCGCTGCGCGTCACTGGCAAAGTGCGAGCCGATAAGCGTGCGCCCGGCGGCTACGAGCTGGATGTCACGAATGTAGAGGTCCTGCAACGCGTCCCGGCCGAAACGCCCTATCCCATTACGCCTAAGGACCACGGGATTGAATTCCTGATGGACCATCGGCATTTGTGGCTGCGCTCCACGCGGCAGCGCGCGATCCTGGGCGTGCGCCATGAAATCATCAAGGCCGTGCGCGATTTCTTTGACGATCGCGGCTTCACCCTGGTGGATACTCCCATCTTTACCCCTTCCGCCTGTGAGGGCACGACTACGCTTTTCGAAGTTAACTACTTTGATGAAAAGGCTTACCTCACCCAGTCCGGCCAGCTCTATAACGAAGCGGCAGCTATGGCCGTCGGCAAGACTTACTGCTTCGGCCCCACGTTCCGCGCGGAAAAATCCAAGACACGGCGCCACCTGACGGAATTCTGGATGGTGGAGCCGGAAGTCGCCTTCGCTCACCTCGATGACGCCATGACGCTCGGCGAAGAACTGGTGGCGTTCGTCGTCGGGCGCGTGCTAGAGGAACGGCGGCAGGAGCTTCAGACCTTGGAGCGAAAAGTTGAGAACCTGGAAAAGATCAAGCTTCCCTTCCCGCGCATGAGCTATGACGAGGCTGTGAAGGTTCTTCAGAGCAAGGGGAGCGAAATCCAGTGGGGCGGGGACTTCGGCGGCACCGACGAGACGCTGCTGTCCGAGGGCTCGGAAAGGCCCCTGCTCGTCCATCGCTATCCCAGCCAGGTGAAGGCGTTCTACATGGCCCCCGATCCTGCGCGGCCGGAAGTGGCGCTGTGCGTGGACATGCTCGCTCCCGAAGGCTATGGCGAAATCATCGGGGGCGGGGAGCGCCTGGCCGACCTCGCGCTGCTGGAAGAGCGCATTCAACAAGAAAAGGGGCTGCCGCGAGAGGCGTTCGAGTGGTATATCGATTTGCGCCGATACGGGACCGTGCCCCACTCAGGGTTTGGTATGGGAATCGAACGGGTTGTGGCGTGGATCTGCGGGCTTGAGCACGTGCGCGAAACGATTCCCTTTCCGCGCATGTTGTACCGGCTGACGCCCTGATCGCTCGTGTGAATGACTGGCATTGGGGGGGGAAAAACATGCTGAAAGTTAAGATCCTCGGCGTTCCATTGGACCTCGGACAGGAGCGCCGCGGTGTGGATATGGGGCCGTCGGCGGTGCGCGCGGCGGGATTGAATCATGCCCTGAAGAGTTTGGGCCACGAGGTCGAGGATGGCGGCAATATCCATGTCCGTTTGCCGGAAGAACAACCTTTCGGCAGTCAAAGCGCCAAGTACTTGAAGGAAATCGCGGAGACTTCACAGGAAGTGGCACAACGAATTTGCCAGACGCTGGAGGGTGGCTACTTCCCGGTTTCGCTGGGCGGTGATCACTCCGTGGCCATCGGCACGCAGGCTGGCGTCGCCAAGTTCTACCATGATCGCAACCAGGAAATCGGATGCCTCTGGATCGATGCCCACGCCGACATGAATACGCCGGAAACAAGTCCCAGCGGCAATGTGCACGGCATGCCTTTTGCCGCCAATCTGGGTCAAGGTCCTGAATCGCTGACCCATATTTTCGGCTTTGCGCCCAAACTCCGACCGGAGAGATGCGCATTGATCGGGGTTCGGGACCTGGACGCACGCGAGCGACAGGTGGTCCGCGGCTCCGGCGTCAGCATCTTCACCATGCGGGAGATCGACGAACTGGGCATGCGAATTGTGATGGAGCGCGCCATCGCTCTTGCTTCTCGAGGCACCGCCGGTTTCGTAGTGTCTTTCGACATGGATGTCGTCGATCCCGATGAGGCGCCGGGTGTGGGCACGCCGGTGCGGGGAGGAATTACCTACCGCGAAGCGCACCTGGCCCTGGAAATGGTGGCCGACAGCGGGAAAATGCTTGCCTTTGAATTGGTCGAGATCAATCCCATCATCGACGTCATGAATAAAACCGCAATTCTGGGAGTAGGTTTTACCGCTTCAGCCCTGGGAAAGAGGATTTTGTGACCAGGAAAATCTGCGTGGGGATTCTTTTCGGCGGGCGCTCTGGCGAACATGAGGTGTCTCTCCAGTCTGCCGCCTCGGTGATGAATGCCCTCGATCCGGCGAAGTACGAAATCTTGCCTATAGGCATCACCCCCGAGGGGCATTGGCGGATTGGCTCCAGTGCCGCGCAACTCCTGTCGCAGGTCCTGGAGAGTGGCGATCCCGTAACACCTTCCGTGGATCCAGTCGGTCCTAAGCTCCTTTCGCTGGCGCGACCGCTTCCAGCCCCGAATTCATGGCCGGAGGTTGATGTCGTGTTCCCCGTTCTTCACGGGACCTTCGGCGAGGATGGTACAGTGCAGGGTCTTCTGGAATTGGCGGATGTCCCCTACGTCGGAGCCGGGGTGCTCGCATCCGCCGCCGGCATGGATAAGGATGTGATGAAGCGCCTGTTTCGCGATGCGGGACTTCCCGTTGTACCTTGGGAACTCATCCTGCGCTCAGACTGGGAAAGCCATCCGGACGTTGTCCGCAAGCGCATTGAAAGGAAATTGCGTTATCCGCTGTTTGTAAAGCCGGCAAACCTGGGGTCTTCTGTGGGCATCAGCAAGGTTCATAACCGCGGTGAGCTCACAGCCGGATTGAATATGGCGGCGCAGTACGATCGCAAAATTCTGGTCGAAAAAGGAATCGACGCCCGCGAAATCGAATGCTCCGTGCTCGGAAACGATGACCCCCAGGCTTCGGTGCCGGGAGAAGTCGTGCCTGTCAACGAGTTCTATGATTACGAGGCGAAATATCTGAAGGAAGGCTCAGAGTTGGTCATCCCCGCGCGTCTCACCGCCCGGCAGACGAAACGGGTGCGGGAAGTAGCCATCCGCGCCTTTCAGGCCATCGATGGGGCCGGCATGGGTCGAGTGGACTTTCTTCTTGATCGCAAGACCGGGAAGGTCTACTTGAACGAGATCAACACTATTCCGGGCTTCACCTCCATCAGCATGTATCCCAAGCTCTGGGAAGCGAGCGGCGTGCCTTACTCCCAGCTTCTCGACCGCTTGATCGAACTGGCGCTCGAGCGGCACCAGGAGAAAACCCGCACGCGATTTACCTATTCCCCTAAAACCGGCAACTGAACGGTCGGTCTACTGCGACCGCCGTTTTTCTTGACAGGGATCGGGGACTTATGATATTTAACTATCTGGTTAGTTAAATGATGAAACAGATTCCCCAAAACGGTACGTCGGCGCACACCAGACACCGGGATGGTGTTGAGACCCGCGCTGCCATCCTCAGGGCTGCTGAAGAGATCTATGCCGAGCACGGTCTGGCCGGGGCGCGCACCGACGGCATCGCCGCGGCCGCCGGCGTAAACAAAGCCCTGCTCTATTACTACTTCAAGAGCAAAGAGGAGCTTTACCAGGCGGTCGTGGGCTCGCAAGTACGTGAATTCCAGCAGCAAGCTCGGGAGATACTTTCAGAGCAAGGCCCGGCGGGGCCCATCTTGTTGCGTTATGTGAGCTATCACATTGACTTCATCGGCACTCACCCGCATTACCCCCGCATCTTCCAGCGGATGATGATGGAAGGCGATCCTGCCTTGGAGCGGTTGATTCGCGAGCACTCGCTTCCGCTCAAGAAATTGCTGGTGGCGGTGCTGGCGCGCGGGATGAAATCCGGGGAATTCCGGGATCTCGACAAGGGGCACACGATCGTTTCCATTGGCGGGTTGGCTGCGCATTATTTTAATATCGCTCCCGCATTTCGGATGATTACCGGGCAGGACCCATACAGTAAAGCGAACCTGGCCAAGCGAAAGGCGGAGGTATTGAAGTTCATCCGCTACGCCTTGTTTCGTAATCCGGAGGCGACTGAAAAATGAAACGCAAGATCATTATCCCGGTTCTGATCGTGCTCATGATCGGCGGCGGAGTGGTCTATTACAAGGCTGTCACGCGTCCGACGCCTCTGATCCTGACTGGCATCGTTACCACCAACGATGTGGTGGCGAGCTCGCAGATCCAGGGGCAGCTCGCGCAGGTGCTGGTCAAGGAAGGCGACGCCGTGAAGGCCGGGCAGTTGCTCGCGGTCATTGAACCCCAGGAATTGCGCGCTGACGAGTCGTATTACCTTCACAGCGAGCGAGGAACGGCTTCGCAAGTGACGGAAGCGGAGGCAGCGCTGAAGTACCAGGAGGCGCAGACGCGCGACCAGATCAATCAGGCGGAGGCGTCCCTTGCAGCGGCGCAGGCGCAGGAAGACGAAGCCAAAGCCGACCTGGAGCTTGACCGCGTGAATTTTCAGCGTTCCCAGGGCCTCTTTGACCAGAAGGTGGAATCGCAGCAGGCACTGGATCAAGCGAAAGCAACGTTCGAAGCGCAACAGGCGCATGTGGAGTCTCTCCGCCAACAGGTCGGAGTTCAGCGAGCCGCCGTCGCTCTCGCCCATTCGAACGAAGATCAGATTTCGGTGCGGCGCAGCCAATTGCAGACAATGGAACGGCAGCGTGCAGCGGCCAGCGCACAGATTTCGAAGGCGCAGGTTCGCCTCGATTACTCCGAGATTCACGCACCCATTTCCGGGGTCATCTCGGTGCTGGCTGCGCGTCAAGGTGAAGTTGTTAGTGTGAGCCAACCCATTGCATCCATTGTCAATCCCGATGATCTCTGGGTGCGCGCGGATATGCCGGAAACATACCTCGATCGCGTCCGTCTGGGCGATCACATGCACGTGCGTTTCCCCGATGGGATGGAGCGCGAAGGAACTGTTTTCTATCGCGGTGTCGACGCGGACTACGCCACCCAGCGCGATGTGAGCCAGAGCAAACGGGACATCAAAACCTTCGAGCTGCGTTTGCGCGTAGACAACAGCGACCGCCGCATGTGGCCCGGACTTACCGTGTTCGTCACCGTACCCTTGCAGGACGTTCACTAAGACGAATTCGACTGGCCGAGATTGTAACTATGGGAACATTGCCGACACAACCCAAAACGATTGTCGCCGTGGAAGTCGAGCATCTGCGCAAATGCTTCGGCAGTTTTTGCGCTGTGGACGACTTGAACTTTTCCGTGGCTCTCGGCGAAGTGTTCGGTTTGCTCGGCCCGAACGGTGCGGGGAAATCCACGTTGATTCGCGTGCTCACCACGCTTCTACCACCAACCTCCGGCGTGGCCCGTATTCTCGGGTTCGATGTCGCTCACCAGGCGGACGAGGTCCGCAAATGTATCGGAGTCATTCCCCAGGCCATGACCTCCGACCTGGATTTGAGCGCCATGGAGAACATGCAGATCTATGCAAAGCTTTACAGTGTTCCCCGAGAGCGACGCATCCGGGTCGCCAAGGAACTCTTGGAAGCCGTCGACCTTCTTCCTTGGGCAGATAAACCCGTGAAGAATTTTTCCGGCGGCATGCGGCGGCGTTTGGAGATCGCCCGTGGGCTGGTGCACGAGCCGCGCATTTTCTTTCTGGACGAACCCACGACGGGCCTTGACCCGGCCTCCCGCGTGGGCGTGTGGGAAATGCTCATGCGGCTCAAGAAGGAACGGGAATTGACGGTCCTTCTGACCACCCACTATATGGATGAGGCGGACAAGCTCTGCGACCGCATTGCCATTGTCGACCACGGGAAACTGATGGCGCTCGATTCGCCGCTGAAGCTCAAGGCTTCCATCCCAGGGAACAACATCCTGGAAGTCGGTTTTTCGCGCGTTCCGGACGGATGGCTCGACGCCGTGAGAAACCTCACGGACGTGCAAAACGTGAAGGCTGACGACCATGTATTCCGCATCGGCTCCGACAACGGTCCCAAGACCACCGTGGCGCTGCTCGAGGCGGCTCGTGATGCGCAAATTGAGGTGACCTCGCTTTCCGTTCAAAGCACCTCGCTCGACGATGTGTTCATGCATTATACCGGGCGGCAATTGCGCGACTCCTTGCAGGATGCGGCTCCCACTCTTTTTCCGTCGGTACAAAGGTAGGGCGACATGAATCGAATCTGGGCCCTGGTTGAACGCGACCTGCGTAAGTTCATGCGCAGCCCTACGCTCATCCTGGTGTCGATGATCATGCCCATCGTGCAATTGGTCATACTGGGATACGCTTTCGGCGGAAAAATCCATGACCTGCGAGTTGGCGTGGTCAACCAGGACCGCGGCATGCCCACCGTGAAACTGCGGGAAATGTGTGGGGCCATTGCCGCCAACGCGCGGACTTTTGAGACGGTCGATTACTCCGATGTGCAGAAGGCCTTGAGAGATTTGCGGGATGGTCGAATCAATGGGGTCTTGAATTTTCCGCCAGACTACTCACGCCGGGTCTTGGCCAAGGATGCGCCGCAAGTGGCGCTGATCGAGGACAACACGGATAACTTCGCGGTCGATGCGCTCGAGGGTGAATTTAGCGATATTGTGGGCGCCTACAATCAAGGTGGCGTCCCGCCGCGCGTCTCCACCCAGGTCACGCTCTCGGTCGTGGAGCTTTATCCATACGTTCCCTATATCCAGTACCTCCTCGCGGGTTCTATCGTCATGGCGATCTTCGTTTCCGCCATGATTGGCGGGGGTATTATCTATATCGACGATAAAGCGCGTGGCCTGCATGAAGGTTATCTCGTAACGCCGATTTCCAAATTTGAGCTGATCATGGGCTTCAATCTCTCTGGAGCAGCCAAGGCGGTATTGGCCGGGATCGTCCTGACGACCGTGGGATCGGTCATCGCCGGAATTCCAAATCCGCTGGAACCAATCCGCCTGCTGAAACTTCTGATCGTCATCGTGTTGACTTCGCTGGCCCTGATCAGCATGATGTTCTTCCTGATGGTCCGCGTTAATGACCCGTTGGTGCCCCGTGCGACTTTCGGCGTGCTCAACACGCTGCTGTACTTCCCCAGTGGCGCCGTCTATCCGGTCTATGGATTTCCTCCCTGGATGCGCGCCATTTCCAGATTTGATCCTTTCACCTATGCCGTGCACGCGTTCAAAGCGCTCCTGCTCAAGAATACGGGTATCACAGCGATTGCCGGGGATCTGACTTTTCTGGCGATTTTTACCGTGGCGATGGTGATTGCTGAAACCGCCCTCTTCAAACGTTCCCTCTAACAGCCCTCTTGGCAATCCCCCACGCATCTAAGATAATGTGGGAGCTCGGGATTGTACCAATACTCCTAGCTCCCGGGAGGAACAGGCCATGACTCTGCTTGATGCCACGCCACCCAAACCGCCGCTAAAAGTTGGACGCTACATTTTGATCGCCTTGGCTCTTATCGTCGTCGCCTCGGCAAGCTACGTCATTCTTCGTAACTTTTCGGAGGAACGAACAATCTCGCGGTTTCTGACCACGCTAGAGGCCGGGAACTATCAGGAAGCCTACCACCTCTGGCAGCCTAGCAGCACTTACTCTTACAACGATTTCCTGCACGACTGGGGCGAGCAAGGCGATTACGGAAAGATTCGCACCTTTAAGATTCTGGGCTCCCGGTCGAAAGGTTCCGCAACCGTTATCGTGGCGGTGACCATTAACAATGAGCAGCCGCCGCTGGAACTTCTGGTTGACCGCAGGACCAAGGCGCTCGCCTATTCCATCTTTTGAGGCTTCTCGTCGCAAGGCGCAACGGGCGGGAGGAGAAGCATTCCACCACCACCGCCTGATTTATGTGGTAAGCGCCAGTACCGTTCGCACCGCCTCTTTCACTTGGTCGAACGTGACGGAGAGGATGCACTCAGGCTTTTCGAATTGGTAGCACCGATCGCCTGGGCAAGGATTGCATGCAAACGGATTCTGCACCACGCGAGCGTCGGTGCTCGACCGCGGCCATGGACCCCAGATCGGCGAGCTCGAGGAGCCGAAGATGACGACCACAGGGCGGGCCAGCGCCGCGGCCATGTGTGCTGGGCCGCTATCATTTCCCACAAAAAGCCTCGCCCCCGCCAGTGCCGCAGCGAATTGTGCCAGGCTCATTCCCTCCAACCGCCGAATGGGCGCATCTGAGGCTTTCTGCACGGCATCGAGCACCGCGGATTCTCCCGGTCCACAGGAATAAACCGGAACGACGCGAGCATCGCGCTGCAAGTATTCACCTATCCTTGCGAATCCTTCCGGCGCCCATTCCTTGGTCTTATAAGAGGCCGTGGGATGCACGATGGCGTAGGCTTCGCCTGTGGCAATGCCCAGGCCCACGCGTTGAGCCTCCCACCACGCGGCTTGGTCCGCTCCGGAAAACATTTGAGCGCGCGGAATTTCTGTGCGAGGCAATCCCAGGTAGAAGAACGCCGCGGCCTGATGCTCTGCCGTGTGCAAGGACGGCTGATTCAAAATAGTCCGGGCATCGGGAACCAGAATGTTGTAGAGGCTTGCCCCGCGATAGTGGGCAAATCCTACTCGCCAGAGGGCGCCGCTCCGACGCGCGAAAAGGCGGCTGGTGGGGCCTCCGTGCAGGTTTACGCAAAGGGAGAATCGGCGGCTGCGAAGTTCCTGAATGATCCCCACACGTGCGAGCAGCTTGCGCGCCCCCGATCCTTCGCCAGGGTTCAGGATCTCTTCGACTGCCGGGTTTCCCTGTAAGAGGTCGCGGAAGCGGGATTCGACCATCACGGAAAGGCGTAGGTCCGGCCGCCAGTCTTTAAGAAGCCGCAGTGCCGGAGTAAGCAGAATGATGTCGCCGATGGACCGCAGGCGGAGAATAAGGATGCGTGCTCCAGCAGGTAAATCGCGAAGAAGTGAAGCCGCGTTCATAAGTTGCCCGGTCGCGCGCCGCGCCGCGTCGTCACTCCGCTTCAATCTTGGCGTCTTCGATGATCATGTCGGGAATATCATCCTTGATCGGATAGACGCGTCGGCATTGAGCGCACTTCAGACCTTGTCCATCCGTCGTGAGCTGGACGGGCGACTTGCACGCCGGGCAGACCAGAATATCGAGCAGTTCTTGCGATACGGCCATGCGCAACCTCCAAGGGGCGCGAATCGAAAGCTCGCCCTACCCCTCTTTACTATTGTTCTCCCACGGCGAAATTTCTGTCTGCAAAACGCAGGTCACGTTGCGCCAGGAGGGTGGATCGATCTTCCAAACCGCCATGACCGCGGAACCCTGGTACACACGCTCAAATCCCAACTCGGATTGGGAAATGGTTTCAACCGGCACGATCCACCAGCAAGCTTGCGGCCGGGTTTCGAGCGTGATCTTGACGCGCTGCCACTCGTCCACAACGACTAGTTTGGCAGAATCGATCTCGCCGCGAAACTCCAGCGGGCGGTGGACATCCTTCGCCAGAAAGTACCGGTCGTGGGCGTCGGGAGCGAGAAGGTTCAAGACGAGTTCCAGCCCCATCGCCATGCCGGTGGGGCACGAGCGATCGGTGTTCAGTGACGACCGGCATTCAATCTGCCAGGTCGAACCCGACACTTTGGAAGTCAAGGTCTTGAGCGCGTCGACCCGCATCACGCAGTCGTTCGAACGAATCTCGGCGGCGCTGCGGAACTCGATTGCTGCCGCGGGCGCTTTGATAACAGTGGCTTTCCAAGCACCTCGCGCGAGGGTGTCGTTCTCCTCGAGGCGGAGGAACTCAAAGTCCTTCCAGCTCTTGGAACTGGGAAAAACATAGGTGCGGAAAGCATGCCGGGCGTAGCGGTCATAGCGCAGCAGGGCGTCCAGATGCGATTCCTTGCTGAGCACCAGATCGTGGATCGAGGCCGGTCCCTCGCGCGGGGCCTGCTTGGAAGATACGTGTTTCCGCACGAGAGCGTGGTAGGGTTCCGGCCGCCGCATGAGAGAATTCACCAGCTCGACGTTGGCAGGCTGGAAGCGCAAGCTGGATACCGTGGCGCCGTCTGCGGGGTGCACCGTCATGCCGGAAATGCTCTGCCGGATCAGGATTTCGTCCTGTCCGTCCAGGTCAAAATCCGTCGTCACAATTTCTGGTACGGCTCCGGCGTCCCGCCCTTCTACTGAATCCAATTGAAATTCCGCCTGGATCAAGTGGCGAAGAATCGCGCTGCGGAGGTGGGGCGCGTAAAGTCCGCCGAATACCCCGTGCCAGTAGGGGTCATTGCACTGGGCGGCAAGAAGATTCGTTCGCGCTTCGGCGAGCAATGCGGTTTTCCCCGGTTTGTCTTCTGTGGAAGCGCTGAGCTTTTGTAAGCGATGGCTGACGCCCAGCACCTGTTTCTGAATGCGATTGGATTCCGCGTATTTGGTCAGAAAGTTGCGCCACAGTCCTCCCCGCAAGAAACGCTGAAACCGCTGGCCATTGGGAATGTGCTCACTCTCTTCCAGGCAAGCCTTGAAGTCCGCCGATGCCTCGGGCGGAAGGGACCATTCCATCATCTCTGCGTAAGAGGCGGTGGGTAGGTAAATGCGCCCTACGGCCGGATGCGAGGCGAGATAGTCCGCGACCGTGGTCGTTTCCAGCCAATCCTGGCTGCTCTCGAGCCCCTTAAAAAACCTCTCCAGCCAACCGTTTTTGTAAACGTGATCGTAAGTGCCGGGCCACACGCCGAACTTCTCGCAATCGTCGCCCATGGCATAGAGGCTGTCGTGCTGGTTGATTCCTTCCCGCAGCACGCGCATTGTTTCCCCTGGATCCTGAAAGGGGATCGTGTAGCGCAAAGCTTTCACGCTGGGAACCAGGCGGAGCGGGTGGCCGTCTTCTTCCGTAACAAAGGTCCCGTGCAATTGCCAGGGCTGAAGGCCGGCGGCCAGAAAGTGAGTGTCGTCCAGAACCACGTACTCAACTCCGGCCTTCGCGAGCGGTAGGGGTAGCGTGGGCTCCCATACCCGTTCGGCAATCCACGCTCCACGCGGCGCGGACCCGAAGTGATGCTGAAGGTAATCCGCCAGTTTGCGGAGCTGCGCGATCTTGTCGGCATCAGGAATAGCCGGCAGTATGGGCTCGTAATAACCCCCGCCCACGAGTTCCACCTGGCCGCGCTCCACCAGTTCGCGAAGCTGCTGGAAGTATTCCGGGTGGCGCTTTTCCAGCCACTCGAGCAGAATTCCGGAAAAATGCAGGCTCAGGTGAATGCGCGGATGCTGGCGCAGCGCGCCCACAAAAGGCGCATAGGATTTCTGGTAGGCATCTTCGATGACGTGATCGAAGTTTCCCACCGGCTGGTGCGAATGAATGACAAGAGCGAGTGAAACTTTACCCAATTTTGGTGCCCCTTCCGGCGGTCGCGCGCAATCTAGAAGATTCTAGAATAGAATGGAACCACGAGTACTGTCAGTAACAATCATGTTATCGGCACCAGATGCAGAAACTATTACCACCAAGAAAGTTACAGGAATGTTGCGTCGAGGCGTTCGACCATGGTTCTGAGCGCCCTGGCTCGATGGAACCTCCTGCGGTGATGTGTCTGGAGCCCGTCGGGTTCGCCCGGCAACCCTGTTTGCGCCGCACAATCCACCTTTCCCGACGAACGCAATCTTGCCGTGAGCTGACCCCTCCCACCGGTGTCTTCGTCATGCGGGGTTTGCTTCTGCCGAAATAACTCAGTTAATTTCAGTAGCATAGGTTTTTTCGAGATTTCCGTCATTTGCGGTTAACGCCCTTTATTCCTGAAACATCGTGGCTTAGCGGGCATTGTTGGCGGCGGCTTCGCGGCCGCAGGTCGAAGCGCTTGGCGAATTTTCATCCATCGTGGCGAGCCGTTGGCTCATGGGAGTCGCTGGGGTGTTGCCGAGGCGGACCTGGGGTCCGCGCCAAAGCGGGCAGGATACCCGCGCTCCCAGTAGGCGATCATTTTCCAGGAAGCGCCCGCGAATTTCCTGCTGGTGGAAATTGGCAAGAAATCATTTTCACAATTCCCGGCCCTTGAACATCCTGCCCGGCGATTCCTGTGATTGCCCGACCAGATCCGTTCCGAGAAGTGCGAGTCAAGAGGAGCCGCGGACACGTTCACGCGTGGACGTGATAAGATTTCCGCCGCGGGTGATAGATCCGCATGAGACGGCCTGCCCAACCGGAAAAAACGTAGGAGGGAACATGCTTCACCCCAAGGCATTGCTGGCATACTGCAAATCGGAAACAGACGCGCTCGCACAGTGCATGCGGAAAGCCGTGGAAATCGAGTCCCCCAGCCAGAACAAAACGGCGATTGACCGGATGGCAAGCTTTTTTGCCGAGGAGTTCAGACAGAGAGGCGCAAAGGTCCAGCTCCTGAGCCACGCCACGGCGGGTTCGGCTTTGGTGGCAGAGTTCTGGGCCGGCGCGGCCGAGGCAAAACCCATCCTGATACTAGGTCATTTGGACACCGTTTGGGACATCGGCACGCTCAAGGAAATGCCCTTTCGAATTCATAAAGGGCGTGCCTACGGGCCGGGAATTTACGACATGAAATCCGGAATTGTCTGCGGTCTCTGGGCGGTACAGGCTCTGACCTCACTGAAGATAACTCCGCCTGGTCCGATCCGTTTCTTCTTGAACCCGGATGAGGAGGTGTCGAGCACGGCGTTTCGCGAGGAGTTGCTGGCGGAGGCCCGCCGCGCCCGCGCGGTTTTGGTGCTCGAGCCGGCTGCGGCCGAAGGCGCGCTTAAAACCTCGCGCAAGGGCGTGGGGGAGTTTCAGGTCACGGTGCGCGGCCGGTCATCTCACGCGGGCATCAATCCCGCCGTTGGCGTCAATGCGATTTCCGAGCTGGCGCGCCAGATCCCTCGCATCGAAAAGTTGGCTCGGCCCAAGCGAGGGCTGACCGTTAACGTGGATGTCATCCAAGGCGGTACCCGCGTGAACGTGATCCCGGAACTTGCGGTGGCCCGCGTGGATGTGCGGGTGCCCATGGCGCGCGACCGCGAGGAGATCGAAAGTCAGATGCGGGCGCTCACGCCCATTCACCCGGAGGCCAAACTGGAAATAACCGGCGGCGTTAACCGTCCCCCCTTGGAAAGAAAAATGGCGATCGGGCTCTTCGAGAAGGCCTGCGAATTGGGACGCCAGATGAGTATGGAACTAAAGGAAGCCTCAACCGGAGGCGGCTCCGACGGAAACTTCACGGCAGCGCTGGGAATCCCCACGCTCGACGGCCTGGGCGGAACCGGCGACGGCGCCCACGCCCGCCACGAGCACGTCGTCCTCAGCGAACTCCCCCAGCGCGCGGCGCTGCTGGCGGCATTGATGGCGACGCTTTAACCAAGTCTGCAATTGGGACCATGGTACGAGGATTGTAAAATAGGGATGGCAAAACAAGTCATCAAGGAGGATTTGCATGGCTCCGTTACCAGACAACGGGCTTGTCCACCTCAAGAGTCCTTACTCAGTTTCAGAGACGGTAGAGCGGCTTGAGTCCGTGCTTCATGCCAAGAATCTCACGGTATTTGCGTGCGTCGACCACAGCGGCGAGGCGGAAAAGGTTGGATTGACGATGCGGCCCACGAAACTCATCATTTTCGGGAGTCCCAAGGCTGGCACACCTCTGATGGTCGCCTCGCCGAGTCTTGCTATTGATCTACCGTTGAAGGCATTGGTGTGGGAAGACGCCGAGGGCAAGGTTTGGCTGTCCTACAACAGCCCGGATTATCTCCAGCGGCGGCACGCGACCCCCGAGGAGTTGATGAAGAACATCGCGATCGTGGGCGCAGTGTTGGAGAAGGTAGTGGACTAAATCCCTCGAGCAAGTGACACGAATCATGATTTTCAAGAGGTTCCTCATAACCGCATTTTGTTTGTTTGTCGTGAGCTGGTGTGGATGTTCAGTAGCCCGACAGCGCAGGCTCGAGCGGGAGTTTGACAAACTGACTATGGGTACGGCGCGGCGTGAGGTGCTGAAAGCTTTTGGTAGGCCGTGGAAAGTCGAACCATGCGGGGCATATTTTGGCGTACCCCAAAAAGGTGGATGCGTAGAATATCTGTACCGCGACCCGTTCGCACCCCTCATCCCGTACTATTATGCGATAGAGTTTGACCAGTCAGGCTGCGTAAAGGATAAGATGCCGTGGTCGTCGCCCTGATTTTCTGGAAGACTCAAAAATCTAGCATCTGAATGCAAAGCGCAAACGCAGATTATGCCGCAGAAAGTAAACTGGCTGGACATAGAGGCGCAGTATGAAGCCAAGGTTCCGGGAGGGGGCATGCCAAATTCAAGCACCGACGACAATCGATTGGCAGCGGGCGTGAGCTCCCATCACCCAAGCGATCATCTTGCCAATGAGCGCACCTTTCTCGCTTGGGCACGCACCGGCGTCGCGATTGTCGTCTTTGGCTTCGCTATTGGGCGCTTCGCGATAGCGATTCGGCAATTCATGCGCTATCAAGGGCACGAATCGCATACCGCCGGGGCCTCCGTCTGGATGGGTACCCTAGCGATGGTCGGAGGGGTGGCATTGACGCTCGCGGGATTATTGCGCTACCGCCGCACCCGCAGGCAGTTGGAGTCCGGAACGTTCGAGCCTGCGGGCTTTCTTGTCGACCTCGTCGGCGTTCTCGTGGCGCTGTTCGGCTTGGCGCTGGCTTGCTATCTGGTCTACATCGAACTACATCTGTAGGACAATGCGACGGCTTAGTCCGCAGTGATGCCCGGGTCGCTATGCAACAGCTTGTACGTTGAGTACACCGTGATGCTCATATCCGGAAGCTCGTCCTTGAAGCTTAACTTCCCCGTGGACGCCTCGATCTTTTCGATGGGACTCATCTGGAAATCAGGGTTATTCGCGGACTCTTCCGTCACTTGATACTTGTAAAGCGTTGTTGCCTGCCCCAGGTTCGCCAGGTTTAGAGTGATGGCCTGTTTCCCTTCCGATTTGTTCAAAACGAAAACGGTCAGGTTGCCACGAGGACTGCGAGCGGCACTAACGACGAGGTCCTGACCGTCGCATTGCGATTCGAGGATGCTGGAATGCTTCGCCAGAAAGCGAGTCAGTATTCCGTAAGTGAAATAGGGAACGGGCTCGAGCGCGACCCGTTTAAGGTACTGCCAGGTGTTGGTGTCGAACGTCCGCACTAATTGCCATTGGCCGTCCAAATCGCCCCGGTTGATAAAGCTCCAACGGTTAAAGCCGTCAACCCCAACATTCATCCCTTGGATCACCTTCTCCGCGTTGACCATTTGATTCGAATAGCTCTTAGGTGTTGCCGAGGTGTGATTGGTGAACGGATCGTCGCCTCCCCAATCGCCAAACTCCGACTGGAAGAAGGGAATGCCTCGGTCGTGCGCCTTATCGGCCCACAGCTCTTGCAGGTGATTGTTGGCGAAGCTGGCGTAATTATGAGCGTCGAATGCCGCGACCGCCTTGTCCGTGAAGTCGAACTCCGGCGTGCTCTGACCCATGCTGCTCCAGTCAGGCGCCGAGAGGCCCACGGCGATCCCACGTTTATCCAATTCGGCTCGGACGGCATGCAGTGCTGGCATTATGCTGACCGGTTTGCCGTCGGGTCCCAGCCACCAGCCCCAATCGTATCCGGGTTCGTTCGAAATGCACAGCCAGCGAATGCAGGTGTAATGCCTGGTTTTGACCAGATACTCCATCAACGTTGCCAAGCCCTGGGCAAAATCTTCCACGGACTTGGGCGCGCTTTGAAGTCGGCCGGCTCCCGGAAAGGCATTCCACTCGACATCCGCCCACATTTGGGTAAAGAAAACGTCGACCTGGTTCTGCTCGCAATGATCGAGGATGCGGTAAAGCGTTTTCATCTGATCGTTCTGCCAGTCAAACTTGCCCCGCTCGGGTTCGTACATTCGCATGTCGATCTCAACGCGGATGAAGTCGAGCCCCAGCCAGCGCGCGTGCTTGCTGAGGTCATCCCATGCTTCGGTATATTCGAGCGGAGGGTTGCCGCCCCAACCGCTGCCACGCGAGTTGCGGTTGACCCTCGCGGCGGTCAAGTCCTTGTACCAGTACGCGACGGGGCCCATCGCGTGCCACGACGCTCCCGCGCCTCCTGCCATCGTGTGCTTCACCGCCGCGGTGTCGATGCGAATTTCTGCCGGCGCCGACTCTGGGCCGTTCCCCTGTTGGCCGAGGGCATTCCGCTCGAAGGTTGACAGAGTCAAAAAGATAGCCACGGCCATGACACATGTCCCCATCCGGATGTAAGTCTTAAGACTTTTGCGCATATGATTCAGTCCTCCCTCTGACGGCGGGGAATTATATCGATATCGGCGTGAGAACTCTCGCGTATTTCCCTTCAACGGAGGAGATACACTCACGGTCGGCCTTGGAGACCGACGCCACAGATTATGTCGTCGTAAGGAGAATGATATGGTGGGGCAGCTTTTCGGGGCGCTGTTTACGATCCGTACTTCTTCACCACGTAGTTAGCCACTTCCTCTTCGAAGGCGGGGTAGCCCATCCGCACTTCGTTTTGCAGTGCGGTACCCAGATCGGACGAAGGCATGAGTCTCAAGATGCGGCGGACTTCCCCCATCCCGAATGTGTCGCGAAGGTATTCAAGCGCGGCCAGAGATTTGGCATACGCCAGTGGCACTTGATCGGGAGGCAAACCCACAAACGAACCTTCGAGGGCGGTGAAGGCAGGGATTTTTCCTGCGGCGAGGGCTCGGGCCAACTGAGTACCCAGCACGGCGGTGGTCGAGCCTTCCTCAAGTTGAGCCAATCCCTCGTTGAACCACGTGGGACAATGGCCCAGGGTAATCTGGCGGACAAAAGAATGCGTTAATTCGTGCTTCAGCACGCGCGCCAGGTCCGGGGTCATTTGCGTCAGGCCGGAAACGGGAACGCGAATCTTGCCGTCATTTAATGCGCCCACCCACGATGGCGTCCGGGTGATGTCGCGAAAGGCCTGATTGGGATAGAGGAGAACCACAATGCTCTCGATGGGGGAGTAATCAAGGTCCATCACCAAATCCTGAAAGGAGCCGTCCAGGCTGTTCAGTATTTCGCCGCTCAGCCTCTCGTTCTGCTGGCCATCGTAGCGAAGCAGGAAATGCTCGCTGCGCAATTCCGAATAAGAGCCCGAGACTTCCTGCTCGCGCTGCGCCCTTTCGACCGCGGCGCGCACTTGGGGATTGTCGTGAAGGGCGAGCGCCTTGTTCCACTCGATGATCGCTTGATCGAGATTCTCCATTCCGTAGTAAGCCGATCCCAGGAGCACACGAAAGTCCCCTGACTGGGGATACCGGTCGGCCTCTGGCGACAACAGATCGACCGCTTCCAAATAATGCTCCTGTTTCCACAACAAGTAACCGAGCGCTAACGTCAGGGCCTGGTCATGGGGCAAATACTTGAGTGCGTCGCGATATTTGAGGATGGCCCCTTCCGGATCACCCTTGCGGGTCAGAAATACCGCCGCTGCCTGGAAGCCTTGTTTGAGCTTGTGGAGGTTTTCGGGTGTGGGATTGTGGAGGACGTCGTCAGTCAATTGACTGAGGTAGGCTTCGTCCACAGCATCGTCGCGAATGGCCGCCGACCCTTCCCCGGGCGAGGGATCCACGGGCGGCGTGAGCGGCAAGGGGACCTCGCGATTGGACCGGGAAGTTCCCTGGGCCGGCGCGGCTGGTGCCGGCGAACTCGACTTTTCCACGTGGTCCACCAGGGATTTCGAGATCGCAAATTCACCGCCGTCGGCTTCATAGTAGAGTTGCTTCTCATCCTCCTTGATGACTTGGCCGGAAATCTTTTGACCATTCTTGAGGTAGATGACATCGGCAAGCAGCAAGGAAGGGAAAAGGAGGACAGCACACAACAAGCTCCAGCCCAACGCCGCTTTCCCGTGGGGTCGCACGAGGTTGCGTTTATTTTTGCGCCCTGACATTCTGTTTGCATCATACAACAGGCCCTGCACTCCGTCGAGTTGAGGGCGGCCAATTTCCGCGCCACAGTATGCCGGGGGATTTAGATGAAACACGCCATGAGGCCGGCGGAATTTTCGATTTGCCGGATGGGTCGCAGGTTCGCTCTGTTCGCATTCTGCGCTTGCTCTCTTCGAACCGTTTTTGGGGCAGCGCCACAACCCCCCGATCCGCTCAAAGTGCTGGAGCAGTTGAATAACAACACGCTCGACCCCAACCAGGTCTACATGATTCGTGACGCCCACATTACCCGCGGGCATCTGACCCTGTATCTCAATCGCGGCTTCATCGCTTTTTTGACTCCGGTGATGGGCGAGGTTACCGGGGCCGTTTTCTCGGGGGAGGGCGAAGTTCTGTTGATCCCGCCCAACCGCGCGGAAAAACGGAACCTGGCACAGTTCACCCACGCACCCATCCTGGAAGAAAAATTCGATTCTGTTTATCTGCGTTTCACCGACAAGACAGCCCAGGAATTGCTCGCGGCGTCGCAGCGGCCTGATCCGGACGATCCCGAGCAGCCCGGCCCCTTTGTGACGGATTGGGCTCCCGTGGTAAAGGCACTGAATCTTGAAACCTCCCTGCGCGCCCTCGCCGACCTCCTCGGCGACCGTGACCATCCTTACTTTTATGCCAGCGTGAAGGGGGATTCTCTGGGAGCGTTCGAGCTGGCTGACGACGAGCGCCTGCAAGAACCTTTCAAAATCGGCGCGGTGCAGAAAGTAGGCTCCGAGACCTTTACCGATATTTGGTGTTCCTTCCCCACGCACGACTCGCAGGACGGACAACCTCCGCCCTTAGATATTACGGCCAGGGCATTAGCATTCAAATTGGACGTGAGGATCCATCCCGACCACAGCTTGGACGGCCGGGCGGATATTCAGATCGAATCCCGATCAGCCCATGACCGCGTCATTCACTTCGGGCTGTCGCGATGGCTGGCGGTCACGGGAGTCGAGGACGATCAGGGGCACAAAATCACCGTGATCGGGGGCGACCCGGTGGATGGGGACCCGGCGGGAGGACGCGCCGACGATTATATCGAACTGGTGCTTCCCCACCCCTACCCGGTCGGCGAGCGCTTTCACTTGATTTTCAAGTACCACGGCAACGTCATCGCCGATGTGGGGAACGGAGTGCTCTACGTCGGTGCGCGGGGAAGCTGGTATCCCAACATCGACACCCACATTCCCGGTCAGTACGACATGACCTTTCACTGCCCGCGAAAACTGGCTCTCGTGGCCACGGGCGACCGCCTCGAGGAAAAAACGTCAGACGACGAGGCCGTGAGCCATTGGCGGTCGGATGGCGTTTTCCGCGTGGCGGGGTTTAATCTGGGTGCCTACAACTCGGTGGCGCGGCGCGTGGGCAAGACAAGCGTCACGATTTACGCCACTCGAGAGGCGGAAAGCGCTCTGGAAAAAAGGCATGACGCGGCAGCAGGGCGGCCCATAGACATTGGCGGAGCACACCCAAGGGTAGTGGACCCGATCCAGATTGAGCGCATACCTCTCTCGCCCGCCGCCTTGCTGGGGAATGTCGCCGACGTCGCTTCGCAGGCGATGCAGTATTACTCCGAGCTCTTCGGGCCTTACCCTTACCCGCGCCTGGCAATCTCGCAAGCTCCCGGAAGCTTTGGCCAAGGGTGGCCTGAACTTGTGTATCTGCCCACACTTTCCTTCCTTGCTAAAACCGAACGGTACGAGCTGGGATCGACCCGAGCTGGGAGTGACCCGCTGGGACCGGGCATGATCGCGCATGAAATCGCTCATCAGTGGTGGGGAAACCTCCTGGGTTGGCAGACCTACCACGACCAGTGGCTTTCAGAAGGGCTGGCCACTTACGCGGCGGCCCTGTTCCTTGCGCACGGTAAGGACGGCAACCGCCAGTTCCGCGATCTGCTGCGCCTCTACAAGAGCGATTTGCTAGGTAAAACCAGCGAGGGCGCAACCGTTGAATCCGGCGGCCCCATTTGGCTCGGACAAAGGCTTTCCACGTCCTTGGACCCGCAGGGATACTCCACCATCGTTTACAAGAAGGCTTGCTGGGTTCTCCACATGCTGCGGGAAACCATGACCGATCCCAAGACCGGCTCAGACGCCCGCTTCTTCCGCATGCTGCGCGACTTCGTTTCCCAATATCAAGGGCAGTCCGTCTCTACCGAAGACTTCATTCATCACGCGGAAAAGTACATGACTCCGGCGAGTGACCTGGAAAAGAACCATAAGCTCGACTGGTTCTTTGACGAATGGGTCTACGACACAGGGATTCCCGCATACTCTCTCAAAACGGATGTTCGCGCCCTCCCCACCGGAAAGTTTGGTATCCAGGGGACCATCACACAGAGCGATGTCCCGACGGATTTTGAGATGCCGGTTCGTTTGGTCGCATTTTATGGCCGGGACAAGCGGGTCACGCTGGGACAGGTGGTGGTGGGCTCAAGCGGAGCCCAGTTCAAGTTCACTGCGCTGCAAAAACCCCAGCGCGTGACGATTGATGAGGAAAACTTGCTCGCCGTCGTGCACTAGAAATGAGGGCAGCCTTTGAGGCACAATAGGCCGCTATCCGGGCGGCCAGTGAAACGGCCGGCCCCCGAGCAGATGTACATGAAGGTGGAAGACTGATTGCCCCGCCCCCGCGCCGGTGTTGATCACGGTGCGGTAATCCCTCGTAGGCAGTCCCCGCTCGCGCGCCTGTTGCGCCGCCAAAAGCAAAAGATGGCCGAGCAACGCCTCGTCCTCGGCCTGGGATTCGTCGAGCGAGTTGATGTGCTTGCGCGGAATCACCAGCAGGTGGACCGGCGCCTGCGGGTGAATGTCGACAATCACCACCGCACGATCGTCCTGATGAACGATCTTGGCGGGCGTCTTGCCGTCGATGATCCGGCAGAAGAGGCAATTCTCCATTAATTCACCCTGACGACGAATGTTTGCGTCGCCAGATTCGCGATGCGCAGTTTTTCCGCCAGCCCGTAGGCCGCCTCTTCGGAACTCTCATTGCCCACACGCACGCGATAAAAGATGCCGGCGCCGCTGTCGAATGTGAGGATCACCACGGGCCCGAAGCTCGCCTCAATCAGAGCTTTCAAGCGGCCGGCGTTGGCGGGATCGCGGAACGCGCCCACCTGCACGGCGAAGATCGCGGGCTCAGGGCTCGATCCGATTCCCAGAATTTCCAGCCGCACGTGTGCGATGCCCGTCATTCCCATGGTTTGCGCCGCGGCATAGGATAGATCGATGATGCGGCC
>CAZCVY010000094.1:0-24529 GCA_964501985.1 uncultured Acidobacteriota bacterium | reverse complement strand
CAATCGTCCCCACATTCATGTGCGGCTTCGACCGATCAAATTTTTCCTTGGCCATAGCTCAGTTCCTCATCTCCGAGAGATTCAACGGTTGTGCAGTCGCCAGAAACCTGTTACATCTCCACCGTGCGGCCTTGCATGCGCGCGACCACTTCTTCCGCTATCGAGGCCGGAGCCTGTTCGTAGCGGAGGAAGTGCATCGTATAAGACGCCCTACCCTGGGTGCGGGAGCGCAGGTCCGTGGCATAGCCAAACATTTCCGACAGCGGCACGATGGCGCGGATAATCTGAGTGGACCCGCGTTTTTCCATCTCCTCAATCTGGCCGCGCCGCGATTTCAGGTCGCCGGTCACCGGGCCCATATGATCTTCCGGCACCACCACTTCCACTTTCATCACCGGCTCGAGCAGGACGGGCTTGGCGCGCCGTGCCGCTGCCTTGAAACCTAAGGAACCCGCGATTTTGAAGGCGATTTCCGACGAATCCACATCGTGCGCCTTGCCATCGTCCAAAGTCACCCGGACGCCGGTCATTTCAAACCCGGCCAAAACCCCAGTGTGCATGGCCTCCCGCACGCCCTCGTATACGGGATTGATGAATTCACGCGGCACCACTCCGCTCACAATTTCGTCCACGAAAAGCAGATTGATGTCCGGATCAAAGTGGTGAGTGTTTTTCTTCTTGGTGAGCTCGGCGATTTCTTCCAGGTTCGGATGGGGCATGGGCTCCAGACGTACGTGAACAATGCCAAATTGGCCGTGGCCGCCCGACTGTTTGATATGGCGTCCTTCCGCGTCCGCCGACCCCCGGATGGTTTCGCGATACGCGACCTGGGGGCGCCCCACATTAGCGCCCACGTTAAACTCGCGCATCATGCGGTCGACCAGAATCTCCAAGTGCAACTCTCCCATACCAGCAATAATCGTCTGGCCGGTGTCGGGATCTGTGTTCACTTTAAAGGTGGGGTCTTCCTGGGTCAGCTTGGAGAGCGCGTTCCCTAACTTCTCCTGGTCGGCCTTCGTCTTGGGCTCTATCGCCACGGAGATAACGGGGGCCGGGAAATCCATGGCTTCCAGAACGATGGGGTTGTTTTCATCGCAAATGGTGTCGCCGGTCGAGACATTCTTCAAACCCACAGCAGCGGCGATGTCGCCGGCATAAACTTCGGAAATCTCTTCCCTCTTATTGGCGTGCATCTGAAGAAGACGGGAAACACGTTCGTTCCGGTCACGGCGCGGATTGTAAACCGAGTCGCCCTGTTTGAGATTTCCGGAATAAACCCGCAGAAAGGCCAGTTGCCCAACGAAGGGGTCCGTCATGATTTTGAATATCAGGGCGGCGAATGGCTCCGAATCGTCCGCAGTGCGGGTCAGCGTCTTTTCTTCATCGCGAGGATCAAGCCCTTCAATGGGGGGAACATCCAGGGGCGAGGGCAAGTAACTTACAACCGCATCAAGTAAGGGCTGGACACCTTTGTTCTTGAATGCGGAGCCACAGACCACCGGAAAGGCCTTCATGGCAATGGTGGCGCGGCGAATGGCAGCGTGAAGCTCCTCGGCCGAGATCGTTTCGCCGTGAACGTACTTTTCCATAATGGCGTCGTCCACTTCGCCCAATGACTCGATCAACTGTTCGCGAGCGCGCTGGGCCTTTTCCGCATGGTCGGCAGGAATGGGCAACTCATCAAATGCCGCACCTAGAGTTTCGTCCCGCCAAACAATGGCGCGCTCGGTCACCAAATCAATGAGTCCATCAAAGCTGTCCTGCGCTCCGAGAGGCAACTGAATGACAATGGGGTTGGCATGGAGTTTGGAACGCAACTGGCTAACGCAAGTCTCAAAATCAGCGCCAACGCGATCCATTTTGTTGACGAACACGATGCGGGGCACGCGATACTTGTCAGCCTGGCGCCAAACCGTCTCAGTTTGGGGTTCCACCCCTTCGACCGCTCCTAAAATTGCAATCGCTCCGTCAAGCACCCGGAGCGACCGTTCGACTTCCGCCGTGAAATCCACGTGTCCCGGCGTATCAATAATGTTGATTCGGATGTCATTCCAGAAACACGTCGTGGCCGCAGAGGTGATGGTAATACCGCGCTCCTGCTCCTGCTCCATCCAGTCCATGACGGCAGTGCCATCATGCACCTCACCCATCTTGTGCGTTCTCCCCGTGTAGTAGAGGATGCGCTCCGTGGTGGTCGTCTTACCGGCGTCGATATGGGCCATGATGCCGATATTGCGATATCTCTCGAGTTGTACTTCTCTCGCCATATGAATCGAGGTGCCGAACGGTGTTCGGCCACGGGGCCAATCACCATTTGGCGCCGCAAGCAAAAGGGGACAGGCACCGGACCCGACCTCAATCGATTAAGGTCCGGAACCCCCGCATTGTTTTGAGCCACAGGATCCGTCAGTTGACGGACTGCAGTTCGGATCGTGGGCCGGGGAGGCGCCACATCCCGAATTGCTCGAGGTCATCCCGATTAAACAGGATTACCAGCGGTAATGGGCAAAAGCCTTGTTGGCTTCGGCCATGCGGTGAGTATCGTCCCGCTTCTTGATGGCCCCGCCGCGATTGTTCGCTGCATCCAGCAATTCCGCGGCAAGCTTCTCCACCATGGACTTTTCCCCCCGCTCACGCGCATAACCGATGATCCATCGGAGACTCAAGGAGGTCTGACGATTCCGATTAACTTCCACCGGCACCTGGTAGTTTGCTCCACCCACTCGCCGTGATTTTACTTCCAGGGCTGGCTTGACATTATCAACCGCCTTTTTGAAGACCTTCAGGGGATCATCATTGGCCCGCTGCTTGATCAACTCAAAGGCGTCGTACACGATATTCTGGGCAACGCTCTTCTTGCCTTCGAACATGACACAGTTAACGAGCTTCTGCACCAAAGAATTTGCGTATACCGGATCGGGACCCGTTTCTCGACGTTCTACCGTACCTTTACGTGGCATCTAATAGTTCTCAGCTTTCGGCTTGTAAACCGAGCGACGCTCGGCCCTACAAATACTTATGCGGCCTTCGGCCGCTTCGCTCCATACTTGGACCGCCCTTGCCGGCGATCGGTAACGCCCGCGGAATCCAAGGTACCCCGGATGACGTGATAACGAACGCCGGGCAGATCCTTAACGCGTCCGCCCCGAATCAACACGATGGAGTGCTCCTGGAGATTGTGGCCCACACCGGGTATGTAGGTGGTCACTTCCATACTATTGGTCAAACGCACGCGAGCCACCTTGCGCAACGCGGAGTTCGGTTTCTTGGGCGTCTGCGTGTACACGCGAATACAGACCCCGCGCTTTTGCGGGCAACTTTCCAAAGCCGGACTCGATGTCTTGTAGCGCGGCGACTTCCGGCCGAGACGTACCATTTGACTAAACGTGGGCATTCCAAAACCTTTCGCCAATCCCTACTTAGCGTCGCGTTTAACGAGCGCACGTATAGGGTGTAATTTGGCTCACGCCAAATCTTTACAAATGTAACAGAGTTGACAAAAAACTGTCAAGGGGTTGCGTACAGGAAAATCTGAGACTTTCAACGCATCTCCATAATTTCCCGTTCCTTGCTCTTCGCATGACTTTCCAGTTTTTCCATAAAGTCATCGGTCAACTTCTGAACTTCGTCAAGACCGCGCCGCTCATCATCTTCCGAGATTTTCTTGTCCTTCAGAAGCTTCTTCAGTTCTTCATTACTATCACGCCGGATATTGCGCACGGCGGTACGATGATTCTCCATCGCCTTATGCAGGTGCTTTACCAGATCCTTGCGTCTCTCTTCCGTAAGCGGGGGGATCGGTACCTTCAGGATCTTACCATCGCTCATCGGATTCAAACCCAGGTCCGACGAACGGATAACTTTCTCGATCACCGAGAGCAGGCTTGGATCCCAGGGCTGCACGGTAAGCATCGTAGGATCCGGAACTCCCAACGTGGCCACTTGATTGAGCGGTGTGGGCGTCCCGTAGTACTCCACCTTAAGGTGCTCCAAAAGTGCCGTAGAAGCGCGGCCGGTGCGGACACCAGCAAGTTCCAGTCGCAGGTCCTCCGCCGCCTTCGCCATGCGGGTTCGTGCTTGCGCCATCGTTTCTTTAATCATCCTACCCGCCTTTCCGGCCGGGTCCTAGGGGGCAACTAACGAGCCTACCTTCTCACCCAGGACCACTCGCTTGAGATTACCCGGAACATTCAAGTTAAAAACGATGATGGGCAAGCGGTTGTCCATACAGAGCGAGATCGCCGTCGTATCCATCACTGCCAATCCCCGCGCGAGAACGTCCAGGTAAGTAATTTCGGCGAACATCTTCGCGTCGGGAACCTTCTTGGGATCAGCGTCGTAAACACCGTCTACCTTGGTAGCCTTGAGGATAACCTCAGCCTTGAGCTCCATGGCCCGGAGCGCGGCTGCCGTGTCGGTGGAGAAGTAAGGGTTTCCAGTTCCCCCGGCAAAAACCACCACTCGGCCTTTTTCCAAGTGGCGAATCGCGCGGCGGCGAATAAAGGGCTCGGCAATTTCGCGCATTTCAATCGCCGTGACTACCCGGGTGTGCGCCCCTTTTTTCTCCAGGGCATCCTGCAAGGCCAGGGCGTTGATCACGGTCGCCAGCATGCCCATGTTGTCGGCGACGACCCGGTCAATTCCCATGGCCGATGCCGCCACACCGCGGATAAAATTCCCGCCGCCCACTACCACGGCGACTTCCAAACCCATTCCCCGGACTTCCGAAACTTCCGAGGCAATCCTTGAGGCCACTTCGGGATCAACGCCGAATCCCTGCTTGCCCATCAGGGCTTCGCCACTCAACTTCAGCAAAATTCGACGAAAGGCAGGTTGGCTCATTTGCTCACGGACCGCGATCCGTCCGCGGCCTATAATTTCCAGCTTTTCCTATGGCGCCGACTCTCGGGCACTCATTATTCTTACCCGAAGGCCAGTATCGCTTCTTCGACCAACCATACCTCGCATCGATCTTAGGTTGTTGCCGCTGGGGCAGACTCGGCCTCCGGCTTGGCCGCCGTCTCCCCGATCTTCAATCGCGAAAAGCGGCGGATGACGATATTCTCGCCAAATTTGGCGATCTTGGAGGCGATCAACTCGCCGACGGTCAACGCACTGCCGCTGTCCTTAATGAAATGCTGCTCGTACAAGCAGTTATCCTCGTAGAACTTTCCCAGCTTCCCTTCCACGATGCGGTCCAGGACATTCTCGGGCTTTCCCGTCGCCGCTGCTTGTGAACGAAGCACTTCCTTTTCGCGTTGCAGCGCCTCTTCGGTGACATCTTCCTTGCGGATAAAGCGCGGATCGGTAGCGCAGATCTGCATGGCAATGTCGTGCGCCAGTTGCTGGAACTCCTCATGACGGGCCACGAAATCCGACTCACAATTGAGTTCTACCAGCACGCCGATTTTTCCGCCCGCGTGAATGTAGGAACCCACTACACCCTCGGAAGCTGTCCTTCCGGCTTTCTTCGCCGCCGTGGCCAGGCCGCGTTTGCGCAAAACGGTGAACGCTTTCTCCATTTCACCCTGCGCCTCATCGAGGGCGCGCTTGCACTCCATCATGGGAGCGCCGCTGATCTCGCGTAGTTTCTTAACCTGCTCCGGGGTAACGCTCATTCTGGATTACATCCTCCCGACACACGCGAGGCCGGCGCCATTCTGCTCGCCGCCAGCCTTCTGGTGTCGTCAAGAAAATTCTGGGGTGTTAGGGAAGGTCTGTCGTCCCTTCGTCGCCTTTACGCCGGCTGGGCTTGAACTCGCCGCCCACCTTCCGCTTCGGTCTGGGGGTGCGCACGCGGCCGTCCAGAACCTCCTCGGCGGCCAGAACCGTAGGCGACATCCCGGTCTCGGGATCCACCGCAAACTCCTGCGCCACGCCCTCATACCCTGGCGGGGGTATCTCCCCTGCGGCAATGGCCTCGCGCAGGCGCTGTTGTTCAAGCTCCTCAGCGGCTTTCTCAGCTGCGACTTTCTCCTCTTCGAGACGCTTATCTTCCGCCGCTTGACGGCCTTCGAGGATGGCATCGGCGATGCGCGAGGTGAACAGTCGAATGGCTCGCAGCGCGTCGTCGTTGCCGGGAATCACGTGATTCACCATATCGGGATCGCAATTGGTATCCACGATCGCAACAACGGGGATTCCCAACTTGCGCGCTTCTTGAACTGCAATATTCTCGTTGTGGGAGTCCACCACAAACATGGCGTCGGGCAGTCCGGGCATATCTTTGATGCCCGATAGGTTCTGCTCCAAGTGCTTTCGCTCGCGCTCGAGCCGCAACACTTCCTTCTTGGTCAGCAGCTCGTATCGCCCGTCCTTGCTCATATCGTCCAACTCGCGCAGACGTTGGATAGATTTCTGGATGGTGGAATTGTTGGTCAGAAGCCCGCCCAACCAGCGGTGATTGACATAGTACATCCCGCAGCGGACGGCTTCTTCGGCGATGGCGTCCTGAGCTTGGCGCTTCGTCCCGACGAACAGGATCGTCTTCCCTTCCCGGGAAAGATCAGCGACATAGCGCGCAGATTCCTTAAAGAGTTTGAGGGTCTTCTGCAGATCGATTATATAAATGCCATTCCGTTCCCCATAGATATATTCCTTCATCTTGGGGTTCCATCGGCGCGTCTGGTGGCCAAAGTGAACGCCAGCCTCCAGGAATTCCTTCATCGTTATAGTGGACAAACCCTCACCTCTCTTTGCTCGCAATCAGCCATCAGCTCTCAGCGATCAGCTAGTGCCTTAGCTGAGAGCTGACCGCTGAAAGCTTCCCTTCTACCTCTTCGAGAACTGGAACCGCTTGCGCGCGCCCTTTTGGCCGTACTTCTTTCGTTCCTTGGCTCGGGGGTCACGCGTCAGGAAGCCGCCTTGACGCAACCGCGGACGAAGTTCTGCGTTGAAAATCACCAGGGCCCGCGCGATGCCCAGCGATGCAGCGCCGGCCTGGCCATGGATTCCGCCGCCGGCGGCATTCACCAAAATGTCGAACTTCCCCGCCAGTTCGGTATGCACCAGCGGAAACTGCACTTCCGCCCGCAGGGCCTCGGAGGGGAAGTACGTCGTGAAGGGTAGGTGATTGACGACGATCTTGCCTTCGCCGGGACGCAGAATCACTCGCGCCACCGCAGTCTTGCGACGACCTGTTGCCACAAATTGGACAAGCTCAGCCACAGTTACTCCGCTCTAGTTAAGATTCTGTAGGATTCAAATTATCGCGCCAGGGAAAGGGCATGGGGGGACTGCCCCGTATGGGGGTGGGTCGATCCCACGTACACTTTCAACCGCTTTACCAATCGGTCCCGCCACCGGTTCTTGGGTAGCATCCCGTAAATCGCTTCCCGCAGCAGCCGTTCCGGTTGTGTCTCGAAAAGCTTGCGTGCGGTGATTTCCCGGAGCCCACCCGGATACCCGGTGTTGTGGCGGTAGATTTTCTGGTCGAGCTTCTTCCCGGTCAGCCGAATCTTTTCAGCGTTGATGATGATCAGACCACTGCGGTGATCCGAATGCGGGGTGAAGTCCGGCGAATCTTTGCCGACCAACACCTGCGCCGCCCGCGCCGCCAGCCGTCCCAGCACCCAACCCTCTGCATCAACGACGTTCCAGTTTATCTGCCCTCTACTCGCCTTGGCGAAATATGTCCCCACTCTTCTCTCCGTTCGAATCCTCAGGTTACAAACCTGTATTTATACTTGGTATTGCCGTGCCTTGTCAACTGTCATGAAAACCGTGGTGAGACCGACATCCATCAACTGCGGGGTCACTCAAACCAAGGTAACCACTGTTAGAAGTATACCATGAATCGGACCGTTCTGGATGGCGAATCGATAACCTGCCCGCACTTCCCTACTCCTGTCGCAGCGCGGCGGAGGGCTGCAGGGCGGCGGCAGAGCGAGCGGGCAGCCATGACGCCAGCGTCGCGATGACAAAGAAGAACCCTGCCATGACTACGTAGGTGGCTGGGTCGGTGGCTCTGACCCTCAACAGCAAGCTCGAGATCAAGCGCGTCAAGCCCAGCGCCGCGATCAGCCCGATCACGACGCCGGCCGCGCTGATGCGGAGCCCCTGCCCCACCACCATCCGTAGGATGTCTCCGGGGGCCGCGCCCAGGGCTACGCGCACACCGATTTCCGCCGTGCGTTGACGGACCGTAGTGGAGAGAACACCGTAGAGCCCCACGCCCGCCAGTATTGCCGCGACCACAGCAAAGACAGCGATCAGCAGCAGGGAAAACCGCGTGCCCGCTTGCGCGTTGGTCACGAGATCCTGCATGGGCTGCACCTGGGTAATGAGAAGGTGCGCGCCCAGCCCGGCGACCGCCGCGCGCACGGGTCCCGCGAGATTCGCGGGGTTACCCCCGGCGCGAATGGCCCATGTTTCCGGGATGCCATAACTCAAGAATCCGTCCGTGAAATAGATTTGTTCGCGGCCCGGCTCGGCCAGCGAAGTGTCGCGCTGGTGGGCAACTACACCGACAATCTCCACCCATTCGGGCTCGGGGGTGCGAACGCGGATCAGGATGCGCTTCCCGACCGCGGATTCATTGGGGAACGCCTTGGCGGCAAGGGCCTGATCGACAACCACGACTTTGCGGTCGGGGGCGTTATCCTCCTCGGTAAAAGTACGCCCGGCGAGCAGCGGGGCGTGTAGAGTCTCGAAATACCCGGGCAGCACGGTCTGGTTATCGACGGCCTGGAATTTGCTGGGGTCGGTGAGCGCCGGCTCAAGGCCCCATCGGATCGGAAAGAATCCGCCCGCTAGGGGAAACGGCGAGGAGGCCGAAACGTTCTGAACGCCGGGCAGCTGACGGAGCCGCTCCTGAATCTCCCGCATCAGCGCCGCGCGCTGCTCGGGTTTGGGCCTGTCCTCAAACACGCCCAGCACGTTGAAGGTCAAAACGCCATTCGCGTCGAAGCCCGGGTCAATCTGCTGGAGGGCAAGAAAGCTGCGAATCATCAAGCCCGAGCCGATCAGCAGGACGAAACAAAGGGCCACCTCTGCCACCGCTACGGCGCTTCGCAGCGCGTGTCCGCCGGCGAGGCCCGCGGTCCGAGCGCTCGACGCCAGAACCTGCGTCACGTTGGGCCTTGACGCTCGCAGCGCCGGCACGGTTCCGAAAAGCACCGTTGCCGCGGCCCCCGCCAGCGCCGCGAATGCGAGCACCTCCGGGTCGATCGTGATCGATTCGAGGCGCGGCAGGTTCGCGGGCGCAATGGCGAGGAGTTCGTGGATGCCGAGCCAGGCCAGGCCGAGACCGAGCGCGGTGCCGAAGGCGGAAAGCAGCAGAGCCTCCGCGAGCATCTGGCGGACCAGTTGCCACCGGCTCCCGCCTAGAGCGGCGCGCACCGCCAACTCGCGCTCGCGAAGCGAGGCCCGCACGAGCATGAGATTGGCCACATTAGAACACGCGATGAGCAGCAGAAAAATCACCGACCCCATCAGCGCGAGGATCGCCGGACGCACCTGGGCTACAAGATAAGCTTTCATCGGCTCCAGGCGGATGCTGTATCCCGACGTTTGCAAAATGGAGGAAGTCCGGCGGGTTTCCTCCGCGATGGTATTGGCCGCCAATCGTGCCTGGGCTAGCGAGACCCCCTTCTTCAGCTTTCCGACGGCCTGCATCGAGACCTGAAGGCGCTTGGTCGCGTCATAAGTAAGGCGGCTCGCAATCCAGATGTCGGGGGTGGGTTCAATGTTCATGCTGCCGGGGAAAAACAGCTCGAACCCGGGAGCCAGCACGCCGACAATCTGAGGGCCGGCGTTTCCGGCGCCCCGGATGCCATGACCGAGGATGGCGGTGCTTCCCCCGTACCGGCGCTGCCAGTAGCCGTACCCGAGGATCGCGATTGTGGGAAGTCTCGGCGCGGCTTGAGTTCCCTGGGCGCCGGGAGTGCCGCCGGCCCCGGCTTGCGGTGGCCGTGGCAAGCCGTCCTCCTCCGTGAAATTACGCCCCACAGCGATCCTGGCCCCGAGCAGACGGAAGAAGTTCGGCGTGACCGCAGCGAAACGCACTTGCTCCGGGGTGCCGTCTTCCCTCGAAACGACGTCGCGGCCGGTCTGCACGGAGGCGAAGTCTTCAAAGAAAGCTTTCGACCCGTTGCGCAAGTCGATGAAGTTGGCGTCGGAGAACGGGAAGTCCCGCACGTTGCGACGCGTCATGTCTGTACAGGCAAGCACCAGGCGGTCCGGATCCCGGTAAGGCAGAGGCCGCAGAAGAACGGAATTGGTCACGCTGAAAATTGCCGTAGCCGCACCAATTCCGAGGGCCAGCGTTATGGCCGCGGTCACGGCAAACATGGGACTCTTCCTGAGTGTCCGCCAAGCGTAGGCGAGGTCTTTTCGCAACATCGAACCGCCTCCAGACGGGCTGATTACTGTCCCCGGATCCCCAACATTTAGCAGTGTGCCGATTTCAGCGTACCGCCAGCGGTACAATTGAAACGCGCGCGCTGCCCTGCTATTCCCGCGATTGCTCCCTGGTCAACCCTTAATCTACAGGTATGCACCTCTGGACGCAATGTCCCAGCGCACTCGCTGTCGGGCAATCCTAGTCACCCCTAGTCGGCGCGTCGACAGTTGGCGAATCCTCTGGGACGCCGGTCCCGGTTCGGGAGAATCTTCGACGGGCCGACGGCCCGTTCTGAAGGCTGTCCCGCCGGCTTCGGCCACGGGGAACAGGGTGAGCGTCGCTCGGCGCACGGGTCAAAACTTACAGAACACGCGCTATAATCGACCCATGCGTCTCGACGATTACTCACCGCGGCCCGCGCACCTTAAATGGCTCCTCGTTTCTGACCCGTCCGTTCGTTGGCAGGTCATGAGGGACCTCACCGATGCCGCCCCTGACGCGATTGCAGCCGAGCGGTCGCGCGTCGCAACCGAAGGCTGGGGAGCACAACTTCTCGCGCGCCAATCCTCTGCCGGTGACTGGGGTGGCGGGCCGAAGTGGGACCTTATTGCTCTCTTCAGTCTGGTCGTCCTGAAGGACCTCGGCCTCGACCCCGCCAGCAGGCAGGCTCGCAAAATGATCGACCGGGTGGACAAGCGACTGGTGTTCAAGTGGCTCAACAACCGTCCTTACCTTCACGGCGAAACGGAGCCTTGCATCAATGGAAGAATCCTCGGCGTCGACTCGTATTTCAAGGAACCCAACGACGCACTGGCCAAGCAACTCTTGAACGAGCAGCTTGAAGATGGCGGCTGGAACTGCGAAGCATGGCCCTTTATGCCGACGAAACGCCCCCCCAGCAAGCGCTCCTCGTTCCACACCACCATCTGTGTCCTCGAGGGACTACTCGACTACGAACGAGCAGGGCGTAAATCGGCCGCCGTCACGAGGGCCCGCAAGAGGGGCGAAAACTATCTACTGGAACGCCGCATGTCCCGCTCGCTTCGAACGGGCGAAGTCATCGACAAACGCTGGCTGCGCTTCTCGTTCCCGCCGTTCTGGCACTACGACGTCTTGCGCGGGCTCGATTATCTGCGCAACGCAGGAATCAAACCCGACCGCCGCATCGAGGACGCCATCAAAATCGTGATTGAGCGTCGCCACCAGAACGGGCGTTGGCCGCTCAACCACCGTCATCCTGAATCTATTCCCTTGGAGATGGAGACTGATGTCGGAAAGGCAAGCCGCTGGAACACACTCCGCGCGCTCCGAGTCTTGCGCTGGTATAACAAGTCACCGGGATCGTTGTGACGAGGGCAGGCGAGCGCGATCAAAATCCGGCCGGCTGTCGCCAGCTTGGGGCAGGCGGGCGCCCGATTTTCGGTCTCGCAAAGTGGCACAGGCACTCCTGCCTGTGCCTTCCGGACGCAGCCAGGAGTGCCTGTGTCACTTCCCCAGCGGGGCTATGAAACACGGATCTGCATTGCGAACTTACCACCTAAGCGCCCGTAGAGCGGACCTGTTCCTTGGGTTCGCGGCCCTTCTCCAATCAACGACGAAAAGCCGCGGACCTAAAGAACAGGTCCGCGCTACGCCCAAGCGCATAAGTCTTGACAAACTATCACATTAGATTTAATCTAACAGATCAATGCACTCCGAGGCGATTAAACGGTCCCTGGAAGCCAGCGGATTGCGGTGCACTCCGCAGCGCTATGCCGTGATGGCCTTCTTGATGGAACACAACCGGCATCCCACCGCGGCGGAAATCTTCGACGCCGTGAATCGTATGGATCCGCGCTCTTCCCGGGCCACGACTTATAACAATTTGCGGGATTTGGTGCAGGCGGGGTTGGTGCGGGAAGTGGCCGTCGAGGGCCGCTCCGCGCGATTCGACGCGAAAGGCATGCCGCATCACCACTTCATCTGCGACCGCTGCGGCAAGGTTGAGGACATGGAGTGGTTCGACGTGCCCAAGCCTGCCCGGGGCTCCCTCGGTAAGCGCGTTGTTCGCGAATGCGAACTCATTTTCCGGGGCCTCTGCACGAAGTGCGCTCCGCAGCGCGCCTCCCCTTAAGCGCCACCCGCGCGTGGATGCGGGACGAGCAGCGCATCTCCGGCGCCGATGGTGCGAAGGGGAAAGCCAGGATGGTTTGGTAGTTCGTCAAAATTCTTTTGACTAATTCGAAGGAGGACAAATATATGGATAAAGCACTCTCCACCCCAGCGGCGCCGCCTGTCGCCGCTCATCAGAAGCAAACCTCGGCAACCGAAAGCAAGTGCCCGGTAGCAGGCGCCCGCCGATACGCGGCTGGGACCACAGCGAATGCGGGCTGGTGGCCGAACCAGTTGAACCTGAAGATCCTGCACCAGCATTGCCCCTTGTCCGATCCGACGGACAAGGAGTTCAACTATGCGGAAGAATTCAAGACCCTCGATCTGAATGCCGTGATCAAGGACCTCCATGCCTTGATGACGGACTCGCAAGCCTGGTGGCCCGCGGACTACGGCCACTATGGACCGCTCTTCATCCGTATGGCGTGGCATAGCGCCGGCACGTACCGTATCTCCGATGGTCGCGGCGGCGCGGGTTCGGGGGCCCAGCGATTTGCGCCCCTCAACAGTTGGCCCGACAACGTGAGCCTCGACAAGGCACGCCGGCTGCTCTGGCCGATCAAGCAGAAGTACGGCCGCAAAATATCATGGGCCGACCTGATGATCCTCACCGGCAACGTCGCTCTGGAATCGATGGGACTCCAGACCTTCGGTTTCGGCGGCGGGCGCGAGGACATCTGGGAGCCGGAAGAAGACGTTTACTGGGGGCCGGAGGGCAAGTGGCTGGCCGACGAGCGCTACAGCGGCGATCGTGAGCTCGAGAATCCTCTGGCCGCGGTGCAGATGGGCCTGATTTACGTGAATCCGGAAGGGCCCAATGGAAAGCCCGACCCCGTCGCGGCGGCACGGGATATCCGCGAGACCTTCCGCCGCATGGCGATGAATGACGAAGAGACGGTGGCCCTGATCGCCGGCGGGCACACGTTCGGCAAAGCCCACGGCGCCGCCGAGCAAAGCAAGTATGTCGGTCCTGAACCGGAGGCTGCCGGCATCGAGGAGCAGGGCTTCGGCTGGAAGAATACCTTCGAAAGCGGCGTAGGCGCCCACGCGTTCACCAGCGGGCTCGAGGGCGCATGGACCACCAACCCGGTGAAGTGGGACAACAACTACTTCGAGAACCTGTTGGGGTATGAATGGGAACTCACCAAGAGTCCCGCCGGCGCCAACCAATGGACGCCCAAGAACGGAACTGCCGCGGGCACCGTGCCGGATGCTCACGACCCGTCGAAGAAGCACCCCCTGATGATGTTCACGACGGACCTCGCACTGAAGGTGGACTCGAACTACGCGGTGATTTCGAAGCGTTTCCATGAGAACCCGCAGGCATTCGCCGACGCGTTCGCCAGGGCCTGGTTCAAGCTGACGCACCGCGACATGGGGCCTATTTCTCGGTACCTTGGCCCGCTCGTTCCGAAAGAGCCGCTGATTTGGCAGGACCCCGTTCCCGCCGTGGATCATGAGCTGATCGGCGAGCAGGACGTTGCTGCGCTGAAGGCGAAGATCCTCGCATCAGGACTGTCGATTTCCGAATTGGTAACGACGGCCTGGGCGTCGGCGGCAACGTTTCGCGGCGGCGACAAGCGCGGCGGCGCGAACGGAGCGCGCATTCGCCTAGCACCGCAAAAGAACTGGGAAGTCAACCAGCCGGCCGAACTGGCGAAGGTCCTGCAGAAGCTGGAAGCCATCCAGAAGGATTTTAACAGCGCGCAGTCCGGCGGGAAGAAGGTCTCGCTGGCTGACCTGATCGTTCTTGCTGGGGACGCAGCCATTGAGGAAGCGGCGAAAAAGGCGGGGTACACCGTGACGGTTCCCTTCTCGCCGGGGCGCACGGACGCTTCGCAGCAGCAGACCGATGAGGAGTCGTTCGCCGTCATGGAGCCGGCCGCAGACGGGTTCCGCAACTACCTCCGGAAGGGACACGAAGGAGTGGCGGCTGAGCTGCTGGTGGATCGGGCGCAGTTGCTGACACTGACGGCTCCCCAGATGACGGTTCTCGTCGGCGGCTTGCGCGCTCTGGGTGGTAACTTCGGACACTCGCAACACGGCGTCTTCACCAAGCGGCCCGGGACGCTGACGAATGACTTCTTCGTCAACCTGGTCGACATGAAGCTGAAGTGGCAGCCCGCTTCTACATCCGAAGGCGTCTATGAGTTGCGCGATCGTGCCACCGGCGAACTCAAGTGGACCGGCACCCGCGTCGACCTGGTCTTTGGTTCGAACGCCCAGCTCCGGGGCATCGCGGAGTTCTATGCCTGCAACGACTCGAAGGAGGCGTTCGTGAAGGACTTCGTGGCGGCGTGGAACAAGGTGATGAACCTCGATCGCTACGACCTGGCCTGAAGCAAATGGTTAGTGGCCAGTGTTAGTGTTTAGCACGTGGCGCGGAACGCCGCCTTGGCGGTCCGCGCCTCATGCTGGAAGGCGAGAGCTTGCACGGAACTTCCCCAAGGCCCGGTGCTCCCTTCCTCTCGTCGAGGTTTTCCGTAACTCTACTCCTCGTGGATGCCCACAAGCGCCGATTCCGGCCGTAACGTTGGCCGAGACGCTCTCATTCACCGATTATTCTCTTTTCCCAAGCCCGTGGGGCGCGATGTTGATGTAGAACAGCGAGAAGCTCCACGGATTCTCCGGTCACGGTGAAGTACACTGAATACGGAAACCTGCGTAGCAGAGCTCTTCGAACGTTGTATTTGATCTTAGGAAATTGAAGGGGAGTTTTGATGAAGCGTCGGAGGACACTATCGAGCTCGTCGAGGAATTCATCACCCAGCCCCGTCCGTCGGTCCTCGTGCCACCCTGCCGCGTCGCTGACGTCGAGTTCAGCCTGGGGCAGGATGGAGAGTCGTCGCATCATGGGGCGGACTGGCGCTGGCGGAGTTTCGCGCGGAGTTCTTCGCGAAAATCATCCCAGGATCTGTGGCCCCGAGAACCAGCTTGTCCTTTATCGAAGCGCTGTTCAATCACTTCGAGATGCCAATCTGGAACGGAAATGGCCTCAGGTCTGGCAGTGATGCGGTCCCAAAGAGACTCAAGATAGTCGAGCTTCTCCTCGACGGTTAGCTCGTCAAAGCCGGCCGGCGGATTTGCTACTTTGCTCTCCATAGAATTCGAACTTTAGAATAGCCTTACCAGCTCGTCAAGTCTTCCGTCAACTCGAGCGCCAGCCAGCCTTCTTGGGGCAGAACCTGGAGGGGCAGCCCGTCCAACCAAATGGACCCCTGAACGCTGATTCGTTCGTGCGGCGCAGCGCCAAGAATAGTGTAGGCAAGGCAAAGTTCGAAGACCTTGGAAAATGCCACTTTCACTTGGTCGCCGGTACTCTGCGGGACGGGCAGGGATTCCCCTCCCTTCCAAAACTCCACGGCCTTCACGCTCGCCCCGCTGATCGCTACGTGCAGACGGGCACGGCTGGAGCCATTAACATTCACGCGGATTTCGAACTCGGGATGATCGTGAAGAAAGGTGTCGCCAAGGTCCAGCCGCAAATAAACGGCCTTGTCGCTATAACCGTAATACAGCGCCTCCACAATTTGGGCCACTCCATGCATCGAGCCGGAGCGGTAGTCCGGCTGGCAAATACCTGCCCCCATCCACTCAAAGTAGGTCGTAACCCGTCCATCGATCTTGGGATGGATTTGCGCCGAGGGGGCAACAGTTAGTGCATGGACGCGAGGTTGCTTGATGGGAACGGCCAGCTCATCGGTAGGTGACCCCCCGAGCAGACGGTAGATGTTGCTAAGGTGCTTGCGGTAAAGCAGGTCGAAGTCTTCATCGTTAGCGGTTGAGTGCTCAGGCCCATACCACCAACACCAGTCGCTGCCCTCCGCCACCCACAACTCCTGCTGCGCCAAGCGGCGGTTTTCCGGCTTAATCTTCGGGCTCGAGGCGCGCTCGGCATAGAAATCGCGAGCATCGTTGAGTAGGTCCCAGGCGCGATTGTCCTCATCGGCGCCAATCCAGACGTCATAGTTCGCGTTGATCCACGAGCCCGGGACGACGTGGGTGAGGGCGCCTTGCTCAGTCACGGCCAGAGCCTCGCTGGCAGTAACCGCGCGGAGTTCGGGATCCGCCGAGACCCGTTGGTAGAAAGCCTTCAGGAATTCGCGCCCGTTGCCCGGGTAATACTCCCAGGCATTCTCGCCGTCCAGAATCACTGAAACCACCGGCGGCCGCTGGCCAGTGCTTCTCCCAGCCGCTTTAATGCGCTGGTGCAGGTCCGCGGCGGCCGCGTGGGGGTCCATCCGCGAGTAGACAAAACCGATCAAATCGGAAAGTTGGTGGTCGCGGAAAAAAAGGGAAATGGGTTTGCCCCCTGTCGCCAGCACTTGCGGCCGATAGAGTTCTTCCCCACCCTGAAGGGTACCATCGCCGCGGCGGTACAAATTCATCTCCTTCGAGCGCGCCAGCACCCCTTCATCGGTGGCAGCCCAAGTGAAACCCTCCTCGGCGGCCAGACGAAGCACCTCGTCAGATACGCTGCCTTCGCTCGGCCACAATCCCTGGGGCCGGCGGCCAAAGACCCGCTCGTGGAGCTCCAGCGCGGCGCGTAATTGGTCCCGCGCATCCTCGGGATGGCGGAAGCGCCGATGGGGCAGTTTGACTCCCGGGTGTGACTCCTGCGCGATGGCTGTGTCGCAGAGAAGAGGTAGGATGGGGTGGTAAAAGGGAGAAGTGGATAACTCGATTTGTCCGCGCTCGGCAGCCTTCCGATACTCCTCAAGTGTTACATTGAAAAGTTCAATTTCCTTATTCCTAACAAGAGCCTTATCGCTTTCGCTGTAGCTCCGCTCCTTCTTCACCAAGCGCAAAATGTCGGCGTCGTTGGCAAGGAAGATCTCATCGAACCAAGCCAACTGCGAGAGCACCTGGAGATCAAGTATTTCTTGAGGTGTAAAGGCCTTTGCCGCTGTAGCCACACCGGATTTTTGCGCCTTCTCCCACAGCTCGCGAAATCTTGGGTAACGGTTGAGGAGGTTATCGTAATTGATTTGAAAGGCGGAAGCCAACAGCGTTTGCCGTTCGGCCGGACTCAGAGTATTGACCGGCTTGAAGGCCACGTCGTAAGGGGGCTCGTGCGCCTTGTCGCGCGCGTAATCCTCGATCTGCAACACTAGGGAGGGAACGATATTAAAAGTCGCATGAAAGGCGGGAAATTCCCGCAGAATCGCGACCATGCCATAATAATCCTTCAGGCAATGCAAGCGCGTCCACGGCATAGTGTAGACGTCTTCCGCCAAGTCCTTGTAGAAGGGCTGGTGCATGTGCCAAAGAAGCATGAGGTAGGTTGGAGGCATGAGCCTAAAGGTCAATTCCTTTACGCCGTTGAAATCGGTGTGCTAGCATGCAAGTGGGCGGCGCGATTTGGTAGTGGTCGGAGAAACCTGCGAGCCGCATCTCCGGTTTGAACCTATGCGGATTCTTACCCGCTACATTTTCAAGGAAGTCTTCTCTCACTCCCTGATTGGGCTCCTGGTTTTCACCTTTGTTATCTTCATCCGCCAGTTGGGCGACCTTTTGGAGTTGGTCGTCCGTCACAACGTTCCTTTGCGCGACATGGCAACGCTGTTCCTTCTGCCTGTACCCAAAATTCTGATGATGACCATCCCATTGGCCGTCATGGTGGGTACGCTCATTGGGCTGAGCCGCATGGCTGCCGATGGTGAGGTCATTGCGGCACGCGCCTCCGGGATAGGAATTGGCGCATTTGTTAGGCCTGTCATGATTCTGGCAGTGTCCGGCTGGGCGGTAACCCTCTGGATGGGCTTGTTTCTCGCCCCCCAGGCCGCGCGCAAGATGAGCCGCATGGAAGCTGGGCTGGAAGCCAGCCAAGTCCCCTATGAGATTCAGCCGCGTGTATTCATTGAACGGTTTCCGGACCGGTTGCTCTACCTGGAAGATGTAACCGGCTCACGGGCAAACTTGCGCGGCGTTTTTCTCGCCGACATGACCCAGCACAACGCGGTCAAGGTTACGTTAGCGGAAAGGGGCATACTTGTCAACGAAGCAGCCCGCAATCGCTTTGTCCTGCATCTTGAGGACGGGACCACTCACGAATACGACCCCGCCCGCCCGGATGAATACTCGATTGCCTCGTTCACGGGAACGGACATATCACTCGACATGAACCAGGGCGGTTCGGCAACGCCCCCCAGCTCGCCCCAGTACCTGAACCCCAGCCAACTTTGGCAGCTCATTCATCAACCTGCCGAACGCCAGGCCGCCCTGGTGGAGATCCATTACCGTTTTGCCCTGCCGGTCGCCGCCATCGTTCTGGCGTTGGTCGGAATCCCGCTGGGAATTTCCACGCGCAAGGGCGGCAAGTCCCTGGGCGTGATGCTCAGCCTGCTGCTGTTTTTCGTTTACTATATCTTGATGGCCTTTGGCCTGAGCTTTGCCAAGCAGGGGCGCGTCTCCCCCATCGTCGGGCTTTGGTTGGCCAACACCCTCTTCGCCGTTGCCGGCATCATCATGCTCTCGAATCTTGGCCGCGTGTGGAGTCGCATGATGTTTCTACAGGATGCTTACGAAGACCTCATGAAACGCTGGAAGGAAAGGCGGGCTCGCAGCGGGACCGCGAAACTGCAAGTTGCCCTTCCCGCGCCGGCCAAAGTCGGCGGCCGGTTCCTGCAAATTCTGGATATTTATGTGCTCAACGGCTGGATTTTCTACTTTGGACTTCTTCTGGTCGCCTTTACCGGCGTATACCTTATTTTCGATTTCTTCCAGGTGTTGGGCGATATCGTCCACAACACGATTTCCGTCCGCGTGGTGGTAAATTACTACGCCTACCTCCTTCCACAGGTCATTTACCTTATGCTGCCGCTTAGCATTCTGGTGGCGACACTGGTTAACTTCGGGCTGCTCACCAAGACCAACCAGGTCATCGCCATCAAGTCCGCAGGGGTCAGCCTGTACCGGCTGTCGATTCCCGTTCTGGCCGTAGCCGCGCTGCTGAGCGGAGGGATGTTCCTTTTTGCCGACCGCGTGCTGCCGGAAACCAACCAGCGCCAAAACAGCTACCGCAATCAGATAAAAGGCAAACCAGCCCAGACCTTCTTTCGGCCCGATCACCAGTGGATTTTTGGGACCTCCAGCCGCATTTATAACTACACCTTCTTTGACTCTGACCAGAATGTGTTCGCCAATCTCTCGGTGTTCGAATTCGACCCCGCCACTTTCCGCATGACCCGCCGATTGCAAGCGGCCCGAGCGGTTTGGGAGCCGTCCGTCCACAGTTGGATCCTCGAGAACGGGTGGTCGCGCGACATTAACGGCGATCGGGACTCCAACTACACGCGGTTCTCGGTTGCAACCTTCAAGGAATTAATGGAAGAGCCCGGTTACTTCAAGAAAGAGGTTAAGCCCTCTGAGCAAATGAGCGCCATCGAGTTGCGCCACTATATCGCCGACCTCCGGCAAAGCGGGTTCGACGTGGTGCGCCTCTCCGTTCAGTTCTACCGCAAGTTTTCTTATCCCCTCATCGCCTTCGTGGTCGCCCTGATCGGAATACCCTTCTCGTTCACGATGGGCGCCAAGGGTGCCCTGACCGGAATCGCTTTGAGCATCGGCATCGCCATCGTTTATTGGTCCACCTCCAGCCTGTTTGAAGCAATGGGCAACTTGAGCCAACTCCCTCCCGCGATGGCCGCATGGTCGCCGGATATCCTGTTCGGCTTGGCAGGCGCTTATTTGCTTCTGCGAATCAAGACGTAGGGGTACTGACCACTGACAAGTGGGAGGTTTCCAGATGTTTCATAGACATACCCATGTTGGACCCCCTCAGTAAGGCGCCTGCGCTCCTGACCGGAGTCAAGGTCGGGCCGGTACCTGCGCCTCTATGGGAAATGCGACATGTGGGATCACGTCAGCAGGCAGGTTCGGAGCGAATTCCAACAGGGATTCCCTCAGGCGCGCTGCCTCCTCATGTTCCACAGCGTAAAATGACACTGTGTCACTGCCATTGATGATGTTGTTCTGAATTGTCCACGTGCCCATCCGCACCCATTCCGGCGGCAGCACACCCATGAACCAGCTCTCGTAGATGATCGCGATGCGCGCCCCCTTTTGACTTGCCAGGCGCTGGATGTCCCGGGCTTGATAGGTGTGGTTCCGCATCGCTGCGGTAATCTCCGGTTCTGCCAGTCCATAGAGATCCAGACAATGGAAATCCGCCAGGAAATTGACCGCCCCAATATCGTTGACCGCCACAACAGCTACTTGGTAATACTGGCGGACGAATAGTCCCATTTGGTATTGCTGCTCAAACGTATTCATCGTGCACTGGGGCAGAAACCAAAGCAGCCGACTGCCCTTGACGGCCAGTGGAAGGAAAAGTATCAGGGCCAATAAGCCGCAAGCGAGGTTCCGGGAATTCGACCACGTGGACAACTGAAACACCCGCGACAGACGGCCTGCGATGACGGGAACCTGCATCGCCAAGTAGACGATGCTTAATGCACACAGGTAGGCATCGTAGCGGTACATGGGGGACGAACCCACAAACTCGAAATGCGCCAACCAGAGCAAAACTACTACGGCGCCAAAGAGTTGCCGGCTCTCCGTTGGGCTGCTTCCCTTTCCGCCGGCCACGATGTAAGCCAGAAGAACCGCCACGACGAGGACCAGCGTGTGGAGGGCGGAACGGAAGTTAATGAAGACGGGATTGACCAGGGAAAGAAAGAAATCCACGACAGAGGCGGAATGCGGTAACGAAGCTTTCTGAAGCAACGAAGTCGGAAACCAGAACCACCCGTGCGAAACTGAAATAATCCCATGCACAATGATCGGAAGAGATCCGCACAGGGCGAACCCCAGGGCAAAACGCCAACGCTTGAGCAGGAGCGAAAGGCCGCTGAGGGCCGCAATCAGGAACATTCCTTCGAATCGCGTGCTGGTGACCAGCGGCGCCAGGATGAGGAGCAGAACCGTATCACGCCGCGCGCCGCCGGGTGACTCTTGTGAGAGCAACCGCGCCCCCAAGAATACCGTGAGGAGCGCGAGCAAGGTTTGAAGGGTGTGCTCCATCCCCATTACAACCAGTAATGGCAAGGGAAGCAGGAGTGTCAGGCCGAGGAGAGCCGCAAATTTCACTCCTGGCGAAACCTTGTAGCGGCAAAGGATGGCGTAGGAGACTACCAAAATCAGTACGGCGAAGACGAGATTCCACAACAGTGGCGCGATCTGATTAACTCCTCCCAGGTAATAGGTCAAACTCAGAAGAAGCGTCCAAAGGAGGGTTGAGGAAAGGGAGGTGAACCCGTACCGCGTCACTCCCCAAACTCCGAATTGCGCGAAATTCCTGGCCACTGCCATCCCGATATAAGCATCGTCGCCGGCGTATACCAAATAGCCGCGGTTGGCGCTGATGGACGCGTACAAAACGATGGAGACGATGGCTAAGAAGACTAAAACTGAGGCATAGAGCGGCCAGTGTTTGAAAAGGGATTTCGTCAAGGTGTCGACTCCTTCTATCCCGAATTACATCCAGCGCACGCAGCAGTAGGAGTATTCTCTTAATGTTGCACCGGGTTGGCAGTGGACTGCCCGGAAGTCAGTGCCCCGGGCGAATTTACGATTTGCCGAGTCACTTGCCCTTTCAGTGCTTGCGCTTGGGCATTGTGCGGGTCTTCCGCGAGCTCCGTGTCAAATTCCTGCCGCGTCTCTTCAAGCTTGCCTTCCTGCATCAGGACCATCCCCAAACCGAGATGATACTTTTCCCCGTTTGGCCTCACCAGCAGCGCCGTACGGATCGCCGCCTCTGCCTCGCCCATTTGACCCAGCCGGAGCAATGACATCCCCAAATAGAGGAACTGGTCCCCGTCCGTGGGGTCTGTCGCACAGGCACGCTGAAAGTAATGGGAGGCTTCCTGATAGTTTCCATGCGCGTAAAAAAGGTAGGCCAGGTTTACATTCGCTCGCCAGAAGTCCGGCCGGGCCGCCAATGCCTGTTGGTAGAGCGCCATGGCCGCTCCTTCCCTTCCCGATTGAGCTGCGGCAGCCGCAAAACTGGTGGTGGCATAGACATTGTGCGGAGCAACCAAATGGGCGTGATAGTTCAGCGTGAGGTCGTCTGACCAATAGAGGCTCTGCCGGAGCGCCGCGAAACCCATGAGCAATGCGAGCATTCCTACCGCGGCGAGCCCCCCTCTCGGCCAAAGCAGGAAACGCGCCCCCAGGCGGCTTGCCTGTCGCAACCCCACGCCCAGCAAGATGGCAATCCCCACCATGGGAAGATAGAGATAACGGTCATGCGCAATTTCGCCCTCTGGCAACAGCCGAAAGTTTAGAACGGGCACAATGGCAACGGCCATCCACAACATGGCAAATGCCATCAAACGCGCTTCCCCGGGGGCGTCCCGGCGGGTTCGAGCATACCAGTATCCCAAGGCGGCAATGATCCCTAGAACCACCACGCCCGGCAGCACAACGCCCTTCAGGGAGAACGTCGAGATATAGGGGGTGTCGTAGTAGCAGGACAGGGCCGCGGGCCACACCACCAGCCGTATATAAAACATCAAGACGGAGGGAATGGTGAATATCTCCGTCAGGAAGGCGACTCGAGTGACGGTGTGCGCGAAACCTCTGAGCGCCCAAATCCGAAGCGCGATGTAGACGCACGTGACTCCCAGAAAAGGGGTGATCGCGGCCAGAAAATCGCGGACCCTGTGGCGGAGGGTTCGCGTGGCGCCACCCGGAGCCGGAAGGGTTCCTTCCAAAACCGCCAACAGGGGAAGAAACATGAGCCCACTTTCCTTTGACAGCAGAGCCCCGGCGTAACAGGCCAACGCACAAACTAGGCTGGTTCTCTGCCGCCCCGCTTCGCGGCCTCCGAGCCAAGCTAAAACGCCAGCTACGAGGAAAAACGTGGAGAGGAGTTCCTGCACCGAAGTGATGTCGGAAACTGCCTCCGCTTGCACGGGATGAAGTGCAAAGACGAATGCCGCAACGGTCGCCACCCAGCCATCCTGGGCAAGCCGGAGGACCAACCTATATACCAGGCAGGTCACGGCCACATGCGCGACGACGGAAGTGAGGTGCCACCCCCACGGGCGGAGCCCGAATACGAGGTAGTTAAACCGCAGCCAGAGTAGAAAGAAGGGCCGGTAGTAGTTGGCCAGCAAATGCGGATAGCGAAAACTCCAAATGTGCGAGGTAAAGTAACTGGGAAAGTATCTCCAGGAGCGGAGGGCGCCGTTATTCTCAATCAGGCCATGATCGTCAAAAACAAACCCGAAGCCCAGCGTTGCGGCATAGGTTATGGCCGTCACAGCGGCCACACTCACGAGTGGCAAGGCGCGGATCCAGCGGGAATTGTCTTCGCGGGGTTGTGGACTTGCGGCCCCCAGATCGATGCTCATGTTGGCGGGCTTAGAATAACCCAAAGCAGCGAAACGGAGGAAACCAATTTTGGATCGACAACCCACCGTGCCCGCCACCCGCCAATGCAATGTCGACGCGTCGACACGGGCAAGCCCGTAGCGGACGAACGCGGCGCGAGGGTGCCCGTCCTCCCTATCGCCGGCTTCCCTTTTTTCTCCCGCCCCCGTCAATCTGCATCGTCTCCAAAAAAATGAGGCCACGAACCCCTTCTGGATCCGTGGCCTCAATACAATAATTAAAGTCTTACTTTAGCTATGGGCCAAATCGGCCATGACACTAAACGTGGCACGGGCATCCTGCCCGTGTTCAGCGATGGCCAGGATGGCTATGCCACAGCGTGCCCGCCTACGCCGTCGTGTATGCCTTCTCCATCTGCTTCTTCACGGCTGCCTGCGCTGCGGCCAGTCGCGCGATGGGCACGCGGTAAGGCGAGCAGCTCACGTAGTTCAATCCCGCCTCGGCGCAAATCTCGATCGAGGACGGATCGCCGCCATGTTCGCCGCAAATTCCCACCTTCAACTTCTCGCGGGTCTCGCGGCCTTCTTTGGTGGCCAGTTTCAGGAGACGGCCCACGCGCTTCGGATCAAGCTGCGCAAAGGGATCCGCCGGCCAGATCTTCGCCTTCACATAAGCGTTGATGATCTTGGCGCAGTCGTC
>CAZCVY010000093.1:0-24640 GCA_964501985.1 uncultured Acidobacteriota bacterium | reverse complement strand
CGTGAGCCCGGCGGCCTGTCCGTGATTGTTGAGCACGATGAAGCGTTCGGCATCGGCGGGATCGAGAATCGATGCGCGGCCGTCAATGTTCACCGGGGGACTGAAGAACTCTTCGCGCAGGCCGTATGTGAACGTGAGTCGCGGCGTCGCATGAAACTCGTCGGAAAAGTAGCCGCCGAGGTAGTCGAGGCGATCGTTGCCGCCGGAGTTTCCGGCTTGGGTGTAAGAAAGGAACGGCCGGCCGAGAAGGAAATCCGAGAAAGCTGTGCCGGAGACGGAGCTCGATCCATCATCGAATTGAAAAACCCCCTGGCCAAAGTCTTCCACCAAGTAGAAGAGCCGCAGACGCCGAACGTCGCCGCCAAACTGGAACGTGTGACGTCCCTTGACCCACACCAGGCTGTCCGTGAACTGAAACGTGCTGTTCTTCCGGTCCTCGGGCTGAAAAATGTCGCTGTCGCCCATATCGGCGTAGCCCGGAACATCGATCGCCGAAATGCCGTCGTTGGTCGAGCCTGGAGCGCGAGCGATGCCGAGCGATTGCAGAAAGCCACTGTGAATGTTCTGGCCTTGCTTGGTTCCATCAAAGTAGGAATACCCAAAGCGAAAATCGTTGATGAGCGTGGGTCGGAAAATCGAGGTGAGGCCCAGCGCGAGGTTCACGCCAAAATCATACACGTCATCACCAAAGCCTGGCGGCGCGGGAGGATTGTTGGCAAAACTGTCCGGCACGAAAGGCATCGTCTGCGTATCGCGGGAGATGAGAATGCGGCCAAATAGCCCTTCGTTGGCGTTGATTTGGTGATCAATTCTGCCGGTGACCTGATCGGCGGTCAAACTGTGCAAGCCGGTGTCGATGCTGTTGTCGGCCCCGGTCGCGGCATTCGCTTGGTTTGGCAGGGGGACGCGGGCCAGAAGCGCGAGCGTCAGTGGGGCCATGTCCGGCGGAGAAATCTGATTTCCGAAAAAAGGCTGGCCCGTCGAGGGATCTAGAATCGCGGGAAAGGCTTGGCCCGTGGCGGGATCGACTCCATTGAAGTTACCTTCACGCTCCGCCTCCGTGGGCAATAATGTGGTATTGGTAACACTTTGGTGAATCCGGAAGCCCTCGTAATCGGTAAAGAAGTACGTTGTCCCTCGACGGAGCGGCCCGCCATATCGCGCTCCGCCCTGGTTCTGGCGGTAAGGCGGAATGGGAAGTGAGGGATTATCAAAGAAATTTTTGGCGTCAAACGCACTGTTGCGGAGAAAGTCGTATGCACTCCCCGAGAAACGATTTGAACCCGACCGGCTCACGATGTTGACCTGCGCGCCCGACACCAATCCCTGGTCGGTGGAATAGGAGTTTTCAACCACGCGGAATTCGCGGATGGCGTCCGTCGAAGGGCTCACGGTCAGGATGTAGGCAAACGGCTCGACAATCGTGATGCCGTCGAGCGAGAAGTTGTTGCGCTCCGAGCGCTGGCCGTCAACCGAAAATCCCAATCCCAAGCCCGGAGTGTTGAATTGCTGCGTGGCGCTGTTGGGGTAGGGCGGAACTGCGCCTGCGGCCAATAAGGCGAGCTGCGAGAATTGGCGGCCGTTCAGGGGCAGGGAAGTCACCCGCTGGTTTGAAAGCTCATCGCCGATGCCCGGCGTTGCTGCCTGGATCAGCGGGGGGCGCGTGTCCACTTGCGTTGAGGCCTGCCCGCGAGCGAGTTGCAGCGTGAGATCGACACGGTCCGGCTGGCCAACTTGCAGCGAAAGGCTGGACAGGGTTCGAGTGGCAAAGCCCGGTGCCGCGACCGTCAAATCGTATATGCCCACGGGCATGAGAGGAAAGGTGTAGAAGCCTTGCTGGTCGGTCTGGGTTTGGCGCACTTGACCCGAAGCGACGCTTTTCACGGTCACTTGCGCGCGCGGAATTACTGCGTCGCTGGGGTCTGTAATCATACCTTCGAGAGAGCCGTTCCAAGTCTGCGCGCTGAGCGCGCTGGTGCTCAGCAAAGCCACGTATAAGGCACCGATGAAGGCAATAACTCTGAGCGACGGCAGAAGGGAATTCCGCGATATGAGCGTACCCAATGAAATGGCCTCGTGGTGGGGCAGGAAAAGGAGGGCCGAGCTGCGGAACGCGGATACACCTACGGTCAACTCCCCGCGCTCTTCGCGCGGGCAGTATTGTCCGACACACGTAGGCCGGCTCTAACCTTCTTTCATCCGGACTTTACCGTCGGCCCCGGAGTTTCACCGGATCCTGGGGCGTTAAGTACAGCAGCAAGTGACCAGTGGCGAGTGACAAGCGAACGTCTCTTGACTCGTCACTTTTCACTCTTCACTCGGAACTGCTCTTACCGCCCCTCGCGGGCTATACCGCCGATCGGGAATTGGACGTACGGCGCTACTTCGAGCCGCAAATCCTCACCCTGCCCCGAAGGTTTTGCTTCCGTCTTAAACTTACCATCTCTCGGCAGAATGCTCAAGACGCCAAACTGTCACAGGATTGTAAAAGGTTGCACGACGGCGAAACTGGGGGATTAGAGCGGGCATTTCGGCAGCCGCGCCAGTGGCGGTCCACCCGCTCGCAGCCGCAGCACGGTGGCCACGCCGTGGCAGTTCCACTTGCTGAAAAAGAGCTGAGGTACCGTTGATCCGATCGTTCTGCGATTAAGCTTGCCCAAATGTATCCACCAGCGGATATAATCGTCACGCATTTATTCCTTTTTTTTCTTTATAGCTTGTTCGCATGGAAAATACCTCATCCAGTAAGGAAGTAGCCACAGGAGACAGGGTGCGCCGGCGCGGCGAGCCTTGGGCGCTTGGTACAGTCCTGGGCTACGCTTCGGCCAATATCTTCGATGGGGCAGGGGTAAAGATTGCCGGTCCCTTCATCGGGCCTCTCTTACGGGGATTGCCGAGCCTCGCGCTAGGCATCATTCTGATCGGGAAGCACCGCACGCTCAACCAGTTACGCCCGAGCTCGCCGCAATACATCGGCCGGCGCCCCATTCTTGCTTTCGCTGCTGCGGGCATCATCTCGACCCTTGGCCTCTTCCTGTATTACCTCGCCATGAGTTTCGGCGGCGTGAGCATCACCGTTCCGGTGCAAGAGACTTACGTCATCTGGGGTACGCTCATCGCCTGGGTTTTTCTCCATGAGCGGATTCACCGTTTCGCCTTGGGCGGCGTATTACTGATTTTCTTGGGTTTGATCGCACTTTCTTTCGGCCAGTCGCGCGGACAGCCGATCTCGCCGCATTGGTACTGGGCCATTCCCCTCGGGCTCACCACGGCGCTAACTTATGGTATCTCCGGGGTGTTATGGCGCGACGGTCAATTGCGCGGTGCGCACCAGTCGGTGGCAATTTTCCTCCAGTTTTCAACCAGTGTGGCGGTCGCGTTCCTCGGCTTGCTGGCGGCCGGGCGCCTTCCCAGTTTGCCCGCGGCGCCGTGGCGGGCTTGGGCGGCCCTCTTGGCGAGCGGCGTGCTATCCGGCATTTTCGCCATCTACTGCATGTTCACGGCGCTGCGGCTGATGGCGGTGGCGCGCGTTTACGCGTTTTCCTCGCTGACCCCCTTGGTAGCGACCCTGTTCGCCCACTTCTTTCTGCACGAATTCCTCAACGGGTTGATGCTCGCGGGGATCGCGCTCGTCTCGGTCGGCGTGATCCTGACGCAAGTCTTTCGGCCCAAGGACGAACGCCAAGCCTCGTGAGGCTTGCAAATTAAAGTGACCAATGTGCACGCAGCCCCTGCCCCCCGTAGCGCGGGCGTCCCGCCCGCTGCGGCGAGAGCGTCCCGCTCTCGCGAATGGCGCGGGCAAGATGCCCACGCCATAGCGGGCGGGACGCCCGCGCAACGAGTACAGTTCGTCACCATATTTCATAAAACTCGGCAGAATACCGCCCCGCGGAATGAGCTCCGCTAGGGAAGCCGCGGGAACCCCCAAAAAACCCGAAAAAAAGTCTTGACAGCCGGCAGAGCATGCAGTATATTCTGAATTGTCAGAATTAACCGACGACCATATGCCAGCTCTCGACCCCATCACCGAAAAGTTCATCCTCCATTGGGGGGAAATGGGAACTCGCTGGGGAGTGAACCGGACCGTGGCGCAAATCCACGCGCTTCTCTATCTGTCGCCGCAGCCCCTGAATGCTGAGGACATTGCCAAGACGCTTTCTATCGCGCGCTCCAACGTCAGCACCAGCCTGCGGGAACTGGAAAGTTGGGGAATCGTCCGGGCCATCCACCTGCTCGGTGATCGCCGCGAGCACTACCAGGCCATGAAGGACGTTTGGGAAATGGCGCGAGTCATCTTGGACGAACGCAAGCGCCGCGAAATCGATCCCACGGTCACGGTTCTGCGCGAATGCCTACGCGACGTCAGCGGCAAAGGGCCCGCAGAAGCCGAAATGCGCGAGCGCCTGAAGGCGATGCTGGAGTTTGTCGAGATGCTGACCTCTCTTTACGCGCAAATTTCCCGGCTGCCCACCGGGACAATTCACGGGCTGTTGTCCGCCCAGGGCAAACTCCGGAAACTTCTCATGGGAGGTCGCGCAACTCCTGCCCCGGGGGAATGAAAATTTTTTGCCTCGGAATTTCAGTATGTACAGAAATGACTGATATTTGCGATGCCCAAATGCCCCGCGGAAAAGGTTCTTTACGACGCCAGTTGCTCAGGGTTTAGGGAGGAAATTCAATGAACGCCATGGTTCCGTTCCTCTGGATCGCCGGAGCGATTCACTTGTCGATCGCGGTATCGAATTACTGGGTGCCCGGCATTTTTCACTACCGGGAAAACCTGGCCAAACTTTCGCCAATGGTGCGCCAGATCTTCCTGGTCCATTCCATCTGCATCGTGCTGGTGCTCCTGGCGTTCAGCGCGCTGTGCTTCTTTTTTCCCCGGAATTGACCAGGGGAGCCGCCCTGGGCCGGTTTCTGAGCGGCTTCCTGGCCCTTTTCTGGCTTCTCCGGGTGGTTCTGCAATTGGGTTACTACGACAGGGAAGTGAGGGCCGCGCAACGGTTGGGAGACATAGTTTTACACGCTCGCGGTTTCGTACCTGGGCGTAGTCTTTTCGGTCGTGGCGCTGGGGGTGGTGAAATGAATTTCATCCCGCTCGGAGGTAGATCATGGCAAGCAGGGAATTCGATGTCGTGACGGGGGCGTTTGGCTATACCGGGAAGTACATCGCCCGGCGGCTCCTGGCGATGGGGCGCAGGGTCAGGACGCTTACCGGGCATCCCGAGCGCGGGGCGGCTTTCAACGGGGACATCGAGGTGGCGCCGCTCCAGTTTCAACGTCCGGGGGAGTTGGCCGAGAGTTTGCGCGGTGCCTCCACCCTCTACAACACGTACTGGGTCCGGTTTCCGAAGGGGGAAGTTACGTACGAAAAGGCAGTGGAGAACACTGGAATCCTTGTTGCGGCCGCGCGGGATGCGGGCGTGCGGCGAATTGTCCACTTGAGCATCACCAACCCCTCGGTAGACTCGAAACTGGGGTACTTTCGCGGGAAAGCCGAAATCGAAGAGATGATCACAAGGTCCGGTCTGTCGTACGCCATCCTTCGGCCAACGGTCATATTCGGCGTGGAAGACGTTTTGATCAACAATATCGCCTGGCTCCTTCGCCATTACCCGGTGTTTGCCATCCCGGGGTCGGGCGACTACCGGCTGCAGCCCGTATTTGTCGTGGACGTGGCCGAAATGGCTGTGGCGGCGGGCAAGGAGAGCGGGAGCGCGTTGCAGGACGCCGTCGGGCCGGAGATCTACACCTTCGAGGAGTTGGTGCGACTTATCGCCGGCAAGATTGGCAGCCGCGCCCGACTCCTCCACGTGCGTCCGGGGTTGGCGCTTTTCCTGTCGCAAGCTGTGGGCCGCGCTGTCAACGACATGATCCTGACGCAGGAGGAGATTCAAGGACTGATGGCGGGATTGCTCGTCTCGCCACACGGACCCACCGGCCGAACTCGCCTGAGCGAGTGGGCGGAGCGCCACGCGCACCTGTTGGGCATGCGCTATGCCTCAGAGCTGGGGAGACATTACTGCTAGAGTCCTCGTGTTCGACGGTCTTGGCATGTTCGAATTTCGGAGTCGACGTCCGCCAGTGATATGATTTAGAAGGTAGGGCAGGTGCCGACCAACGGAGACGTTGGCCGCAGCAAATCAGCAGACGAACGGGTAGGCCCCCGATACGGACCGACGCAAAAACGGCGGCGTTCGCCCTGATTGAGCACAAGGAGCAGACGACCATGAAGCCAAAGAACACGATCTGCCTCTGGTTCCACAAAGACGCGCATGAGGTGGCCCAGTTCTACGCCGGCATTTTTCCAGACAGCAAAGTGACCGCTGTTCACAAGGCTCCCAGTGACTACCCAGGCGGCAAGAAGGGCGATGTGCTGACAGTCGAGTTTACCGTCCTGGGCATTCCTTGTCTCGGTCTCAACGGCGGCCCGACGTTCAAGCACACCGAGGCCTTTTCCTTCCAGATCGCGACGGAGAACCAGGAAGAGACGGATCGTTACTGGAACGCGATCGTCGGCAATGGCGGCACGGAAAGCCAGTGCGGTTGGTGCAAGGACCGCTGGGGCCTCTCCTGGCAGATCACCCCGCGCGCGCTAACCGATGCGCTTGCGGCTGGCGGCGGTGAGGCAAAGCGTGCCTTCGAGGCGATGATGACGATGAAGAAGATCGACGTCGCCGCCATCGAGGCAGCGCGGCGAGGCTGACGTGAACACGCCGGTCCGGTTTGAGCACTTCGGTTGACCCGATTTTAACGTCTGATAAGATATATTATGTTAACTAAGAGATATTGGCTAAACGTCCGTCCGACCAGATCCCTACTCTCGCCTCGAGCGTCAATCATTTTGGAATTATCCCGATTGTCCCCAGCCAGGTTTCCACCAGGTCTGGCCAGCCCGTTACCGGAAACTTTGTGCGCCGCAACCCGAATGCATGTCCGCCTTGCGCGTACAAATGCATCTCCACGGGAACTCCCGCGTTCTTCAGCGCAATGTAATAAACCAGCGACTGGTTCACGTTGTCCACGTGGTCGTCCTCGGCCTGGAGTAAGAACGTCGGCGGCGTCCGGGCGGATACCGGGACATTTGGGTTCAGCTCAAACTTCTTGTCGTCAATCCACAAGTGCCCGGGATAGAGCGCCGCGGCAAAATCCGGTCGGCAGCTCTGATTGTCGGCCGCATCAATGGGCCGGTACAACCGATGCTCAAAATGGGTGCTCATTGCCGCCACCAAGTGTCCGCCCGCCGAGAACCCCAGCACGCCGATCTTGTGCGGATCAATCTGCCACTCGGCGGCATGAAAGCGCACCAGCCCCAGGGTCCTCTGCGCGTCTTCGAGCGCTATCGGTGACTGTGGATAGGCGCCCCAATTCGGCGACGACCTTGGCGCCGGCACGCGATACTTCAGCAGCACGCACGTGGTTCCGTTGGACGTCAACCAGTCGCAGACCTCTGTGCCCTCGAGATCGATGGCCAGAATCTCGTAGCCCCCGCCCGGAAACACCATCACCGCTGCGCCGGTATTCTTTCCCTGTGGCGAATAGACCGTCATCGTGGGCCGCGAGACATTGCTTACCGCAACCCAGGGCCTGCCGGCAACCAGTTCGTCCTTTCCCGTCGTGGTAGCGGTTTCCGGACCTGCGACTGGTCGCGCGTCAGGCGGGGTCCCCGGCCAGATCGGCACCTGAGTATGCCCCGGCGACGGCTGCCAGACTAGCGTCTGGGCGCTTAACCCGGCTGACGAAAGCACAACATAGAGGGCTAGAATCAAAGGCTTCATTACAATTCCTATTGCTGGCTAATTCGAGAGTCGTTCGCTGCCGCGACCGGTCGCGGCGCCGGACCACAATGAAGAGTGGCTGAGTCACGCCGGAGGCACAGCCACTCCTGGTTGTGCCTCCTTTCAAAGGCAGGTTCCACGGTAATCTGGGGAGAGGCCCGGGTGGGGTTTGCGCTCACTGGCATCAGCGCTTATTTCGAATCTGGCGCTTGCTTCTTGCCTTCCCAAGTCCCTTTGTCGGTGTTGATTGTCCAGTTTCCGGAAAGCGCGCCCTTGTCGAATTTCGCGGTGAGGACATACTCCCCATCGGGCGAGTTGATGTGGATTTCCAGCGTCTCGTCCTTGAACGTGCCTGAGCTGATTTCTGTGCTGCCCAGGGGTGAGGAAACGCTCCCGTCCACGTTAACCCCATCCTGTTTCAGGTAGAGCGTAAAGGGCAGATCGCCCTCGCTGCCGCCCTTGGCGAGGCAAGTCCAAGTGCCGGTTAAAGTGGCATCGTTATCCCTAGCTTGTACTAAACAAGTTAAGAAAAGTGACGTAGTTACAATAATAAGCACGGAGAAAATAAAGTTTCGCTTCATATCTGAGTTCCCTCCTAAAGTCCGCCGAGCGCCCGAGCGATGACGATCACGCCACCGCCGGGCGCCTGAGGAATTCGATAAGTTTCTGCTGTGAAAAAGGCTCTCTGTGCCGAAGGCACTTTGGAGTGCGGTAGCAGCAGCTACCGCTTTTCTAACCCCTCGCCCAATAGCTGATGGAGCGAGAGGGGGCAAAAGGAAGCCCAACCGCTACCCTTCGCCTCTCTTGCACACCGATAATAGGTATCGAAAAGGGAAAGCGGTACCTGCTGCGACCGCAGTCCAAAACGCTTGGCGAAGTTCCTGTCCCAAATTTGGCGGGTAGCGCCGGGTTCCAGCCGGCACCGGAACCAACGAGATGGCGGCGCTACAGTCGTTTACTGGTTTCCCTTTTTGCCTTCCCAAGTCCCCTTATCGTCCCCATTCGCCCAGGTTCCGGTGAGCGCCCCTTTGTCGAGCTTAGCAGTGAGGGTATAGTTCGCGTCGCCCGCATCGACATGAATTTCCAGGGTGTTATCCTTGAAGGTCGCGGAGGTGATTTGAGTTCCGCCCATCGGTGAATCGACGCTGCCCTCCACCTTTTCGCCGGTCTGCTCGAGGATCAGTGTAAACGGCGTGTCGCCCTGAGCGCCGCCATGGGCTTGGCACGTCCAAGTGCCCGATACCGGGCCGCCTTTATCCTCCGCCATCGTGAAGCTTGCGGCAACGAGCACGGCGAGGCCGAGAAGAACAGTCATAACCATCAGTCTTCGCTTCATAGATTCGCTCCTTGTAGTTGGGCCATCTAGGCCTTGTGATTACACGGGCACGACACCCGCGCCTTGCTGAAAGCTTTTCGCCATCCCGGCCTGCTCATTCGCCGTCGGAATGCGCGCGTCACTTCCTGATTATCGCCGGGTCTATTGGGCGGCAGGCGTTGCCTGCTTCTTTCCCTCCCAGCTTCCTTTATCGCTATCGCTTGACCAGGTTCCGGAAAGCTTGCCCTTTTCAAGCTTGCCCATTAGAACATACGCTCCCTGCGGGGTGTCGAGATTGATTTCGAGGATGTTGCGCTTGAAGGTTCCAGAGGTGATTTGCGTGCCTCCGATCGGTGAAGAAATGCTTCCATCCACAATTTCCTTATTTTCCTGCAGGAAGAGCGTAAAGGCCATGTCGCCTTGAGAGCCGCCATGGGCTTGGCAATCCCACGTACCGGTCAAATTTCCCTTCTTATCTTTCGCAATCAAAACGCTGGCGCCCAGCAAAATCGCCAATCCCATGCCGATGGTGATGATTCTCCGCTTCATTCCGATACTCCTTTTCAGGCTGATACCGTCGACTTGGTCAAGGCGGCAAAGCGCGGTCACCACGGCGACGAACTAGGGCATTTTACAGCGCCTTGGGCGAAGCGTCCACAAGGATTGAGGCGGGATTGAAGCTGGCCGGATTGAGCCCGGACCCGCTGCGCGAGCCACAAGCGGACGCCCGCGCTGCGACTCAGAACCAGAAGTGCCAAATGGTATCCACCAGCGCGTGGGTCAATGCGGAGGCACATAAACGGTGCCTTGTGCGGTAGACGTTCCCGTAAAAGATTCCGGCAATTGTCGCGAGAATAGCGTACCGCCAGTTCGGCACCGGCGCGTGGTGCAGGTGCGAGGCGCCGAAGACGACAGACGCAATCAACAAGCCATATACCCCCGGAGGTCCTTTGCGGATCGTGCGCACCAAGAGGTTTTGCAGGATTCCCCGGAACAGCAGTTCCTCCGGGATCGCCACGCTCAGGTAGGTGCCGAAAAATAAGAAGAAAAAGTTCCCTGCCAATCCCAGGCTGCGGAAGTGCGTGAAAGCCGCCACGGCGTGTGGATGAATAAAGTCCAGAGCGATGCCGGTGGGAATCGCCACGATGGAAAACGCCACAAGGTTCAACAACGCGTAAGTGATGTCGCGCCACTTCCAAATCAGGCGAAAACCCACGCCTTCGAGATTGCGCAGCACCATAAAGACGTAGCCGCCCACGAGAACGCAGAAAATGGGCCGGAAGACGTAGAGATCCTGCGGCCAGATCCAGATGCCTTGCAACCATCCTGCAGAAACCGGCACGGCCAGCGCCACCATGGCCGCCACGTCGCGCCAGGTCAAGTTGGGGCGGTGATGGAGGCGATCGGGCAGCAGCAAAGCGACGGGCACTAAAATATAGCCTACTACTTTCCCGAACCCCACCAGCGTAAACGTCCGCGTGGGCAGCGCTAGAATCAAATAAGGAATCAGCAGCAGGAAAGGCAGCCCCGCAGCCAGCGCTGGCGAAGCCACAGCCCTCGCGCGCAGTTGCTTCACGAAGTCCGGCTGCGTGAAGGCCACAAACGCCCCCATCAGGAGCGCCACGCTCTCCAGCAGCGCGGCCAGCAGCCAGGGCTCAATGCGAATCCGAACCAGGATCAGGCCTTCCGCCACGGCGGCGAGAAGGGTCAAACCGAGAAAGGCTTGAAGGGCTCTTTTCATCGGGGTTCCAGAGCGCCAAAAAGCAAGTCAAAAGTCAAAAGGCAAAGGTGAAAGGTCCTTGCCCCTTGCTTCGACCCGCTGAATTCTATATCCGCTGTTGCCGGGAGTGCGACATAAAAGTGCGCGGCTTGCGGCGTCGCTGGAAGCTGGGCTCCAGGAGATTGTGGCGCGAGCAGGTCGTAGCGCGGGCGTCCCGCCCGCGCTACGTCGCTCACTTCCCTGTCCCGCGTTCCAGGTTCGATGATCCGAAATCGAGGTTGGTCAGCGGAATGTAGCGCACGTGGCCCAGCTTCTTCAAATCCTTTTTGAAGTCCGCCAAATTCCCCACGAGCACCACGACATCGTGGTCAGGGTCCAAGTAGTGTCTCGCGGCCGCGCCGACCTGCTGAGTGGTGAGGGACTGGATGTTGTCCGTATAATGATTCCAGAAGTCGAGCGGCAAGCCGTCCAGAATGAGATCCACAATCTTCATCGCGACGTTGTCCGAGGTCTCGAATTCAAGAGCCAGATGCCCCACCAGATAGCTCTGCGCTGTGTCCAGCTCCGACCGATTGATGCCGTGGTCGTCGAGTGATTGCACCTGGTCGAGCGCGATGTGCGCACTCTTCACGGTTTCCGGCGTGCGGGTAAAAGTCTTGGCCACCCACGAGCCGATGTGGCGCCGGCACACGAGGTCGCTCGACGCGCCGTAGGTCAATCCCTTATTGGTGCGAAGAGCCTTGAACAGGCGGTTTTCAGAGGGGCCGCCCAGGATTTCATTCGCCACGCTGAGCGCCAGGTAGTCGGGATCGTCCCGCGACACGCCGAGGCTGCCAATGCGAATCTCCGTCTGTACCGCGTCACTCTTGTCGATCGCTACCACGCGTCGCTGGTCCGAAGTCTTGGGAACGGCGGACGGCGCGGGTGCGGGTTCACTGCCATTTTTCCAATCGGCGAAGTATTTGCTGGCGAGCGCCGTCGCATCCTTTGCCGCGATGTCTCCTACGACGGCCAGAATGCAGTTGGCCGGTTGGTAGTAAAGCCGGTGGAAGTCGCGCAGGTCCTTGGCGGAAATGCGCGCCGCGGATTCGAGCGTGCCATCTTCGGGATGCCCGTAGGCGGTGCCCGAAAAGACCAAATCCTGGAAGGCCATGTCCGCGACGTACGACGGATCGTCCTGCGCGGCTTGCAGGCCGGATATGGTTTGCTTGCGTTGGCGCTCGATTTCGTCGGGATAGAAGCCCGGGTGCTCCATCATATCGCTGACGAGGTCGAAGGCCAGGTCGGTGCTGTCGGTCAGGACGCTGAGGTTCAGATACGAGCTGTCCCAATCGACGTCGTTATCGACCACACCGCCGACGGAGTCAATGGCCTCGGCAATCTGCCGCTGCGTGCGGTGCTCCGTTCCCTCCGTCAGCAGGCCATTGAGCAGGGCCGCGACCCCGGGCAGTTTAGATGGATCGCATTCGGCGCCCGATTTCACCACCATTCGCAGGGTGATGAGCGGCAACGTGTGCCGCTCGACTACCACCACCTGGAGGCCGTTGGGGAGCGTTTGAACGGTCGGCGCAGGAATCACGATAGGTTTCGGCGCGGAGGCGGCGGGGGGATAGTCGCGCGCCGCGGCGGGGGCCGCTAGCAGCGCGACGCAGAAACACAATTTCACGCAAAGACGCAAAGACACAAAGGAGGATGAGGGATTCGTTTCCTTCATGCCTTTGCGGCTTTGCGCCTTGGCGTGAGATGTTTTTGCTCTTTCCGGCATTCGTTCACCTGCGCTTCTGTTTATCGCGACAATTTCCGAATCCAAGGTCTTTCACTTTTGCCTTTTGCCTTTTGCACTTTGCCTTTTGACTTTCTTTTCCGCTCTATCGCCCCGCACTCTTAAGGCTGGCGGCTTGTCCCCCGTCTTTCTTGGGATAGACTTCCACCAGCGTTTTATTCTCCGGCACAAAATACTCCCTCGCTACCCGCTGGATATCCTGTGGCGTGACGTTCAGGAAGCGCTGCAATTCCGTGTTGACCAATTCCGGGTCTTTCAAAACCACGGCCGCATAACCCAACTCGTCCGCGCGCGACTGCGTCGTTTGCCGGCTGAGAATGAAGTCGCGCAGGATTTGATTCTTGGCTTTCTCCAGATCGGCGTCAGAAACCTGTTCGTTCCGAAGTCGGGAAAGCTCGGCTTCCACCTGCGTCTCGCCCTCATGCGGAGAATGCCCGCCGTTCATGACCGCAAAGACGAAAAAGAGGTTGGGGTCCTCGGTGAAGTTGCCGCTGCTCTGCGCCTGTAAGGCGATTTGCTTGTCGTAAACCAGCCGGGTGTAGATCCGCGAACTTTCGCCGTCCGACAGGATTTTGGACGCCAAGCGCAGTGGATAGGCGTCGGGAGTGCCGTCGGCGGGCATGTGATACCCCTCGACGAACGCCGGCAGCGACACGGACAAGTCCATTTTTACCACGCGCTCGGCCTTTTGCGCGGGCTCCTGGGGAATGGCGCTGGGGTTCCAGTTTTTTCCCGCCTTTACCGCTCCGAAGTATTTCTGCACATCGGCGGCGGCCTTTTGCCAATCGACGTCGCCCACAATCACCAGCGTGGCATTGTTGGGAACGTAGTAAGTGTCGTAGAAATCCTGAATGTCCGCGGTGCTGGCGCGGTTCAAGTCCTCCATACTGCCAATCGTCATGTGCCGGTAGGGATGAACGGTGTAAGCGTGGTCGTAGAGCGTTTCCACCACCGTGCCGTAGGGAGGATTGTCAAAGCGCATGCGGCGCTCCTCCTCCACCACCTGGCGCTCGTTGTTGAAGACTTTCTCGTTGATATCGAGATTGCGCATGCGGTCCGCTTCCAGCCACAGGACCACCGGCAGCATGTTGCTGGGCACCGTCTCCCAAAAAATCGTGGCGTCCTCAGTGGTGTAAGCGTTGTCGGTCCCGCCAGAACGAATGATGTAGTCGGATAATTCGTTGGCGCCCAGGTTCTTGGTGCCGTCGAACATCAAATGCTCGAAGAAGTGCGCGAACCCAGTGCGGCCGGGCACCTCGTTCTTCGAGCCCACGTGATACCACACTTGCACGTCGATCACCGGCGCGTCATGCGTCTCCTCAATTAGCACGCTGAGCCCGTTATCGAGTTTCAGTGCGTGGATTTCCGAGTGAGGCAGCTTGACCGAAGAAGCTGCGGCGGGTTCAAGGGTCAGGCCGAGAATGCAGGCCGCGAACACAACACATGTAACGCCACATCGGCGGGATGGAAAATGAAATGTCAATCGCTTGAGTCCTGAACCCCAGCCCAAATAGCCGTCACGCCACATCGAGCCAAATGATGATTCTAGCACAGCGAGGGCAAAGGCACGGTCCCGTAAGAGTCCGCAAGGTTCCGCGCAGGGGAACAAGACAACTAGCCGTCGGTGAAACCGGCGGACAAGGAGGGGCGAGATCGTCGACCGCGCCGGGGTCGAATCTCCTGTGGCCTGATTTCCTCGCACCTGGGGCTAATGACCTTCGCCGGCCGGGCCGCCGCCCTACCTCGACCTTGACGCAGCCTCTTCGGCCACCCTCATGGCGCAAACGTTCGCCTGCGGGGTCGCACTTCCAAGTCTACCGGGATGGGAGCAGACGCCGTTCTCTGATTCGGATCTCGGCGTACTTGCCCATCCTCCAAGTGGCTTATGTTTCATAGACTTATTGGGATACGCGAAATATACGCGAAATGCTGAAACTATAAGACCATTATTTTCTTAAAGTTATCGGGATAGCGGGGATAAAGCGGAAAAACGGTGGCTTTTTGAGGTCAAAAATCGATGTAACTAGATTTGCTTTCTATAATTAATCGGCTATTTCTTATAACTTGTGTTTTTTCATACACTTATTGGCTTCAGCCATTTCGTCCGAAATTTGTCCGTTTGTTTTCATCAACTTATTGGGACCACCCTTCATTTTTGATGTTTTTTATTTTGCTGAGTGGGCTTGATTCGCAACGATAAAATGTCGCTTTGTGCAGCTTTCGAAGGGGTCAATTCGTCTCTTCCTCTCGGGACTTCCAGCCCCGCTGGAGCGACCTTCCCCACCCCCTCGCGGGTGCGCGATTCGACTCCACCAACTACTAAACGAGCAATTTGGCCGCCAATTAACCGTGGGTGATTTGCGGCTGGTGATTGAGTTTCCCAAACGGTCCCACGGACTCGCCCAGCGAGTTGATAACAATTAAGATGGATTCCGGCCAGGCCGAACCGAATTCCGAGATGCGGTGAGGGCGCACCCTGTAGACGACCGGGGAATCCACCGTAGGAAGTTCTTGCTGAGACCCCGCCGGAATTACCCCTTTTTGACTTACCCGCATTTTCAATGCTTCGCATAACAGATTCAATCTAATGACGTACGCAAGCTGGAGGCTGGTTGGCAGCCTCCTTGCACTAGCTTAACCGATGGATAAGATAAGGCGTCTCGGGGCTGAAGTGACAATGGTGATGAACGGACTTTTGAAACTCTCGCTAATCGGTGCGATCTTGTCAATTCTTGCAGCCGTGCCGCAAGCTGTTTGCGCGCCCCCGCGGCCCAATCAAACCGTTTACGTTTTGCAACGCAGGGTTCAGTATGGCATCGCGAGTTGGTATGGAACCACCGAGCAAGGGCGCTTGATGGCCAGCGGCGAGCGCTTCGATGAAAACGCGCTGATCGGAGCGCACCGCTCCCTGCCGTTCGGCACACAGGTCACCGTGACGAATCTCCGCAACGGGCGCTCCGTCACGGTGCGCATTAAGGATCGCGGTCCCGCGCTTACGAGCCGGGTCATCGATCTTTCCAGAGCTGCGGCCATGCGGTTAGGCTTTCTGAACCGCGGCCTGACCCCGGTGCGCGTAACGGTCGTAAGCCTTCCGCCTGCCAAACAAAATCATTCCCTGGTTTCCGCCGAACAAAACTGAAGTCTTCACCGGGATTTCTCACCAGAAAAGTCCAATGCTGCTGCATGGCCTCGGCGTTTAGCCCCAACGGGGCGAACTAACAAAGCCCAGGCCAACGGCCTGGGTTTTGAGATGACCCGCAACCGTGAAGGTCGAGCCCTGCAAGGGCGAAATACAGTCTGTCTCATCGAGCATGGCGCGCCCCTTCCGGGCTCCGTCGCTCCTCCTTCTGCAAACCCAGGCCGTTGGCCTGGGCTTTTTGGTTCGCCCCTTTGGGGCTCAAACCGGGATGCATCCGCAACAACGATCTGGTGAGACATGCGGGCTCAGCAGACGCGGCTCTCGTCTGCTGTTGGCCGTCCCCTATTTCCGGTATACCGTCTACCGTATGCCGTCTCCCATATGCCGCCTTGCGCTACTCGTAAAACTTCTGCGCGATAGGAAACCGCCGGCCCATGCCGAAGGCCTTGGCGGTGACTCGCAGGGTAGGAGGGGCCTGCTGGCGCTTGTATTCGGCGGCGTTCACCATACGCACGGTGCGTCGCACAACGGCGGGATCGACGTCCGGAAGGCTGGCGGCGATTTCGTCGGCGCCGCGCTTATCCTCGATGTAGGCTTTCAGAATCACGTCGAGCACCTCGTAGGGGGGCAGCGAGTCCTGGTCGGTCTGGTTGGGGCGCAGTTCCGCCGAGGGCGGTTTATCCAAGCAGGCCTGCGGGATGCGCTCCGCCGCGCGGTTGATGTAGCGCGCGAGGGAATACACGGTGGTCTTGGGCACGTCGGCGATCGCGGCCAAACCGCCCGCCATGTCGCCGTAGAGCGTGCAGTATCCCACGGCCAATTCGGATTTGTTCCCCGTGGTCAGCAGCAGCGAGCCGAACTTGTTTGAAAGCGCCATCAGGATGTTGCCGCGGATGCGCGCCTGAATGTTCTCCTCGGTCACGTCACGCGGGGCGCCCTCGAAGGCGGGGTCCAGCGTCCGCAGGTAGCTTTCGAACACCGGGGTGATCGGGATGACGCGAAACTCGATGCTGAGATTTCGCGCCAGCTTCTCCGCGTCGCGAATGCTTCCCGGCGACGAATAGGGGCCCGGCATGCCCACTCCCAGCACGTTCTCAGGCCCCAAGGCGTCTGCCGCCAGCGTGGCCACCAGAGACGAATCGATTCCGCCGCTCAACCCCACCAGCACCTTGGTGAATCCGCACTTGCGCACGTAGTCGCGGATACCCAGGCAGAGGGCGAGGTAAATCTCTTCCTCCTCGGATTGCGGCGCGGGGCGGATTTCCCTTCCCCCCTCGCTGGTATCAAAAATCACCAAATCCTCGGCAAAGGCGCGGGCGCGCACGGCAAGCTCGCCGCGCGCGTTGAACGCCAGGCTGGAGCCGTCGAAAAGCAATTGATCGTTTCCCCCCACGTGATTCACGTAAGCCACGGGAATTCCCTGCTTGTCTGCAATCGTCTTCAGCATGTCGTAGCGCAGTTGGATTTTTTCCGTGTTGTAGGGCGACGACGCGATGTTGAGCAGCAGGTTCGCCCCCGCCGCAACGCATTCCTCCACCGGGTCGCGGGTGTAAAGGCGATCGGTCCAGAAATGCTTGTCGTTCCAGGTGTCCTCGCAGACGGTAATGCCCACGCGGAACCCGCCAAATTCATGGATGCAGACGCTCGTGCCCGGCTCGAAGTAGCGCGACTCGTCAAACACGTCGTAAAAAGGCAGCAGAATTTTGGCGTAGTCCACCACTACTTTGCCGTCCTCGACCCACGCCGCGGCGTTCGCCACCTTCTTCCCTTGGCTCGCCCGCGACCGGCGCACGTAGCCCACCAGTGTCGGGATGGGAGGAAGAATTCCCGCCAGCCGGAGCAGCTCGCTCTCGGAGCGTTCAACGAAGCCGGGCTTCTCCACCAAGTCGCGCGGCGGATAGCCACAGAGCGCGAGTTCGGGAAACACCACGAGGTCCGCGCCGCGGCTGCGCGCGCATTCTGCATTTTTGACGATCAGGTCGACATTGCCGGCAAAGTCGCCAATCGTAGTGTCAATTTGAGCCAGGGCGATTTTCACGAGTCTTCCTTTGAGGTTCGCAAAACATCGTGACGGTGGCGTCCGTAGCGCGGGCATCTTGCCCGCTGTCTCGGGAGCGTCCCGCTCCCGTCGGCGCGCGGGCAGGACCCCGATGGGTCGGGGCAAGTTGCCCACGCCCCAGCGGGCGAGACGCCCGCGCTACGAGAGGAATTCGACGCTGTATTTTGCCGTCCTCAGTAGATGGCGATGCCACAAACTCGGCTTCGCGGTATAATTATATCGAACCATTCGCGCGGCTTGTCGAAAACTCGCGCGGGGCAGCTTATGCCGGAAGACGAACCTCTGAACACCGCGATCGAACTTTTCCAGGACGCCTACCGTCACCAGATGAAAGGCGACCTGGAAGAGGCGGCGGAGCTCTATCGCCAGTCCATCAAAGCTTATCCTACGGCGGAAGCCTACACCTTTCTCGGGTGGACTTACAGCTTTATGGGCGACTTTGATGCCGCCATCGCCGAATGCCGCCGCGCCATCGAAGTCGACCCGGACTTCGGCAATCCCTACAACGATATTGGCGCCTACCTGATCGAGAAAGGCGAGGTGGACGAAGCCATTCCCTGGCTGGATATGGCCACGCGCGCAATGCGCTACGACAATCCGGCTTTTCCGCACTTCAACCTTGGCCGGGCGTGGGAATTGAAACATGATTTCGCTCGCGCCCTGGCATCCTACCGGACGGCGGTAGAGATGGACCCGCACTACAAGCTCGCCCTTACCGGCATTCGCCGCCTGCAAGCCATGTTCAATTAGCGCTCTATGCGTTGATTAAGCTGCCCACGGTGTCCAAAACAAATGGGACTTGCGGCTTCGCCGCGGCGCTATGCGGAAGGGCTCCGCCCTTCCGGGCCGCCACGGCCCTTTTTTCCTTCATCCTCACAGCGCCGGAAGCTGAGCCTCCGGCGCTGTGAGGATCAGGTCGGATGTTAGCGCCACGTTCCGGGCAGGCGCAACCGGCCCGCATAGCACGCGGCCGAGCCGCAGGTCCCCTGCCGATGCATAGCTTTTATCTTGGACGCTGGTTAATTAGGCTGCAACCCGCAACTTTCTGCGCGCAGGCGGGTTGAGTAGAGTAGGTCCGCTGTACCCCAGGAGTCGCGTTGCGAGCCATTGGATCGGAAAGGAGACCGCTTCTCCGATTTCCGCGTGGGCCGGAGACCACGCAAAAAGGTCGAGCTCAACGGGCCGGGCATTGTAAATTTTCGCCACCCTATCCCTGAAGTTGCATGCCTGGTGTTATCGAATTGATTGTAACCACAATGCTTATTTCGAGCGTAGGTTTGGCGGAGCGATTGCGAGGGGAAGCACGGCGTAGACCGAGCCCCCTGATTGAAAACGCAGGATAGCGTTGGCGATGGACACAAAAACAACAGTTTAGGAGACAATTATGCATAGAAGGGCAATACTGCTTTTGTTAGGTGGGCTCTTGATTTTGGCCACGGCGCTCATGGTGGGGTGCGGATCAAACGCGGGAACGAGTTCAACCCCGCAAACGGTCACCGCCACGCCCTCGGGACAAGTTGTTGCTTTCGGAACCGACGCGCCCATCTGCGATGTGGAATCGTTCACCGTGCAAATCACCAACGCCAGTCTTGTACCGCAGGGTGGCGGAACGGCCGTCACGCTGATTTCCTCCACCACGCCCGCCACCGTGGATTTTGCCCGTCTGGTGGACTTCACCAATATTCTTAATAGCGCCAGCGTTACGCCGGGAACCTACAGTCAATTGCAACTAACGCTCGCGAACCCGCAACTGGTGGTTCTCAACACTTCGACCACGCCGCCGTCCCCCGTCATGGTGAACCCGACAACCCTGACCACCACATCACCCCTTACGATCACCATCAGTCCCGCCCTCGTCGTGTCCAGCTCCACCACCAGCGGGCTCATGGTGGACTTTGACCTTCGCCATTCGGTGCAAGTTGACGGCAACGGACAAGTGACCGGAGTCGTCGATCCGCAATTCACCGTCGCCGGCGGAACCACTTCCGGTACCACCGTGGGTGAAGCCACTTCGCTGTACGGCATCGTCCAAAGTCCGACGACCACCGGCGTTCCCAGCGGCTTTACCGGCAGCTTCGGACTGACGGTGGCCGACGGCGTGGGACAGACGCTGACCGTCCTTTCGAATAGCGACACGGTGTTTGAAGGCGACGGCGTAACGACCTTTGGAGATCTCACGGCCAACACCTTCGTTGAAGTCGATGCGATCGTCAACACCAGCGGCCAGATCATCGCGCAGACTGTCGATTCGGAAGAGCAAACATCCTCGGCCAGCCAGAAGTCCGCGTTCCTCGGAAAAATCATCGGCGTGACGCGCGACGGCTCCGGCAACGCCACTTCCCTCACCCTGCTCGTGGACGATGAAGTTCCCAATATGAACGGTGCGGTTCCGCTGCACTCAGGGCTCAATGTTACCTTGACGGATACCACCCATTACTGGACCAACTGGCAGCATTGGAATCGCCAGGTTTTCACCTTCGGTCCCCAGACCGTCGGTGTGGCGGAAAAGGTTGCGGTGTTCGGCGTGCTCGGCGCAGGGACACCGCCCACGATGGCCGCAGACCACATGTTCCTCCGGCCGCGCACCGTCACCGGCAACTTCACCGCGCTGTTGGCGGCCGGTTCCGACGGAAAAACAGGAGGGTTTACGATGACTCCGTGCGGCGCGCTCTTTGGCGGGCAGCCCATCACCGTACTGACCTACGCTGACACCTTCTTCAACGGGGTCGGCGGACTGGTGAACCTGACCCCCTCGCCGACGTTGCGCACGTATGGCGATTTGTTCTATGAACAGACGAGTGGAACTTCAAAGACCGGGGTTTCCTGGACCGCACCGATGTGGGTCATGCAGGCCAGAGGAGTTCATCAACTGCCGAATTAAATCGGGCTTCCCGCCCATCCGGTCATGGAACACTCATGATCGGATTAATAAAACCTCCATCAACGCGCGGCCTTCGATATCTCGAAGGCCGCGCTTTTTTTGAGGGCCCGCATAAATTCGACGGAGAGTGGGCGCGGCGACTATGCCAAAGCGGGCAGGATGCCCGCGCTCCCAGGGTCTACAGTGCGCAGCGGCGGCCATGCCAAACCTCAAGCGCGGCAAAGCCTCTTCCGGAGAGGCCTCTACTGCTCCGGAAAGAAGTCCTCACAGGCCGGCCACCCTGCGATGGACTTGGCGGATTTCACGGCGCGCCCGATTGCCTCCGCGACCACTTCTCCCGCGATCGCGCCCAAGGCGGATACGGGAACATCCGCTTGCAATTTCCGCGTCGAGAGCGCATAGAGTTGGTCACCATCGCCGGTCGTGTGGTATGGAATGATGGCGCGGGCAGCACCGCAATTGGCCATCATGGCGATCTTGGTCAGCTCAGCCTTGCTGAAAACCACGTTGGTGGCGACCACGGCCAGGGTGGTGCTGTGGAACGGGGCGTCGTCCACCGTCAGCGCCGCGTGCGGCGTGGTCCTCGCCAAGCCCAGCTTCAGCGCCTCCGTAAGGTGCGCGAAGCCTCGACCGTCCGGACGGCGCGCCCCGGCCAGCGTCTTCCCGGTTCGCCAATCCAGGATATCGCCCGCGGCATTGACCACGGCGAGGGCGCCGATCACCACCTCGCCCAAGCGCAGGCTGGCGGTTCCCAGGCCGCCTTTCATTCCCGCGAGACCTTGGGAGCGAAGCATCTTTCCCACGGTGGCCCCTGCGCCCGCTCCCACGTTACCTTCCGCCACGGGTCCGGCGCGAGCGAGTTCGCAGGCCTTGTGGGCCGCCTCCGCGTCGGCGCGGATGGTCCCATCGCCGATCGCCAGGTCGTCGATGACGGCGCCGATGACGATGGGAACCCGAATGCTGGGCACACCCCAGTCGTAACCTATTTTGCGTTCTTCCAGGTACTTTCCGGCGCCAGCGACCGCCGCCAGACCCAAGGGCCCTCCACCGCTGAAGAGGATTCCATGAATGTTGTCGACAGGGCTCACGGGCTGAAGCATGACGGCCAACTGCTCGCCCGGCGCCGACCCGTCATAGTCCACGGCGGCGGTGACCTCGGTATCAAAGAGAATGGCGGTGCAGCCCGTGGGCCGGCGGGAATCGGTCCAGTGGCCTACTCTCACGCCTTCCACATCGGTGATCCACCCCTTGGGGCGCTCTTCGGCTCGGCCCGACTGCTGTGCCGCCCCCAAGTGCGGGCGCAGCGCACCGATACCTCCCGACGCCACCAGGGCGCGATTGAATTGCCTACGACTCAGCTTCAACATCGTCCACCTCCGTGCTATGACCGCACATCCCGAAGTCCCGACCGAAGGCCGGCACGACGGCAGGAGAAAATACACCGGACGCGGCGAACGATCAAGCTTTGCGCTCGCATCGTCCTCGTAAAACCGCGAGTGGAGTGCAAACACCCCCGGCGACGGACCGAAAAGCGCCCTATTGACCAAGTGGGTGTCCCCGTTCTTCAGGCTAGGAGGATTGCGAGCGGAGGCAAACGGGGATATATTGGATCGCTTCCGACACGGAAAACGGAAACTCCGAAATGAACGCCTGGACTGGAAACCAGCGCAGCGCGCGTGGCGCGCTGGGCAATTATTGCGAGCCTCTATGGTGCTTGAACCACCCATGACCGTGTGCGCCACGATGTGACGAGAGTCGTCGTGATTTGGTGCCATCGAGAGAGGAACCCTGACGCTGGGCCGGTGATGACCGGCGTGATTGAGGCCACGCAAAAAACCGCTTGGAGGAAATCCATGCACTTTCCCGCAAGCGTCCGGAAATCGAGATCTTTCGCACTCGGTCTGGGGCTCCAGATCGCGTTCGCCATCTTCGTGGGGCTTGCCCATCCCGCTCCCGCTGCGGCTGGGCTCAAAGTCTGCAATAACACGAAAACGAAAATCATGGTCGCGGTCAGCTTGACTGGCATGCTTGATCCGAGCGTGTGGAACGCGAAAACAACGACCAGTGGGTATACCGCAATTGACGCCGGCGAATGCCAGGTCGTTGTCGCGAGATCCCTCTACGAATCCACCCACATCTACCTCTTCGCGTGGCAGCCGAGTAATCCGACCCGTAGTTGGCCCGGTAGCGACGATTACTCCGTCTACCAGCATTGCTTACCCACCACCAAAACGAATCCGCATTTTGCGTACCAAGACTATGAGAAATCCGACCCTAAGGCGCCGTGCGGCGCAGGGCAGTTCAGACTGGGCTTCTTTTTGGTTCCCACGTCCGGGAGGTCGGTTTTCACGGAGGTCTTGAACGAACCCACGGAGACCACGGCGCCCCAGCAACCCAATCCGCCTCCGGCCACTCCTGCACCGGGCGAAGTCCCCCCGACCGCCGGGTCGACGCTCGGAGGAGCAACTGCCGGAATTCCTAAACCGGGCAAAGCCGTCCTCTCAACCCCCAGCGCGCCGACAGGGAACGCGATTCTCTCGGTTACGAGTGGATTGACCGGTCAGCCAGGCGGTTCCAATCCGCTCGCCGGGCACACCTTCGTCCTGCTGAACCAGAGCTATGAAGCCATTTTGGCGGGTGCGGGTATTCAGGCACCGCCGGGAGTGTCCCAGGTCAAGGGTTACCTCGCAGCTTGCACGAACCGCCAACCGGCCTGCCAGGTAGGAGTCGCCGCCACGAATTCCTCCACCGTTTCCGGCGCGAGGGCGGATGCGAGCGGCAAGGCGCAGCTTCCCGGCGTGCCTCCGGGTACTTACTACTTTGTCTGCCTTGGCGCCTACAACAACCAACTGTTCAAGTGGGACTTTCAGGTCCAATTGAAATCCGGTACGAATTCTGTAACTCTTGACCAACACAATGCTGTTCTTGTGAACTAGAGATGCGCTGAGAGGGTAAGGCCAACCCGCCGAAAAACGGGGAAAGGTGCGATAAACACCATTTTGGAGTTGCCGCGCCGCGTCGTAGCGTGAGAAGAAATCGCGCATATCGCACCTTTTTCCGTTCTTCCTGTTTTTCTGGCAGTTGACTTCAAGCTGATCTAACGCTACAAATTTTATATCCATGTTTGCTTTCGCCGTCGCCACGATGCGGCAAGGGCGCGGAATCCAGCAGGCGGATGCGATCAACACCCACATCCAGCTAGCCGGACCTTGCAGTACAGAATCCTGAAGTGAAAGAGAAGGAGAAAATCATGAAACGCGTTTGCATGATGGTGCTGCCATTTGTGGCGCTCTGCCTTTCCGAGGGCCCCTTGGCTGCTCAATCACAGCCGGAGCCCCCGGCTTCTGATGTCATCACCAAGTCCGTTACGGCGATCGGCTACCAGGTCGGCAAGAGCACGACTGTAGCTCTTAAGGGTACGAGCGTGATGCCGCAAGCCTCCGGCCAAGCCAAGGTCGAGGCGAAGCCGGGCATAACGGATATTGAAGTCAATGTCAAAGGACTGGCGCAGCCAGGGACTCTGAGCGCCGAGTTTCTCACCTATGTCCTGTGGGCTGTGTCGACGGAAGGCAGAACCAGCAACCTCGGTGAAGTCCTCATCAACAGCAACGGAGAGGGCAATCTGAAGGCCACGACGCAGTTGCAGACGTTCTCCCTCTTTGTCACCTCCGAGCCGTACTTCTCGGTACGTTATCCGGGCGAGCTGGTTGTCCTTGAGAACGACCCCGAGAGGCGTACGAAGGGAAGCATCTTCATCATCAACGACTACAAACTCATGAAGCGCACCCAGTATCAAAAGATGGGGAATCCCCTGGCGCTAACGGTTGATCTGAAGAACGTCCCTTTGGAAATGTATGAAGCACGCAACGCCGTGGATATCGCCAGATCGCACGGAGCCGACAAGTATGCTCCCGACATCCTTGCCAAGGCCGAAGGCAGTCTGAAGATGGCGGAGAATTTGCTCG
>CAZCVY010000092.1:0-24888 GCA_964501985.1 uncultured Acidobacteriota bacterium | reverse complement strand
CGCCATCATCGGCCGTGTAGCGGTTCTCGAGGCCGGAACGGAACAGCAGTTCGTAACCGTACACCTGTTTGCAGCGGTCAAAGATCGGTTGCCGCGCAATGAAACGAGTTGGCCGATGAGCGGCGCTTGACGAATCGGGCGATGCGGCACGAGAGTCCACAAGGGTTAAATCGGCATTCTGCCGGGAAACTTAGGCGCCGGATTGTAGGGGCGAGGCGGCGAAGGTGTGAAAAAATCACCAGTCCCTGTCATTCTGAGCGAAGCGAAGAATCTGCATTTGTTTGTTCTCAAAGAGATGACTGCAGATTCTTCGCTTCGCTCAGAATGACAGACGAGTTGTTTACATCTCCGGCGACTCGCCCCTACATCTTCGAAGGGAACGATTTATCCAGTTCCACAACGCTCACCGAACCCGCCGGAAAGCTCCAAGAGAATCGAGGGCCGGGCAGCGTCTTTCGCTTTGGCGCAGAAACTTCCGGCTGAAAGGTCCGCCGTCCACCTCGCATTTTCGTGTGCCGGAGCGCGCCCGCGGCGCCCTCTACTTCCCTCTTACGAATTCCACGTAGCCGTGCTTGCGGAGAAAGCGGAAATAGCCAACGAAGTCCATATCCGTAGGCCCAAGCTCCATCCGGGTGAGATGAATAACCTGCTCCAGCGTACGCTGCCCGTCGCACCAGTAGAGGGCTGTAATTACGGGCACATCCCATGCCCCGGAGGGGTAGCCTTGGCGCTGGTCGGGGGCCAAATCATCGAGCGTAATCGTTCCCATCCGCAGGCGCTTCACCACAATCGAAGACGCGGTGGGTTCATCCGGGGATGAGGCGCGCGTTGGCTCGACGGCGGAACTGATTCCTAACACTCCGGCGCGAGCCCGAACCGCAGATTCAATTCGCAACGACTGCCCGTCGCCAAACTGGCGCAGGCGCGCCGTGAGGGGAGCGATCGAATCCTTCAGGGCCTGGCGTTCGGATTCCGGCGCCAGGCGGTGGACGGAATCGATGGCCTGAATTCCCCGCCCCACCAGATAATCCGTTTTCTCTTTTGCTTCCCCGAGCAACCCGGCAAGTTGCGGCGCGCCGCCCGCCGCCGCGATCTGATCCAGGTAGGAATCGACGGAGCGGAGAATCACCTCGTAAGCGCGGTCCTCGCTCAACCCCGCCAGCCACCGGGCCTCCTGCGGGCCTGCATTGGCGAGAAAATAAAGAAAGGCGGCGTTGACGATGGTAAGATCCCGCAGCGAACGGGAATCGACGCGGTCCGGCGTGTCCTCGCTGTTGTGATGGGTGATCACACCGCTACCACTGTAGGCCCACACGTTGGGAACGCCGATGCTCGGATCTCCCAGGTAGCTGTCCGTTCCCGTGCCGAAGGGGCTGGAGTGCCAGGGCCGGCCGAGCTTGCGAGGGAAATCATAGCCGGCGCCCACGTCCACTGTGGGAAAGTAATCTTCCGCCACCTTCAGAATGAATGCATCGACGTAGGAACTGGCCACCTGCGGATTCAGGTAGAACGTGTACTCCGTGCCGGGCAGGTCGTAGGAAGCGGCAGGCGTATCCAGGCAGATTGCGGCAATGGTGTTGCGGATGCGATCCGGGTGGGTGGCAACGTAATGCATGGAACCGTACATTTCGCCCATATTCAAAATGCGGATCGCCCGCCGCGGACGAGGCAACCTGCCCGACGCGATCAGGCGATTCAGGGTCGCCGCAGCTTCCAGGATCGCCGCAACTCCGGTGCAGTTGTCCTCGGCACCCTGCTCGGAGCTGTGGCCGAGCGAGAGAACCTCTTCCGGGCCGTCGCCCGGGATCACGGCCGTGGCGTAAGGATACGGCCCGCTGTAGTAGCGGCTGTCGACGGTGGCCTTGGCAACGACCTTGCCCTTCTCCGCCAGGAGTTTGCGAACCAGGGCGGCCTGACGCGGCGAGATCGAGAAGCAAAGCAGCGGAGTGCTGATCTTGGTGAAGGCCCAGCCATTGTCACCCCAGGCGTTCACCCACTGGTGGCCATCGGGCAAGCTGGGATTCTCGCTGAAGGCGTTGATGGCGCCCAGGGCGCCCGCTTTGACGAGTGGCCATTTTAGGTTGGCCGCATTGTCAGGAGTCAGCACCAGCTTTCCGCGCAGATTCAGCTTGGCGATCGTGTCAGGATTGGCGTCCTTCAAATCCACTATTTCCGCCGTGACGCCTTGCGGGGGAGTTGACCCGCTCCACATGCACAATGAGCACGGAATCTTTTGAAAGTCGGCAAGAGTGCGCTCAGCTTGCGGCAAGGCGGGATCGACGATTTCCAACCGGGCCTCTTTGGCATCCCAGGCGAGCGGCTCTGTCCAGTAGCCGAACTGAGTCGTGCCATCGGCCGGCGCGGCAAGCATTTCGACTCGCTGAAGACCCATGCGGGTCATAGCGTCCTTGAGATACTCGGCCGTCTCAGCATACTTCGGAAAAGTAGACCAGCGGTCCGTGACGTAGACCCGACGCATGTAGTCCATGGCCTCTTCCGGGTAGACTTCGGAGCGAATCTCCTGAATCAACGCATGCAGGTCGAGGCTTTGCGGCGAGGCGGCAAACGTCAACCCCGACGCGGCGAGCCCCACGAATAGTCCCGCGCAAATCAGCTTCCGGTTCATGAGCGGTGGTCTCCTCTCAGGGTGCAGGGCAGTTCGCGAACCGCCCCTGCTAGCCGACAGTATGTCTCTCTTTGCTCTCGCTTGCCTAGCCATAGGCTCCGCTTCGTTTTGCGCAGATCTTGCCGTTTTTGCTCATTTCGAGGCCCCATTGGTGCGAAATTGCACGCAAAACGCACAAAAAATACAGCACGAAAAATAGCGATGTCCTTAGTTTTAAAGTACTTCTTGAGTTCGTTTCCACTGTTTCTCATTTTTCCAGTTCCCCGCTTTCACATCTTGGCGGGCCAATTGGGCTGTGGTCCGGGGCTCGGCCCGCCCTGGCGCCCGCCTGCGACAAACTGTCCAGCAATGTGACCATAAAGGTAGGCTATCATAGGTAGGCGCAGTTGTCAAGCGGAAAATGTGAAAAACGTTAGTGGCTGTGACCAAATGTCGTTTGGCCGGCGGGCGCAGGGCGATAAGTCACGCAGGGGCGGTTCGCGAACCGCCCCTGCAGTTAGAGGAGCCCCTCCCTTCCCGTCGCTCCGCAGCCAGTGCGTATTGAAAACTCAAAGCGGAGAGAATACAATCGCTGCGCATCACGCAGCGGTAGGAAGGTGTGGAAAGATCAGCCGCTTTTCATCCCGACTTTCTTCACGCCTTCAAATGCCCATGAAATTCAACGGAGATTCTCCATGGCTTTGATCCAGTTTACAAAGAACCATTCTGACCATTCCACAGACAAGGGGTATCAATTCGAGTTTTTCTGCGACCGGTGCGGAAGCGGATTCATGAGCGCCTTCAAACCCTCCATGGCGGGCTACGCGGGCAGCGCCTTGCGCGCCGCCAGCGACCTGTTCGGAGGAGTATTCGGCCGCGCCAGCGCAGGCGCTTACGAGATCGAGCGAGCCATCCAGGGGCCCGGCCACGATAAGGCCTTTCAAGAATCCGTGGAAGAGGCCAAGCCCAATTTTCGCCAGTGCCCGAAGTGCGCGAAGTGGTCCTGCCTCACCATGTGCTGGAACCAGAAGCGCGGCCTCTGCTACGACTGCGCCCCCAACATCGAGACGGAGATTGCGGCAGCACAGTCGCAGATTGCCGTCGAACAAATGCACGATAAGCTTCGCCAGCAGGATTTGACCAAGGACCTCGACCTGACATCCGAAGCGGTTGCGCTTTGCCCCAAGTGCGGGGCGCGGACGCAGGGCGCGAAGTTCTGCCCCGAGTGCGGGCAGCCGTTGCGGCCCAAGAATGAGTGCTCACGCTGCGGAACGAAGTTTGAAGCGGGGACGAAGTTCTGTCCCGAGTGCGGACAGAAGATTGCCTAACCCCATGCCCGCCTTCACAGGCAGCTTTGACTACACGCGGGCTGACGGCGCGGCCCTTCAGTCAGGCCCCTGCCGGCTGGCGGAGCCACGTACCGCATCGTACGTGGCGGAGGGAGAGGGATTCGAACCCCCGAGCCCCTTTCGGGGCTAACGGTTTTCAAGACCGCCGGTTTCAACCGCTCACCCATCCCTCCGGTCTTACTTTTCAAGCACTTGCATTTGTGTCTAGGCTCATGGTAGCAGTTCTGGTAGCAATTGCGTGCGAAATTCCTGTCGTAGCACTTTGCGCCGACTTGTTAGCAGCCGTGGTAGCCTGAGCGTTTGGTACGGGGCGCAAAAAGCGACAGGCAATCTCGGCAGCGTTCTGCTGGCCCTGATCGTTCTCTTTAATGTACCAACCAGCCGTCGTCTGCCAGCGGGAGTGACCGAGCCGCGCCTGGATGTCTTTAATCGGAACACCAGCACGATAGAGCATCGTCCCTGCCCAATGGCGCAAACCGTGGAACGTCAGGTGAAGACCTTTCCTCTCTGCTGCTTTCTGAAGTTGCTGCTGTAACGCATGACCATCACTGGGGTTTCATGCCTTGCATCGAACGAAGGCAGCGGTGTTTACGATTTTGCCGTGACGCGAGCCTTCGTGCCATGGGGAGCGGCTCTCAGGTACTGCACGGGCCAGGGGACGGGATATCCCAAGTCGCGAGCCGCCCGCAAGGGCCAGTAGGGATCACGCAGGAACTCCCGCGCCATGAGGATAACGTCCGCCTGGCCGGTGCGGATGACGTGGTCAGCCTGCGCTGGAGCCGTGATCATGCCCACCGCACCCGTCAGGATCTGTGCTTCGCGCCGGACTCTTTCGGCGAAGGGCGTTTGGTATCCCGGCCCCACGGTCATTCGGGTAGGCGGCACATTCCCTCCGGAGGAACAGTCGACCAGGTCCGCACCACAATCCTTCAGGCGCATGGCCAGCGCCACGGAATCGTCGAGGGTCCACCCGCCTTCCTGCCAGTCGGTTGCCGAGATGCGCACGAACAAAGGCGCACTCTCCGGCCACGTTCCGCGGACTGCCCGGACCACCTCGATCAGCAAGCGCATGCGGTTCTCGAGCGAGCCGCCGTACTCATCGGTGCGGTGATTGGCGAGCGGCGAAAGGAACTCCGAAAGCAGATACCCGTGGGCGGCGTGGATCTCGATCACCCTGAATCCTGCTTCGCGAGCGCGGCGGGCGGCTGCCGCAAATGCCGCGACGACGGATTGAATTCCCTCGAGCGTCAGGGCTTGCGGCTGGACATAGTTTGGAGCAAAGGGAATTGCGCTGGGAGCTACCACATTCGTCCAGCCGCCCGCCCCTTCCGGGACGGCACCATCCCCGTCCCCAGGCCGATAGGTGCTCGCCTTCCGCCCGGCATGAGCCAACTGCATGCCTGCGACGCTGCCCTGGGAGTGGATGAAGCGGGTAATGCGGGCGAGAAACTCGATATGGTCTTCGCTCCATATTCCGAGGTCTTGCGGGCTGATCCGTCCTTCCGACGTAACGGCGGCGGCTTCCGTCATAACCAACCCCGCCCCACCGACGGCCCGGCTTCCCAGGTGGACCAAGTGCCAGTCGTTGGCAAACCCGTCGGTGCTGGAATACTCGCACATTGGCGAAACGACGATGCGGTTGGGAAGGGTCACATTCCGGATCGGGAGGGGATCGAACAGATTGGGCATAAGTTTGGCTCCTTGTGGGCCGTTATCCTGTCGGACATGCCTCGCCCCGGCCCGGTTGCCGGCCGGCGAGGCCCGGTGTTCCTGTCGTCTGCCGATTATCACATTCTCGACTTCAGCTTGATGATCTCGCCATCCACAACGAACCTGCCGTATCCGTGGTGGCGGATGGCCGTCGGACCCTTTTCGTGCCGGGAGGCCATGATGGAAACCCGTTTTGTTCGCTTAGTGAATCGTTGGCGGCTTCTCCTCAGGCAGGGGAAGTTCTGCGACCACGACCGGAACGATGTCATTGAAAGTACCAGTGGAGACGATCTCATCGGAATTCATTTCGTCTTCGACGGCGCAATCGTGCCACTGAACAAAGACCGACTCTTTCGTCACTCTGGTCACGGTGCCGATGTGTTCCGGCCAGTCCGCTCTCTGTCCCCTGCCCGAAGGCTCGACGATTTCATTAATTCGAAACATTTGCAATCCTCCGGCGGTGGAACCGAAACTGTACGCGGTCATTGATGCAGTTGTCGCATTGACAGTAGGTTGCCTCACGCAGCCGTTGCCCGTCCGCGAGCTTTCGTTCACACTATAGGATCAAGCATCCGCTCAATACAAGGCGCTCACTTATCGCCCCGCAGCCGAGTCCATAGGCCAGCCGCCGAATCCTCAAATTGCCTTCAATTTTTTTCGCTTTCTTGCCCAAAAACCTCACTTTTTCCCAGAAAACCCGGTTTCGCTCTGTATATTATAGGAGATGGAAGCCTCTCCTCCCGTCATCAAGCCCCGCATGTACGCCGTCGGTTTCAAGCGCCGCCCAGGCGACTTGGGCACCACCGCCATCGTCCCGGCGTACTCCCCCGCGGCCGCCCTGGAAAAACCCGTCGACATGTTCCCGGAATACCGGCGAGCCGGCCGCCCAGGTCACACCTTTGAAATCGAGTATGCGGAAATATACTGGGATACCGGCCAAGACTTCGTGATTCAGGCGAGAAAGCGGCCGCCCGACCTGCTGCCGTACAACTGCGCCGCCCGCCGGGGGCCATGGGCGGGGAACTGGAGGGAGGGCTGCATCTGTGGGCGCAACTCCCCGTGTCAACTACCTCTATTTCTTGCCGCATGACGCCCGGCCCGTCCCGGTGGATAGATGCAATAAAACTATGCGAGTCGCGCTCTACGCCCGCGTCAGAACCCTGAACAGCCAGAACCCGGAAACGCAGCTCGTCGAGCTGCGGGAATACTGCACTCGCCGCGAATGGAAAATCGAAGCGGAGTACGTCGACGCGGGCGTCTCCGGCTCGAAGGACTCTCGGCCGAGCCTGAAACTTTCAGAATCGAGTAAGCGACGTACGGACGGCCAGCGCGGTCCAGGCGAATATTGCTGGTCCACCCGATGTCCGCAGTATCCCCGGGGAAATGCTCCCGAGTAAAGGCGCCGTGATTAAGAATCCACCTGCCGGGTGTGGCGAACGCCCAGATGAGGTGCTGATGTTCGCCTGCCCTTTTCCCCTTAGCTGCGCGACGTCCTCTCCCGCATCGCCGACCACCCCATTAATCGCATCGAAGAGTTGCTACCCTGGAACGTCGTCACACCAGACCACCCCTCGGACACATGCGGCGGGAAGCCACGCAGGCGAGGCCATTCGAGATCTGAAATAATCGTTTGCTAGCGCATTGGAGGCAGCGGAGATTACCGGCTTCAGCTGGCATGATTTGCGCCACTCGTTTGCAAATCGCTTGGCGATGGGAGGGGTCGATTTGGTTAGCATCCAAAGACTACTCGGCCACAAGAGTCTGCGAATGACCAGCAGGAACGCGCGCGTCTCGGACGAACATTTCGCCAAACAGGTTAAGATCCTCGACACAACAATGGCGCTCTCACCCTCCCCGTTCAGAGATCTCAAGTATCTCTTTGCCCTTTTCTTGCCCTTTGCTGGCAACGCGCCGCGAAACGGCCCACGGTGCTCTGCGGCGCACATAAGCCGGCGGCAGCTATTACCGGTACGCGCCCCAACCCCGCAAGGGTTGTCGAACCATGGCCCCTTCGAGGTCGAGGTTCACATTTGGGCAGCAATATCAATCAACTCAGACAGAACTTGCACTTTCTCTGAACTTCGGTTGTCACGCTCAGCAACCAGCCATTGGCAGTAGCGCCATGCGGATCGTGAGGCCCTCCGGCTCCGCCGCATCGGCCTGCCAACCTCCCAAAACTGCTGTCGTCGGCTGGAGCGAATTGACTTTGGGCTAGCGTCCGAGCTAGCATTCTGGGACACGAAGTCCGATGATGTGCAGAGTTGGTGGGGAGAAACGCAGTGCGTACGTTACCCGCAGAAGTCTTGTGGACCGCCCGGTATGATTACGAGCCCCGTTCGCGGTTGGTGAACCACAAGCATAAGTTCTTCCAGGTCATTTGCATCGCAAGCGGCGGTGGCTGCTTCTGGCTGGATGGTCGGGAGATCCCGATCCTGCCGCGGCGTATTTTCTTGATCCGGCCAGGCGAGGTTCACGGCTTGAGCGCCCAGTCGCACATCAAGACGTTAGATCTCAAGTTTGTGGTGAGAGATGGCGCCATGAAGCGGGCCCTGCAGCGAGCGCGCAACTACATCCAGGAGCAGAGGGCGGCTATATCCAGCCTGGTTGACCAGATTCGTTCGCGGGGCGAGCGCCGGGGCATCTTCTTCCGCGAGATGTGCGCGGCGTACCTCGTGCAACTCCTCATTACCTACCTGGAGGAGAGCGGCGGCGGGGCCAACGAGGCGCTCGAGTTTGCGGCGGACGAGGCCGTGACCAGCGCCAGCGACGCGGTCCGGAAGGCCGTGGACTTCATCCGCGAGCACTATCGCGACGACCTCGATGGGCAAGCCCTGGCCCACGCGCTAGGCACTTCCGACCGGCAACTCCGCCACTGGTTTAAGGACTCGGTGGATATCAGCCCGATGCATTATCTCGCCTGCTATCGCATCGAGAGGGCGAAAGAGCTGATCATGTCCACGAACCAGGCGCTCAAGGCCATTGCGGAGCTTTGCGGGTTCAAGACCATCCATCATTTTAATCACGTCTTTTCGGAGATTACGGGGCTGCCGCCGGGAGCGTGGCGGCGACTGCACCGGGAAGGAATCGGGAAGGACGTTTGCATCGATCCTCACTTCTCGAACGTGATTCGGGTGCGGCGCGAGGAAGACGCGTTGTCCGCTTCGCGCCCTGACCTGCCACAGCGGTCTTGAGAGTCATCCTCCGAGTCCCTCCTCGAGCCGCGCTCGACCCGGCGGGCGGAAGCGCCCAGGCTTGACCAGCAGGAGAAGCACAACCGTCGCCGAGGGAAGAAGCAATCCCGAAATCACGAGTACCGGCTGATACGAGAAGCGCTCCGTGAGGAAGCCCGTGGCCAGCGTGAAAAGGGCTGCGCCGAGGCTACCACTCGAGCCCGCCAGGCCGGCGATGGAGCCGACAAAGCCCGTGGGGAAGATGTCGCTCGGCAGCGTCTGCAGGTTGTTGACCCAAAACTGAAAACTGAAGAGCACGATACCGGCCAAGGCGATGGCCGTTACCGGCGATTGCGCCCGGGCGATGAAGACGCCCGCAGGCGCCAGCAGCGTGGCAAACAGGATGGCGATGCCGCGCGCGCGGTAAACGGCCCAGCCGCGCGATATGAGCCGGCCGGAAGTCCATCCGCCCAGCAGGCTGCCTGCCGCCGCGCCCAGGTAAGGAATCCAGGCGTAGAAGCCGATCTCGCGCAGACTGAAGCCACGCGCCGTATGAAGATAGAGAGGCAGCCAGATGAGATAAAGCCACCAGACGGGATCCGCCAGGAACCGCGCCAGCACGATGCCCCAGGTCTCGCGCCGGCGAAGCAACACACTCCACTCGGGCGCCGCCGCCCGTTCCGATTCCTTCTGCCCGGCGAGGATGAGCCTGCGCTCCTCCCCGGTGATCCAGCGGTGGCGCTCCGGAACGCGGTAGACGGCGAGCCAGACGCCAAGCCACAACAAGCCCAGCGAACCGGTCGCCAGAAAACAGGTCTTCCACCCGAAACGAAGCTGCAACCAGACCAGCAGCGGCGCCGCGACGACAGGCCCGAGCGCCGAACCCGTATTCACGATGCCCATCGCCGCGGCGCGCTGCTCGGCCGGAAACCACTCGGCGGCTACCTTGGTCGCCGCCGGCCACTGGCCCGCCTCGCCCAGGCCGAGCCCGAAGCGCGCCACGCTCAGTCCGAAGACGGAGCGGGTCGCAGCATGGGCCGCTTCCGCCACCGACCAGATGGCCATCGCCACCGGATAACCGCGCCGCGTTCCGAAGCGGTCCTGGAGCTTTCCAAAGAAGGCCTGGCCGAGCGAGTAGGAGACGAGAAACCACGTATTGATACCGGCGTAAGCGAGGTTCGAGAGGTGCAGGTCAGAGCAGATCACCGGCGCCAGCATGGAGACGGAAAGCCGGTCAATGTAGCAGATGAGCGTGGCGAGAAACACCAGGCCGATGATCCACCAGCGCAGGCCGCGAATCCGGCCGGCGGGCGCGAGCGGAGGCTTGGGTGGGGTGGACATGAAGCCGTTCGGGTCAGTCACCGGCGCCGGCCGGATACCAATGGACCAGGTCTTTCGAGCGGGCGAGCGCCAGCCGGTTCCAGCCCCGCCCGAGATAACTGGTCTGCTCGTTCGACCCTGCATAGAGCAGATAATAATAGCCGAGTGGATGGCGCCAATCGTATAGCGTGGCGGCAACACAGCGGACCACGCGGTTGAAGCCCTCGAGGGGAATGGCCAATTCGCGGCCCATACCCCACACGAGCGGCTGGGCTGGATTCACGAGACGATAGAGGTATTCCCCCTCGACGTTGTCCCGGTAATCGTCGCTGAGCAGGTTGAGCGCGCTGCCGATGCGGACGAATTCGTAGTTCTCGTGAATCAGCCCATTATCCCTGCCGTTCGCCATCGCCAGCGTGGCATCGCCGGATCCCGCAAAATGCCAGGGTCCCTCGAGCTTTCCGGCAGCCGCAACGCGGACGCGGATCTGGTTGGGAAAGTCCTCGAGCCCCTGCCGCCACACGGCGAGATATCCTCTGCCAAGGGGTGTGACGGTAAGGTCGATCACGCTTTCGCCGGCCGTCAGGTTCGCCGCGAGCGCCTGGCGGGCCGACCAGTGGACCAGGTCCGGAGACGTCATGTAGAAAAGCTGGTCGGGGCGCTGGGGATCGTCGCCCCAGGAGTTGAACGAGAGTTCCCAGCGATCGCCGAGGCTCTGCACGTCCGGGGAACACATGCCGCGCCAGCCCTGCTCGTGGCCGTCAAAACTCAGGATTGGAGGCGAGTACGTCACGAAGTCCTCGGTACTCACTTCCACAACGTGGCTGTGGATCGTGCCGTTATCCTGGTAAAACGCCGAAAAGAAGACGTAAAACGTGCCACTGCGGTACGCCATTGCCGCGTCCTTGATCGACCAGTTGGGATAGGAGAGCACAGGATTGCGGAGCGTCTTCCAGTTGAGAGACGCCTGCGCGCCCGCGGCCCGCACCAAAGTGAAAAGGCTGCACAACATTACTGCGCTCGAGAGTCGTCTCATCGTGCCGTCCTCATGCGTGCCCATCATTTCGTTACGGAGTGAGAGCCGGAGCCTGGGGCAAACCAATGGACCAGATCCTTCGAACGCACCAGCGCCAGCCGGTTCCAGCCGCGCCCGAGGTAAGCGGTCTGCTCGTTCGAGCCCGCATAGATCATGTAGAAGTAGCCGTCGTCCGCGCGCCGGTCATAGAGCGACGCGGCCTGACAGCGGATACTGCGGTTGAAGCCCTCGAGAGGAACTTTGATTTCGAAGCCCTTCTCCCAGTTCAAGGGCTGGGCCGCATCCGCGAGAGTGTACAGGTACTCTCCCTCGACGTTGTCGCGATAGTCGTCGCTCAGCATGCGCAGGACGTTTCCGATCCGGAGGAACTGATAGTTCTCATGAATCAATCCATTGTCCTTGCCGTCGGCCATGCGAAGCGAAGCATAACCGAACCCCACATAATGCCACGGTCCGGCCAGGCTCTTGGCAGCGGCAAAACGCACCCGGATGTCGTTGGGGAAGTCTTCCAGACCTTGCCGCCACGCGGCGTAATAGCTGCCATCGGCAGAGGTGAGGGAAGGGCCGATCACACTTTGCCCCACGGTCAGATTCGCGGCCAGAGGCGACGGCGCCGCCCAACGGACGAGGTCCGGCGAAGTCATGTAGAAGAGCTGATCGGGGCGTTTGGGATCGTCGCCCCAGGAGTTGAACGAGAGCTCCCATGTCTTCCCGAGCTTTTGCACGTCCGGCGTGCACATGCCGATCCAGCCGTCCTTTTCGCCCTCGAAGTTCAGGATGGGGCGCGAGAACGTCAAGAAATCCTGCGTGCTTACTTCCACCACGTGGCTGCGAATGCGGCCATGGTCCTGGTAGAAGGCAGAGAAGAAAACGTAGATCGTTCCCCTCTCCCAAGCGAGCGACGGATCCTTGATCGACCAGTGGGGGTAGGAAAGCACAGGATTGCGGAGCGCGTCCCAGTTGAAGGCGGCTCCGGCATGCGCGCTCGCTGCGAGTGCGACGGTAGAGAGAAGCAGCAGGGCTCGACCCAATCTCCTCATCGTTGCTTCCTTATTACTCTTCGCAATTCACCAACACGGCGATGGCGCCGCTCAGAGGGTTGTCGCGCAGCGCAAAGGCTTCCTGGATGCGGCTCAGGGGGATTTCGTGCGTAATGATTCCGTTCGTTTTGACGAGCCCCTCGAGCACCATCTGGACGCCTTCGTCGAAGAAGCGGCGCATGTCGATATCTCGCTTGGGCTCGGTGGAGAGGATGTCCAGCCGCTTGCGATGCACTTTGAAGAAGTCGAGTGGCTTGTGGCAAACGCCAATGCAACCATACATGACAATGCGGCCCGCGAACGCGGCGCAGTCGATAGCGTCGGCCATGCCATCGCCCTCGAGCAGGCACGGGATGACAACGTCGAAACCGCCGGGAAAGTCGCGCCCCACGACGGACATCGTCGGCGTTTCGGGAGTCGGAATCAGGTAGGTGTGGGTGGCGCCGTATCGCGACGCGAGTGAAAGGTTGCGCTCCTTCAGGTCAGTCACCGCCAGCCGCTTCGGGCTGAAGAGCTTGATGACCTGCGTCAAAATCAAACCGCTCACGCCTTGCCCGCTGATGAGCACGTCTTTCTTCTGGTCGATCTCCGCCAGTTCCGCGGCATGTAGAATGCCCGGCAGGATTTCGATCAGGCCGGCGCCACGCAGCGGAAAATCTCGAGGCAGCACTTTTACGTTGAAAGGTTTGCAGACAATATACTCCGCAAACGCCCCCCAGACGTAGCGGCAGGTCACGCGGTCGCCTTCGCGCAGGGCTTCCGTGCCCAGGCCCAGCTTATCGATAATCCCGGCCACCTCGTGGCCCAGCCGGGTTGGAGTGCTCAGAAACTCGGACTGCCGCGTGCCGCGATAGGCTTCGACGTCCGAGCCGCAAACACCCACCCACTTCACGCGAATCCGGATTTCCCCTTCGCCCGGCTCGGGAATCTCGGCGTGGGCGAGCTCAAGCCGCCCCGGCTCAGCGAGTATGGCAATCCGCTGCGCGCGGGGATGAGTGCGATCTACAAGCGTCAACTTCGTCTGGGTCATAATTGTCGTCATAGCGTTTCGTGAGTCATTGTATATGAGGCCGGAAGCAGCGTCTTTACACAAAACGGAGGAACTTGTGTCTTAAACGGAATGCCGCAACCGTCAGGGAACCCGGGCATCCCGCCCGCAGCATGTGTAGAGGAGAAGGAATCAATAGTGAGAATACGTGCCCGATATCCGTTTACGGCAAAACTTCCTCCGGTTTGTGTAAAGACAGCCCTTTGGGCACGGACTACAATCCTTACTACGCTAGCGGCGGGTGTCCGCCCAAGGGATTCCCGCATGCGCTCGAATGGCGTGATCTTCACCGGCGTAGCCATGGGCCCATGGCCCAGTCTCGGGAACCAGGATCGCAGTCGCCTCACCGCCGCAAATGCGGGGGCATCGTCATTCGAGGAGCCAGCGGGTGTCCGCCGGCGCGGGAACGACGGGATTGCAGGAAGTGTTTCAATAAGGAGGGAAAAATGCCTCAGCAGTGGAAGAAATGGCTGGTTATCATTTGCACGGTCATGATGGCGCCTTCGCTTATGAAGGCCGATGTGACCGGCACCATTCTCGGTGTGGTTACGGACGCCTCGGGCGCCGTGATGGCCGGGGTGCGGGTCGTGGTCACGAATATGGATACAAACTCGGAAACCGGAGCAACCTCAAGCGCCACCGGGGAGTACCGCATCCTGGCGCTTCCCGCCGGCCGGTACATGGTTCGCGCCGCGGCAGCGGGCTTCGAGACCTTCAGCATCAAGGACGTGGTTCTGACCGTTGACGAGCAGCACCGCATAGACATCATGATGCAGGTGGGAGCGACCACGCAGGAAATCAGTGTGACCGCAAACGCCGCACAGATCGAAACCACCAACACGCAGCTAGGCCTGGTCATTCAGGACAAGCAGATCCTGCAATTGCCTCTCGACGGCCGCAGCTACCTCGACCTGCTCTCGCTCCAATCCGGCGTGGCGCCGGAGGGCACGCGCGGTGAAGGCCCCGGCACCATCTCAGTGAACGGCCAGCGGGAAAACAGCAACGGGTTTCTGGTGAACGGCGGCGACGTGTCAAACGTCGGAAACTTCCAGGCAGGAATACAACCCAATCTCGACTCGATCCAGGAGTTCCGGCTGATCACCAATAGCTTTGACGCGGAATACGGGCGGTTCAGCGGCGCGATGACGAATGCCATTACCAAGAGCGGCGCGAACCGGATCCACGGCTCGGCGTTTGAATTCGTCCGGAACAACGACATGGATTCCCGCGGGTTCTTTGACAGCAGCATCGGCACGCTCAAGCGAAATCAATTCGGTTACGCGGTGGGTGGACCGGCGATCAAAGACAAGCTGTTCTGGTTTACCGACTACCAAGGGACGCGCGAAATTAACGGCGGATCGGCGAGCGAGGTCCAGGTGCTCTCTCCCGACCAGCGCAACGGTAACATCGGCGTCGGCAATCTGGGCGGCACGGTTAACGGGTCCGCATGGGCCGCGATTCTATCCCAGCGGCTTGGAACCGCGGTGTCAGCCGGCGAATCGTACGCACAAATCTTCCCCTCGGGCATCATTCCCCAGTCCGCGTGGTCGCCGGCCACGGTGGGGACGATCGGGTTCATTCCCAATCCGACTGTGGGTGACGACATTTACGCCTCCGCCGCCTACCCCACCCGGACTTCCGATAATATGTTCGGCCAGCGAGTGGATTTCCTGAACCGGCTGACCGGCAACTGGTCGATCTATTATTTGTACCAAGGCACCAATACCAACCAGGCTCTTGCGGGCGCCAGTTGGCCGGGCTTTCCGGACGTGACTCGCGTGAAGAACCAGCAAGCCACGCTGAGCAATACGCGGTCAATCGGCCCGAGCGCGGTGAATGAGTTTCGGGCCAGCTTTACGCGACTGCCCGTTCAGACCGTCCCGACGGGTACCGCGCCGACACTCTCGAGCATGGGGTTCGTGACCGGACCGGGAACGGATGGGATCAACAGTTCCGGTCCTGCCGGATACCTCGGCGTGCCGAGCGTTGGACTCAACGAATTCAGTTTCGGTACGGTCGCGCCCAGCATTGCCAACCAGAACACCTTCCAGTTCCAGGATAGTTTGTCGAAGATTACCGGCCGCCACACGTTGAAATTCGGCGCAGATTTTCGCTACTACCAGATGAACCAGCGCAACGCCGGCGCGCCGGTCGGGGGATTCAGCTTCGACGGCTCGGAGACGGGTTCGGACGTTGCGGACTACCTGTTGGGGGCTCCGGCCAACTACACGCAATCGAGCTTGCAGCTTCTCGATTCGCGCAGCAAATACGGAGCGGCCTTTGCACAGGATTCCTTCCACGTGAAGACCAACTTAACCTTGAACTTTGGACTGCGGTGGGAGTTCAGCCAGCCCTGGTACGATTCGCAGAATAAGATCGTGGCGCTGGTGCCGGGCGAACAATCCGTCGAGTACCCGACGGCGCCCACCGGGCTTGTCTACCCGGGCGATCCCGGGGTCCCGCGGACGCTCGCGCCGACGCGGTACGATAACATTGCACCGCGCATCGGTATTGCCTGGTCTCCGAACTATTCGGGCGGAGCGCTGGGGAAGATCTTCGGCGGACCCGGAAAGACCAGCATTCGCCTCGCCGGTGGGCAGTTCTTCACGGCCATCCAGGACCAGACGCTCTATTGGATTCTGGGCACCGTTCCATTTGGCGAATACTGGGGATCGGCTGCCCCGCCGCTCTTCGAATCGCCCTTCACGACGCGCTCAACCGGGCAGTCCCAGGGACATCCCTTCCCGTTCGTGATTCCGGCGCCGGGAAGCGCCGCGGCGAAGAACTTCGATTTCTCCTATTACTACCCGCTCTCGAGCACGCTGGGTTACGCTACGGACAACGCGCTTCCCTACGCCTTTGATTACAATCTGACGGTGCAGCGCGAACTCAGCCGCACCATGGTGTTGAGCCTCGGCTACGTCGGGACGCTCGGACGCAAGCTGATCGGTATTCAGGAAGCGAACCCTGGCGATCCGAACCTCTGCCTGAGCCTGACGGGCTCGGGCGTCGCGCCGGGAACTCCCCAATGCGGTCCCCACCAGGAAGACCAGACCTTTACGCGCCCTGACGGGTCCTCGGTTTACGGAACGCGTTCGCCTTTCGGAAGGGATTTCTCCACCAGCTTCTATGAGGGCGACTGGGCCAACTCCGATTACAACTCCTTCCAGGCAACTCTCGAAAAGAAAGCCGGCCGCTCCACATTTCTGGCGGCTTACACCTTCGCCAAGGTCCTCGACAACAGCTCCTATTTCAACGACCGTCTGAATTACGCCGACCACAGCCTTAGCCGGGCCCTTTCGAATTTTGATATCACCCATAATTTTGTGGTCAGCTACGTTTACACCATACCGTTTGACCGGGCCTTCGCGTCGCTTCCGAAGCGGCTTGTCGAGGGCTGGAGCATGGCCGGCATTACCCGGTTTTCAACCGGATTCCCGGTTCCACTGTTCGAATCCGGTGACCGTGCGCTGCGCGGGACATCCGGCATTGATATGCCCAATGTCGTCGGTCCGCTCAACATCACCCACAACCCCAGAAACACCGCCAACAACGCCTGGTTTTCAAGTAGCGCCTTCGCACCCGAGACACTCGGAGTGTTCGGCGATGCGGACCCGCGCTTCTTCTATGGGCCGGGTATCAACAACTGGACCCTGGGACTGCACAAGGACACGCGCCTGGCGGAATCGATGAATCTTCAAATCCGCTTGGAGGCCTTCAACGCCTTTAACCACGCGCAGTTCTCGACTCCTGTGGGTTCGTTCACCAGCGGCCAGTTCGGTCAGGTCACCGGCGCGGCCGGTGGCCGCATCGTTCAACTCGCCGCGAAGTTGACGTTTTAGCGGCTCGCTCCTGACCTGCTACATTTTCGGGCGGCCCGACCGACCGAGATTGAACTTCGAGGGGCAACCCTTCCGGTTGCCCCTCAGGCAGTCACAAGCTCCGCCCCTCGGACCGCCTTCATTTACCCCTCGTTCGACTTTCCGCAAGCCGGTCCGCGCGTATGGGAATTATGTTGAAACATACAGGCTCTCAGGCCCCGCCCCTCCAACTCTGGTGAGATCTACAGGCCCGTTGATTTCCACTCTGTCAAATGAGGTTCGTATGACCAAAAAGGTGTGTGCCGGTGAGGGGCAGTGTCTCGCTGGCCGCCCCCGCGTTGGCCGACGTCGGCGAAAGGCTGGTGAGGGTGGGCACGGGGTTATCAACCGTGAAGTTTACCGCCTTCGAGGTGCCCCCTCCCGGCGCCGGCTTGCTGACCACTACCGGGTAGAGTCCGGGTCGGCCATGAACGGTAAGCGCGGGATCTTTAGCCCCCGCGGGACACCGGCGCCGCTCCTGCCCTCATGACCTGAGGCTTGGACCGTCTTCCGGCGACCTCAACTCCGGCCGGATCGGCGGCAGCCAGTCGTCCCTGAGCCGCGCTTTCCGCCGGCCGCTCACTTTACGCTCTTCGCGGACCGGCGGTCATTGAGCAGGTTACGCCACATTTCCAGCGGCGCGCCGTGGGGATCTGTTTCGCTGTTCCAGTTCGCGCCAATGATGTCGATATCTCCATCGTGGTCCACATCCGCAACTCGGATGTTATGTGACCCTGTGTTCGCAACTACCTGCAACTTCCAGCTTTCCCCTTTGCCCAGGTTCAAAAAGAAACCGACTCGTTTTTGCGCCGTCTCCTGCATTTCGGCGAATACTACGTCAGGTTTCCCGTCAAGATTGATATCCGCCACCTTAAAGGTGTGAACGTAGTCGACGTGGTCTTGGATGAGATGTTCTTTCCACGCCTCCTGACGGGGGTCGACGGGGGCCTCGAACCACGACAGCCGGCCTTTGGAATCGGCCGCGGAAAGCACCACATCCGGCCTGCCGTCCTGATTGATGTCGGCCACCGTGACTCCCGCCCGGTCCGGCCAGCCGTGATAGAACCAATGTTGCACCCACTTGTCATGGACAGGGTCACGTGGGTTTTCGAGCCACCATCCGGCTTTGACAATGTCCAATCTTCCGTCACCGTTCAAATCGGCGATGCATGTACCTTCGCCATAGGTGTCGGAGACCACGACAGGAGTCCAGGAATCAGGGCTGTTCTGGAAGAAAACCACGTCCTGCGGCTGGCCCACCGGGCGCGGAGCCAGCCACTTCTGATTGGCGATGATGACATCCACTTTGCCATCGCCATTGAGGTCCGCCACCTCGAGGTCGTGTGCCTCTTCGAAATGGAACTTCGCGTAGTTCCCAATCACGTGGACTTTCCACGGGTCCGTCGCGGGGTTCCCGCGGGGTCCTGGATTCTCGTACCACCTCACCTCGTGGCTCTGGTCTTCGGGTACTACGATATCCAAATCTCCGTCGCCATCCACGTCCACCAGTTGCAGGTCGTCGGAAAAGTAGCCCTTGGGATCAATCACATGCTTCGCCCAGGTAGGGTATTCATACCAATACAGGCCTCCCTCGTTCACGGTGGTTTTGGCGTCGACCGGCCCGGCCCCTGAACTCACCACGTCCACTTGCCCGTCGCCGTTGATGTCCCCCACACTGGTAGCCCACTGATTCAAGGGAGGGTGGGCGTCGATAATATCGTGTTCAAAGGGTATCGCCTGATCTCTTGGATTACCCTCGGAATGCGCTGGGACTCCTGCGTTCCTGCACGCGCTCGCCGCAAGCGCGACCAGAAGAACAAAACCTGCCTTTTTAAGCATTACGCTGATCTCCTATGGAGTAATACGTGAAGCATCCAGCAACAAGACCCAGTCGCTGTCGCCGTCGTGGCTGCTCCCGGGAGGGGCGAATTGCAGTGTTCCGGTGTTCGCGAATGGCCCACCAGGAACCGTTGTGTACACTCCGGTCGTGGGATCAAACCACTTGGCGATTACAGGGGCTTTCAAAGTCGCCATGTTAACGGTGATCTCCCGGGCGGTGGGCATATAGGCCACGACAAAGGAGCCGTCCGGCGTTTTGGACACAGTGCAAAAGTCGCTCTTGCTGACACGAGTCTGGAAGTTCCCGAGAGTTCCAAACCCGGCCGTGACTACCGTGTGGTCCTGGTCAGGAACGAGATCTTGCCACGGCAGGGAGGAGAAGAATCCGTGCCAGATCATGAACTGTGCCACTCCCAAGGTGTCGATGTGAAACTTCCAGCCGGGCAGGAAATAACAAGTGTAGCCGTTGCCGTAAAGCTCCCCTTTACCCCCGCTGAGCATCGTCCAGTACGCTTGACGCCTGAGCACCGACGGCGTCCCGTAATCCCACGGTTTGGTGCCGAAATCGACCAAATCGTAATGCGCCTCAAGCAAAAAGGTTGGCGCGACAGGCGTTTGATTGTAGCTATGCCACATCTGGAAATATGTCGGCGAGTAGGTGTAAGTACTGTTGACGGAAACAATCGGCACCCAGGTTGGATCATCGTAAGAGGAACTTGTTTCGACGTTCAGCTCGATGGTTTGAAGGTGTCTGGGATCGGCGGACTTGATGCCCTCTGCTACGGCTCGGACCGCAGCGTCATCGCCAGGGTTCTGCCAGGTATTAAAATCATTGCCGTTCAACCAGATGATGTTGTCGAAACGTTTGTAACGGTTTCCCAGATAGTCGCCGTAAGCACGAGCCGCAGCGGGGCCGTTATTGCGCAGCGTCGGAAGCCACTGGCCGGTCTCGATGGGATCAAGAAAAACCACCATGCCATGATTGGCCGCGAGCGTGAGCATCTGGCCGACTCGAGTAAAGTACGCTTCGTTGGGCTTGGTGAGATCGTAGTGGGGCGTGTCTTTCCCGCCGGTAAGGTATCCGGTGAAGGGGAGGATGCCGTCATAAGTGCCGCCGTCATCCCGACAGTCAGGATAATAGGGGCCGGCGACCAGCACGTCAATCCACATGGCATTGAAGCCGTGAGCCTGGCGATCGTCGAAATAGCTCCCCGCGTCCGCCGTGGAAACCATCGTGACCAGGGGTTGGGGAACGTCACCGGCAATCAGAAAGGGAATGTTGTTCTGGTCAACCAGATAGCGCCGGTTGGCGCTGACCTTGAGGGGATAGGCCGGAGAGCTTGTGCTGGAAACTTTGGGCGCGGCCGCTTGCGCCCTCGCCCAGACGCAACCGAGCAATGTGAGCGCCACGAGCAGGACGGCATGTCTTAGGTTGGGATGGTTCCATGGGGTTCCAGTTTTCATTTTGCTAGACTTGGCATCTTCTTGCTTGTCATTCTGAGCGAAGCGAAGAATCTGCATTTATCTCTTTGCGAACAAACAAATGCAGATTCTTCGCTTCGCTCAGAATGACAGGGCCTGGTGATTTGTTCACACCTTCTTTTGGCCTGTGCTTTGTTAGCTCGCCCCGTCGGGGCTCGAAGCATTCCCCACCAAGAATCACATACGCCCAATCACTGAAGGGCTCAAATATACTACAGACTTTCCGGAAAAGGCGTCACCGTAGCATTACTAAAACAGGAGTTTCAAGCCCAACTCGACATTACGCGGACTCCAAGCGCCGCTAACTTCGGCATTGCCCACTTGGGTGCACGCCTGCCCGAAAGAGATCGACCCGGCGCATCCCGTATTGATGGATTTCCACTGAGGATGGTTAAAGGAATTGAAGGTGTCGAGGCGGACCTGCAGCGTTGAGTTTTCATTCCTGAGCCCAGGCATCTTAAAGTCCTTGTGCAAAGCCAAGTCCCAGTTGTTGCGGCCCGGGCCGGTCAAGGCGTTACGACCCATGTAGCCGAACATGCCGGGTTGACCATTGGCCTCAAGCTGGCTGGCGAGCGGCTGGGTGGTCACGGCAGGATTAAACCAAGTCGGGACCGGACCAAACTGAGGATCGTCGACCGTGCCTTTCTGGATCTTCAGCGCCCCCACGGTGTTGCAGCGGACTGCCGTCCCGATTCCGGTGGCAAACCCGTTGATGCCACAACCAAAGTCCACCGGCTCGCCGGAATAAAAGCTGGTGATTCCGCTCCACTGCCATCCTCCCAGAGCCTGCCTCACCACGGCGTAGGATGAGGTCTTAAAGAAGGGCACATTGTAGATGTAGTTCATCACCAGCACTTGACTGCGGTTAAGGCTGGAGGTCCCCTTCCATCGGCTCAAATTGTAGTTGTCGTCCACACCGGTCGAGAAGTAGGTCGAGGTGGAATCGTCGATCATGTGCGACCACGTGTAAGCGCCCTGGAGCGTCAGGCCATAACCCGTGGTGTGCCGGAAATTCGCCTGGAGGGCATTGTAGTTGGAGACGGCGGTGTTCTGCTTGTCGGTGATCGACCCATAGCCACGATAGGTTTTAAAGAAAATTCCCGGCTGCTGAGTGTTCATCAGAATTCGCTGCACGTCGCAGTTGCCGGCTGCATCGCACATGGGCGTGGTGTTCGAGGGGTTAAGGCTGTCGCTTCCGGCAAAGCCCGCGAGGGCAGGGACGTTCATCGAGGTGATCCCAACCGGGATCTGGTTGAGGTTCCGGGCCGTGGCCAAATGGCGGCCCAGGGTCCCGACGTAGCTCACGGTCAGAAGGTTGTTGCCGCTGAATTGGTGCTGGACGTCGAGGTTGAACTGCTGGCTGCTGGGCGGTTTCTGGTAGAACGGAAGGGAGGACATGCTCGGCGGGCCGTAAGCGCCCGGAAGGACGTTCGGGTAACCGATGATGTTAAAGCCGGAAGGAGCCAGCGTAAACGGCGGGTTGCCTTCCAGTCCTTCCACGTTCGATTCGTCGCCGTTGCCCGGCTCGAAGTAAAGCCCGTAGCCACCCCGGAGGGAGGTCTTACCCGATCCGGTGGGGTCGAAAGCAAAGCCCAAGCGCGGGGCAATCCCGCCGTAATAGGGCTTTACGCAACCCGCCAAGATCCCGCCATGACCGCAGTTGACCAAACCATTCCCGAAAGTCGTGAAGTCGTGGACGTGGCCAGTGGACGGGTCCGCGACCAGGACGGGGCTTCCCGTAACGGGATCGAACTGGAGCAAATCCTCCAGCGCCGGATTGTAATAGGAGGGGATGAAATTGGAGTCGAAGTTCTGCGGCCTGGATACATCGTGGAAGGGAACAAACAAGTAATAGCGCACGCCGAGGTTGAGCGTCAACCGGCGAGAGACCTTGAAGTCATCTTGCAAGTAGGGTTCGAAGTCGGTACGCCGGAAGTGGCCCTTGGCGTAGCCGCCCACGGCCTGGCCGTTGAAGTTCAGCGTTCCCTCCTCGTATTGTTGGATGTTGCCCAGGTACATATCCGCCAGGGCGTTGCCCGTTGAACCCGGCCACCCGGTCCCAAAGGTGTAGTAGCCCTGGGTGTCAAAACCAAAATGCTCGTTCTTCTGGTACTTTTCCAGATAGAACCCGAACTTGAGGGTGTGCCTGCCCACCGTGTAGGCCACGTTGTCCTTCCAGGTGAATGTGGGGCTGGAGTTGTACGGCCCTACAAAGTTGCCCAAGTCTTCCGCGTAGCTTCCTGCCGTGCCACCGCTGATATAAACGGAAGGGAGTTCGGGATTGGTGGCGTTGGGGGGGAAGAAGTTTGCGGCCGTCCAACCAGAAGGTTTGTCGATCGAATGTGCGGGGCTGGAGGGGCCCACGACGTCCGTCAGGTGAAGGTTGTCATTGGAGTACCCCATGATGAACTCATTCATGAGGTTGGCCTTGAAGCTATAAGTCAAGTGCAGCACGTCCGCGCGGGAGGGAATATCGAGATCCGTCTTAGCCGTGTCGTAGTTCGAGTTTGACCACAAGGGAGGTATATTGCTAAAGACATTCGTGTCATTCGTGAAACGAACGAAGAGCGAAGCCTTGTCGCTGATGTTCTGGTCCACGCGAATCTGCTCCTCGCGGTAGTTCGTGGGCACGCTGGGAGCCTTCCTGTAACCGTCGATGCCGTCGTTCGGGAGCGGAACGAATCCATTCAGCAGAGCGGCCGCGTTGGGGTTAATGGAAGAAATCGTATCGGTCGGGAGGCCGTTCACCGTCGGCACAACGCATCCTTGGCTGATGATGATTGGATTGGCGTTCGCTGAGCTTGGGTCGCACTCGCTGAAGTCGCCTTGGCGCATGCGCAGCGTGGGGACATTGGCGTTGATGACGGTACCTTCACGATAACGGGCCCACCCCTCCGACCAGAAGAAAAACGTCTTCTGCTTGTCGGTGTTGTAATGGCCAGGGATGTAGACCGGCCCGCCCAGCGTGTAACCAAAGATATTCCACTTCAGGGGGATCTTCGGCGCATTGCCGCCCGGGGGAGCAATGGTTTGATTAATGAACCAGTCGTTGGCGTCCATCACGTCGTTGCGCGCGTACTCGTAAGCGCTGCCGTGGAAATTCTTCGTGCCGCCTTTGGTGGCGATTTCGATGATGGCCCCGGAGTGCTGCCCGATATCCGCGCCGTAATTGGAGGTGCTAATGCGAAATTCCGCGATAGACTCGAGCACGGGGGTGGTGACCCCGCCGTTGGCGCTCGCTCCCTCATCGTTGTTGTTGCCGCCGTCGACCTCCAGGTTGCTGTACTCCATGCGGTTGCCGTTGAAGGAGATGGCGGGCGCGTTGCCGACGCTACCGAGGTGCTTGGTGTCGTTGCCGTTGTCTTCTACCGACCCGGGTATCAGCGTCTCGAGTGAGAAGGCATTCACGCCGTTGAGGTTCAGGTTCTCGATCTGCTTCGAAGTCACCACGTCGGAAACCGTGGCGTTCTCGGTTTCAACCTTGGCAATATTCCCACTGACGGCGACTTCCTGCGTCACCAGGCCAATGGGGAGTTGCAGATCGACGCGGAGGGTCTGGCCGACCGCCAGGGTGATGCCGGAGCGCACGAGCTTCTGAAAACCTTTGGCTTCCGCCGAGACCACGTAGTCGCCGATGGGAACGCTGGCTACTGTGAATTCGCCTGCCGAATTACTGGCCAAATCGCGAGTGAAACCTCTCTCAGGGTTCGAGACCACGACTTTTGCATTCGGGATGATGGCGCCCGAAGTGTCCGTTACCGTCCCCACGATGTTTGCCGTGTCCTGCGCCCAAACCACCGCGCTGAACAGGAAGAGGAACCCTAGAACCAACACGATTCTTCGTTTCATAAGCCGGACCTCACAAGTGTTGCTACTTCTGAATGCGGGAACCGGACGTAAATCAGTGTCCGACTCTTCTTGGGCACTCGCGCACAGGGGACGACTTCCCTTCCCCTGTCTGTGCTATCAGTTCCTTGCGCGAGAGAGCATACCCAGATCGGTTATGCCGTAGATATAAGGATTGAGCAAATTATTATGACAAAAAGATCATCCTTACAGAAGTTGACTTACAGTCCCACCTCGCTTAGGGCGACCAAGGCGCGACGGAAACGCCTTAGTTTGAGTGACATGACAGCCCACTAGGATCAGCGGTGCATATCAGAACAGCGGTTGAGTTCAGCCTGGATCCCTCGGTATGACCCGCATCCTGAAAGCGTCCACCGTTTTTGCAGCGACAAGGAGTCATAGTGGCGCCAGATCGGAGTACGGTCCGCTGACTACCCTCCGGCCCCCCTTGAAATTGCTGAGGAAGAATGCGAATACTTGCCAGAATAAGAAACTTGGAATAGCTTTCTGGTCGCGTGTTCGCGGAGCGAACGCCGGGAGGGAATATGCAGCACTTTACCTTTGCGACGGTCAACAAAGAAGT
>CAZCVY010000091.1:0-24960 GCA_964501985.1 uncultured Acidobacteriota bacterium | reverse complement strand
AGAAAAAATGTCAGTTTTGGCTACTCCCACGATATTCATGAAAACAAGCGACTTAGGTCGGGATAGCCACGATATTCATGAAAATAAAGGTAGTTGTGCGCCAGGACAAGCCGGCAGGGAAGAGGCGATGAGAGATGAGAAAGGAAATCTCCCCATCTCTCGCGAGAGCAAACCGGAATTGCCGAAGGCCCACGCGCACGAACTGAACGCCCCCAACGCCCACGAGCGGTCGGCGCCGGCCAGAGCCAGCCCCGAGTGACTCGTTTCCGGGAGGGCAGCAAAAAAGAATTCTTTTATATACGTTCGAAGCCGGAATGTCGATGAAAACAAAGGAACACAAGACACAATGCCCGAATAGAAACAGACTTCTAGGTCTTAATTTTCGACATTTGCCTCGAATCGAGCGCTATTTTGCAGAAAATTACTGCCTTGGAACGACAAGTTGTCAGATCAAGCCGGTTTTTCACGGGTTCATTCGTGCATGATACGACCCATTTGCGAAGGATAATCCGTCCCAATTTCGGATGTAGCGCGGGGTTCTCAGTTTGATTTTACGTTCCTGTACTTCCGAATCCGCCGGCGGCGCGGTCCGTGGACGACACGGAATCGGCTTCGGTGAACTCCGCTTCGACTCGCTCGACGATTCGCAGTTGGGCAACACGGTCTCCAGCGTTAATTCTAAAAGAGGATTGACCCAGGTTGATAAGCACAACTTTCAACTCGCCGCGGTAGCCGGGATCGATCACCCCGGCCAGCGTGCAAATTCCACTCAAGGCCAATCCCGAGCGATCCTCGACGAGCGCGCCGAAGTCCGGAGGAAACTCGAAAGCGAGGCCGGTGCGCACAGCCTTGATTTCGCCGGGCGCCAACTCTTCCGCTTCCAACGCGGTTACGTCGGCAGCCAGATCTCCGTAGGGACCGCGGTGCGCATAATTGGGCAAACGAGCTGCGGAGTGAAGCTTTGCGACCTTTACGTTGACCGTCATGTGCGAACATTCCTCCGATGGTTGGTTAGATGGATGAGGGCAGCCGGGTCGATCGGCGCGGGTCGGAGCCCATGGTTGGCTGCGGTATCAGGAGCTTTGCTTATCGAGAAAGCGCTTCATCTTCAAGTAGCCCGCGAACATTTCCGGCAGCCGCTTATAGACCGCCGAAGCCTTCAGCCACGCCTTGTTCTCGATGGCGGGATAGCCGGAAATGGTCGTGCGCGGCGGCACGTCATTGGGAATTCCGGATTGCGCGGTGGCGATGACGTAATCGCCGATGGTCAAGTGGCCGGCCACGCCGACCTGTCCAGTGAGCGTCACGTTCCGGCCGAGCGTCACGCTGCCGGAGACTCCGACCTGGCTACAGAGCAGCGAGTTTTCGCCAATGTCGCACCCGTGCGCGACCTGCACAAGGTTGTCGATCTTAACGCCGCGACGCAAGCGCGTTTCGCCCACGGCGGCGCGATCCACGCAACTGTTGGCCTGAACTTCCACATGATCTTCAATGACCACGGTGCCGGCCTGCACGATCTTGTGAAACGTACCGTCGGCGCGCGGTGCAAAGCCATATCCGTCGCCGCCCAACACCACGCCGTTCTGGAGGATCACATCGTTGCCAATGCGGACGTTCTCCCGCACGACGGCGTGAGAGTGGGCGAAGAATCGGTCGCCGATTTTCGCTCCGGGGTAAATCAGCACGAAGCTCTTGAGCACGCAATCGTCGCCAATCTCCGCGCCGGCTTCGATGACCGCATAAGGGCCGATGGAGGGATTGCTCCCCAGTTTCGCGCTCGGGGCGATGACGGCAGTGGGATGAATTCCCGCGGGCGGCCGTTGGGGCGGATAGAAGACCTCCAGCGCTCGGGCAAAGGACATGTAGGGATCGGCGGATCGCAGCACGGGTTTGCCCAACGTGTCGACGTTCGGGCCGGCAATAATCGCGCCCGCGTGCGTTGTACGCAGCTTCCGCACGTACTTGGGATTGGAGAGAAACGTGATTTCGTCGGCCTTGGCTTCGTCCATTCCCGCCACGCCGGCGATTTCCAAATCCTCCGGTCCCTCCAGATGGCATTCAAGCCGTGCAGCAAGTTCGCCGAGTTTCATGATGATCTCCCCGTGGTGATGGGCTCCGATACGGAAATCTCGCGGAAAGGAGTGGGTGCGCATTCTCCTCCACGTTCACTCGAAAGCGTATCAGTGGCGAACCGTTCTGGCAACGCTCAGTGCGGCCCTGTTTTGTCGCGCGCCTGACTCCGTGCAGAAGAAGAACCGGGAATGGAAAAGGACGGAATTTAACCAGGTCCGGAAATAGTACTTCGGTACCAGTACAGACGTGACCTTGGACAAGAAACATGGATCGGGTAGAGTCGATCCAACGGTGCCTTACCATAAAGAGGATGGATAAGGCAAAAGGAACCGGATCACCCGAGGAGACGACACGGCGTCCGGTTGCCTGGAAGAGGCCCTCTCCGATCGGTTTTGGGTTGGGGCCATTGGGTAGTGGCAAGGCAAGGGCACGCCGGGGTGAATCGTTTGGGGACCGCCATTCCCGCCACCCCGGCGTGCAAGTTCTTCCTGTTGGCAAGCAAGACGTGGATGGCGTTACCCGCGCTAAACTTGCGAGGCGGCTGGAATCGGGGCTATGCTTCTCAAGGGGACCCGTCCTGGGAGTCAGGAATAGCATGAATCAGCAGCGTACGAGTCAGCGAATTCCAATGGAGCTTCCGGTTGAAATCCGGTGGAAGAGTCGCGCCGGAGGCACAAAACAGGCGATCGGGAAAACCGGCAATATCAGCGGCAGCGGGCTTTTCATTGAAGTTCCCATCCGCTTGCATCGGGCAACCTCTGTTTCGATCAAGGTGATGATCCCTCGTGAGGCAACCCAAACTCCGTTGGAGCTGTTGTGCAAAGGACGAGTCGTGAGGTGGAATCGGCGCGGGCAGGTTCAGGGGTTGGGTGCGGTAATCGACGAATACGAGCTGCGTCCCATGCCCCGGTCTGAGCCTGGGGAGCAAGCGCCGCCCCCAAAACAAATAAGCCGCCCCCCTGGCCGCCCTAAGATTTCCCCAAAAAAACCTTCCCTGTAGAAGATGATCGCGGGTATCATGCTCGGGAGAGAAGTAGTCACAATCTCGCCAGAACGAACCATACGGGATCAACAAATGGGAATACCCCGGTCTACAAAGGGAAAGATTCGCGTCTTGGTGGCAGACAGGGAAGGTATCTTCAGGCTCGGCCTCAAGAAGCTTTTCGCCGTGGAGGACGATCTCCGAGTGGTGGCGGAAGCGGACAAGGCTGCCGACGTCTTGGCTCGCGTTGAGAGCTTTCGGCCCGATCTGGCCTTCATTCAGGAGGAAATCCTCGCCGAGAGTAACGGCAGCCTCATCGCCGGCATAACCGGAGTGGCTCCGCAGTGCAGGGTTGTGGCCACGGCGTCTTCTGAATCCGACGAAGCCTCGATGAACCACGTTCGTAGTGGCGCTGCGGGGGTAATCCTCAAATCGGTTGACCCGCAACTCTTCGTCAAGTGCGCTCGCAGGGTTTCGGAAGGCGATACGTGGGTACCCAAGAGGCAAGTTTCCAAGATGGCGAAACTGCTCGAGGCGCGCCCCGCCGCCCCACCTCGGCCGGTGGATACTCTCACCTTTAGGGAGAAGACCATCATCAGCTACCTGATGCAGGGTTGGCGCAACCGGGAAATCAGCACCCACCTTTCCATCTCCGAACAAACCGTCAAAAACCACCTTCGCACCATTTACGATAAAGTAGGCGTCTCTGACCGGCTGGAATTAGTCCTCTATGCCATCCACCAACGGATGGATCTACCCCCCGTGCAGGAAGTCACCGTCCCCCCGCGCTGAAACGGGATGAGGATTGAACCCGAATACCCTCTCGGGGCATTTTTATATAAATCATAATACTAATATATATATTAAGTAAGACTGTTATTTCTTCTCTTGTGGGATCGCCGCCGCAAATAAGCCGAACTGCTGATTACCCGTCGTTGCCGCTCGCGCATGGGCGGCGCGCTGTGACATGCGCTTTACCACTCCGTCGGTGATCACGCCCAACACTTCCATTTCCGTGAGCGCCGTGCGAGGAATGAAGATGCGGAGGTTATTGGAGTAGACGTCGGGTGGGGTGACCAGAAATCCTGTCGGGTCAACTTCGAGAAGGTTGTTGGGAAGAATCGCTTCCAGGACCTCCGCATCCTTGAAGGTCATCCGCACCCATAGGCCAGCCAACCTGGGGCGGCTCCGGAAAATCTTCCGTTCCGCCCGATCCGGGTTGCCGTCGAAATCCCGGACAAAAAACACCGCCTTGATGTCGTGCATCGCGATGTGGACCAGTCGTCCGTCGCGGTCCAACAGGCCAACCTCGCTCTCCAGATACCCTTTGGGGTCGATGAAGCCCTTGATCAGGCTCTTATCGAGTCTTCGGACAACCACGCGCTTCCGAGTTGAGGATATAGCGTCTTTCATAAATAATTCGTCATCGAAACGTAATAATGTCAAATGGCACTTGGCCACGGAAAATAGCTTGTGCTAGTATAGGGCGCGGGTCGAGCCTGTCAAGTAATTCAACGTCGAGTTAGGGCGCCTTCTTGAGAGATGCTCCTAAATTGTTGATAAAACAATCCTTATATATCCTTGAGGACACGACTTTTGACGCCCTTCCCCGAGCGCGGAGGGTTGCTTCCGAACGTCCAACTCCTCCCGCATGGCGCTGAATTGAAGATTCGTTCCCCTTTGCCGAACATGTCAAGTCGTTTACAGCTACACCGAGCATCGTTCGGGACGACTTCCGCTCGCCCACCCCTGTCCGCCGTGGGGACCGAGATTCCTCCCCCGCAGGCTGTTTCGCCGCCCCCACCGGTCGCCAACGAAGTTGCTCTTTTTCTTGATTTTGCGCGCGTTGAGAAGGGTCTGGCGGCGAATAGCATCGAGAGTTACCGCCGCGACCTCGCCGAGTTCTCGCTCTTTCTCCAGAAAATGGGAAAATCCCCCGAAGCGGTTGATCGCGACGACATCCGGCAGTTCCTGAAGAGGCTCTATGACCGGGGCTTGGGCGCGCGCTCGGTCGCCCGGCACTTGGTTGCTTTGCGCAGCCTTTTCCGGTTTCTGGTGCGGGAGGGACGCCTCGCGAGTGACCCCACTGTCGATATTGAGGCACCCAAGCTCGATCAGTCCCTGCCCAGGTACCTTACCGCAGAGGAAGTTGAGCGGCTGCTGGCGCTGCCAGATGTCTCCACTCCCACCGGGTTGCGCGATAAGGCGATGCTCGAATTGCTTTACGCCACGGGAATGCGGGTCTCTGAACTTATCCACGTGGCCCCCGCGGACTTCGAAATGGGTCTGGGTATTATCCGCTGCCTGGGCAAGGGCAACAAGGAACGCCTGATCCCTGTGGGCAAGTCGGCATTGCGCGCCGTCGAGGCATACCTTCATGGCGGAAGGGCCGCTCTTGCGGGGAAGCGCCAATCCCCCTGCCTCTTCTTGAACCACCGGGGCGGAGGCCTTTCGCGCGTGGGGTTTTGGAAAATCCTGGCCGCCTATGGGCTTCGCGCCGGACTGCCCAATGGAATCACTCCGCACCTCGTGCGGCACTCGTTTGCCACGCATTTGCTTGAGCGCGGCGCGGATTTGCGGTCCATTCAACTGATGTTGGGCCACAGTGACATCTCCACGACCCAGATTTACACGCACGTGCTTAAAGAGCGGTTGAAGCAGGTTTATCAATCGCATCACCCTCGAGCCTGAATTCGAGGCCCGGGAGAACGCTGGAAGCCGAAAGCCATGAGCGATTACAACTTCCTGATGGAAAGCCGGCTCTCCCCGGAGCAGTTTGCGGTGCTCACCCTGATCAGCCGTTTGGCGGCCGAGCAGGGTTCGAATCTTTATCTCGGGGGCGGCGCCGTTCGCGACCTCACCTACGGCCAGCAGGTTGTTCGCGACCTCGATTTTATCGTCGAGGGCCCGCCGCAGCGCATGCTGCGCGCCATACCCAGTGCCGCTTCTACGAAACCTTCTCGGGGCGGGCGGGGACTGGCGGATGACTCGCCCCTCGTGCTCGAATACTATGACCTTGACGAACGCTCGAACTCCGCCGAGCTGCTGTTTTCGAACGGCGTGCGCGCGGAGCTGGGAATGTGCCGGGAGGAGATTTACACCCGCCCCGGCCGGCCAGAAGTCCGCCCCGCGACGGTCTTCGAGGATCTGAAACGCCGCGACTTTGCCATCAACGCCATGGCAGTTTCGCTTCACCCCAACTCCCGCGGCCTTTTGCTTGATCCTACCAACGGCGCCGGCGACATCGAGCGGCACGAAATCCGCGCCCTCCAATCCCGCGGCTTTCTTGACGATCCCTCCCGCATTTACCGTTTGCTGCGGCTGGGATTGCGGCTTGAATTCAAGCCGGACGAGCGCACCCAGCGCTGGTTTGACGCCGCCATCGCCGAAGGCGCTTGGGAACGCCTGGATGCCGCACAGCAGTCGCGCGAGTTGGCGGCAATTCTGCACGAGGACCAGCCCGGGCGCGTTCTCAAAATGCTTGCTGACCAGAAGCTCCTCGGCGGCTTGGATAAGAAGCTCGCCTCGGTGCATCTGTCCTACGACCGCTTTGCGCGCATTCGCAGCGTGCTCCAAAACGCCCCGGGCGCCGATCCCTTCCTGCTGAACTTTCACATTCTCGTTGAGAAGTTGGGAGCAGAGCACAAAGCTCGCCTGGCCAAGCAAATAGTTGGAGAGAGCAAGGCCATCAAGCTGGCGCTTGGCTTTGAGCAAGAGGCCAAGAAACTCGATCGCGTGCTGGGGACCGCCCGCGCTGAGCTGCCCAGCCAGGTCTATTCTCTCCTTTCGCCGCACCCGCAACCCTTGTTGTTGTACCTGCTCGCCAACACCAAAAGCGCCAAAGTTCAGAACCGGATTAAGAGCTACTTGTTCAAGTTCCCGGATATTCACGCTCGGCTGCCTCGCGCGGAATTGCAGTCCATGGGAGTCAAGTCCGGACCGGAATTTGACCGGATTCTCTCCAAAATCTTCGCCCTGCAACTGGACGGAAAGATCAAGTCCCACGCGCAGCTCATGAAGGAGTTGCACGAGCTGGCCGGAATTGAAGAACCCCCACCGCCTCCGCCACCGCCCGTCCACCCGCCGAAGAAAGGGAAGGATGCGGGATCGCCGGGAGCCCACAAGAAGGGCAGGGAATCGGCCGCAGTGACATCTGCTTCTCACCCCCACAAGGGTCACGAAGCCACGGCCTCGGCCCTCAACCGGCCGGCTGCGGCGGGGAAGCCAATAGCAAAGAGCGGCCCGAAACCGGGGAATGCCCCCGCACCGCCGCCTGCTACTCCCCGTCCCGCTCCACGAGCAACCCCTCCCGCCAGGATCGGAAGGAAGCTCAGGAGGCATTGAGTTGGAGCGGTGACCTTTTGTCGGGCCACGAGTGCCCCCCTGTCCTCCCCGCGAGCGTAGCGCAAGGCCCGCTCTCCGGCCCTGCGGCTCTTTCCCCGGGCCCCGATGCCGAAAAGCCGCAAGGCCGACGTGCGGGCCTTGCGCTACGTCCCCGCCCCGCATCGGCGCCCCAAGTTCTCGGCGCGGGTGGAAACCTGCAAAAAACTGGATTGCCCCAACAAATTGTCATCTTGTCATCGCAAAACTGCATTTTTGTGCAAAATGGGCGTCGTTTATTCGAAAATGTCGGAAAATTAAGATCTAAATGTCTGTTTTTATTCGGGCATTGTGTACTGCGGTCCTTTGTTTTCATACACATTCCGGCTTCGAACGTATAAAAAGGAATTCTTTTTTCTGCCCAGCGTTCGGAGGGCGGACCTGTCTTGTAGTTCCGCCGTCTTTCGTGATGATTGTTTTCGCACGGCTCCAAAACCGCCCATCGCGGGGTTAAAGCTGCTCCAGTTTGATCGACCACGCGTGTTTCGTCGATCGATGTTCTGTTCATCAGCCTCGTATTTTCATACATATCGCCGGATGAACCTTCATTTTTGACATCTTTTCTGCGGCGGCATCTCCGGCCTGAACCGGCTCGGTAATGCTTTCGCCCAGGTTTGATCGCCTTAGGTCTGCCTGCCCAGAAGTTGCACCTGCGGTCAAGATTTGGACCTGAGGCGTCGAGTGGCGATGGGTGTTGGCCAATGGCCATCATCCGTACTGCCTCCCGGCATTCGCCTGGCTCGCCTCTTCCCTCCGCTTCGCTGGCGTCCGCTGGCCTCAGCGCCTAGTATAGCATGGCTATCTATCTTGTCAAGATAATTCGAGCCTACATTATAAACTATGCGAATCCAAGAGGTTGCCGCCGGGGTTGGCAGGGACAAATTGACCAGGCCTTCTGGGTCGGACAGAATCACTTGTGATCCGGACAAAATCGCTGGCGAATTAGTCCGAATCGGGAGGGAGAGGTTCGGACCCTCTGTGCTTCAGTGCCTCAGTGGTTTCATTTCCTTCAACCACAGAGACACTGAGGTACAGAGGCATTCTTGCCACGCGCAATGTATGCCAAGTGGCCACCTCACCGCACGTCAGTAACCATCGAGGTTTCGACGGAAGTGCCGCGGACCCCAGATGCGGTGGTCCGACGCTACAAATGGCCATAGAATTCCTCCACGGCATAGAACGATTTCTTGGTCTCCCACTGCAGATCGGGGTAGGTGGCGCCGCGCCTGGTTCCTTCATAGGTCTTCACCAGGCTATAGCTGTTCATATCCAAGTCAAGCGCGGGATTGTCGTTATGGGGAGACGTGGGAGAAACAAAGGTCATGATGAACGCGCCTTCTACGCCTGCGGTGTCCAGGGTACGCAGTTGATCGACGAGGGCCCTCGCTTGCCATTCTTCGTCGCGGACATAATTCCCCTTTTTCAGCCGCATTCGCGGAGGAGGCAACTGCATTCCGAATAGAGATGAGGCGACAAGGTTGATGAGGTATTTCCCCATCACCGATGGGGTCGGCCTGTAATCAATAAGGTCACCTGCCAAGCCGTCAGTCGAGCTGTCGGCTCCTCGATACGTTCGGAAACCGAATTCGGTAATGACCACCGGCTTCCCGTGAGCAAAGGATGGCTTGAGCATCTCGAGGTATCGGTCCTTAATGCGGGCGGCCCAATAATGATCGATCCCAACCACGTCAAACAATTGCCAATCAACCGCCTCCCACACGAGCGATGCATAAGTAACTCGTCCGTGAAACACCTCGCGGACGGCGCGGCTTGTCCGAGTGAGCCATGCGTTCAGCGGGGCGTTGTGTTTTCCGGCCTTCAGGATTTCCCGGGATGCCGGGCTGCCCATTCGTTCCATCACACTTTTGCCCGGAACAATCCCCTGCATAAAGAGGGTGAGTTCCGAGCCCACGAGAAACGCAAGTTGCTCCGGATACTTATCCCGCAGTTTCTCCGCCGCCGCCGCTCGCGTGACGTACGCAAGTGTTCTCTCCTGCCCTTTATCCCACATCTCGGGCGATAGCCACACTTCCAGGCCCTGCTTCAGAGCATCTTCCGCGGCAATCATCAAGCGCTCGATATCGAGGCCGCAGATTCTGACGGCATTGCAATGCAAATCGTTTTTGATGATTCCGAGTTCGCGGTGGACGACATTCGGGTCAAACTGAGGCCGCCAATTGCCGCTCATCACCCGCCCGACGTCATAGCTGACCCCTCGCAGTTTCATCGCAGCCCCTCAAGATTCACATCGTATCCTTCGGCCGCCTTCGCCAGAAATCGAATCCGCGAAATTGTCCGCCGGGTTCCGGGCGGCAAATATACCACTTACAAACGGAGAAAGGGCGTGGCGCGGAGTTGTTCTTGAACTCCGCGGCTTGTATAATTCCGGACCACAGGCGTGAGACCGAGTTTCAAACCAACTGAAGTCTCCAAAGGTGGATTGAGTGACAAAGGGACCCAACGGATTCTCGTTAATCGAATTGTTAATCGTCATAGCGATTATTCTGATTATTTCGGCAATCGCCATACCGAACCTGCTTCGTTCTCGGGTCGCTGCCAACCAAGCCTCCGCCGTGGGTTCGCTGCGCACGCTGAACGTCGCTGAGAGTACCTATTCATCCGTTTTCAATTCGGGATTTAGCGGGGATATAGCTTCGCTCGGTCCGATGGGGGCGTCCGGAGGCAGCCCGACTTCCACCGCTGCTGGCCTGATCGACAGTGTCTTGGCCGCTGGGTCCAAGAGCGGATACAGCTTTACGTACACGCCGGGCGACAGTGACTCCGCCGGCCGCATTGACTCCTACTCAGTAACCGCCATTCCCCTTAGCAGTTCGACGGGCACAAACTACTACTACACCGACGAGTCCGGCGTGATTCGCCAGAATTCGACGACGACCGCTACGGCCACAGATTCGCCACTAGCTGGCTAAGTTTTTCGAAGGCGAGGAAATTCTCCCGAAAAGGAGGAGCCACATGCCCCCCCTCGTTTTCCACGTCTCTCCGGCAAACACGGCGTTGAGGTGACTATTGAACCGTGAACCTGCGTGACTTACTGATAATCACGGGTGCTCGCGGCGCCCCGGCACGCTTGCTCAGTCGTACCAGTCGATGGTGGCAAGATGAGGCACGCGAGAGAATTCTCGGGTGTTGCGGGTCACCAGCGTGGCCCGGTGGGTGAGAGCAATACCAGCGATGAGATTGTCCAGAGGGCCGATGGGGAGCCCCCGCCTTTCCAGCTCCACGCGCACCGTCGCTGCGGCGCGGGCCGCCGAACGGTCAAACGGAAGCTCGGACACGGCCGCGAGAAACGTATCAAACTGCCTACGCCGCTTTGCGGGCTGCTCGGATTTGGCAATGCCGACCTCGATCTCATACAACGACACCGATGAGATCGCTACATCTCCGGGCGGAACGTTAAAAAGGCGCTCTGCCACTTTCCCTTGTCCCTTAAAGAAATAGATGAGCGTGTTCGTATCGAGAAGAAACATAGAAGGCGAGAAAACAGTACCGAAGGGTCTGGGGCGATTCGCCAGCGAGCTAATTCCCGTTTATAGCCGCACGCGAGATGGATCCTTGCCCGTGAGCGTTCGAAGTTCCGGGAGATCGGAAAAATCTGGCCACGCTCCCGCCAACTCCCGGACCTCGGGCGGCCAATCGGTGCGCGCTCGGCTCTCGACCAGTTCGGCAATCCATCGGCTCACCGAGAGTCCAGATTTACGGGCCGCCGCCTTGACGCGACGCTCGGCAGCATCATCGAGATAGATAGTCACTTGAGCCATGTCACCGCCTCAAATCCAGGCGAATACTTATACTGACAATTATACTTGCTTCGGGCCCTGTTGGCAAACGCCAGGTTCGGCTCTACGCCCCCAAACAGCGATGCCCGAGCGTCTTGGGGCCCCCACGAACCCCGGCAACGTCACTCCCGCCGCGTCCCCTCCGTGGCCGGTTCTGACTTCAGTGGCACAGGCACTCCTGCCTGTGCGCCATGCATGGAATGCATCCACCCGCGCACAGGCAGGAGTGCCTGTGCCACCTTAGAGCAATCGCACGCTGAGCCCTGGTATTTTTGAAAAGCTGCGTTCGTCGCGGGTGGCCACGGTGTAGTTTTTGGCGATGGCAGTAGCGCCAATCATCAGGTCACGCTCACCGACAGCCACGCCGCGTTTGGCGAGCTCAGCCCATACTGAAGCGTGTACTCTGGCCACGGAGAGATCGAAAGCGATTACAGGAAGCTGCGCGAGCAATCCCTCGACGAATGCTTGACGGCGGTGACGCTGGGCGGCTGTCCTTGCACGATGAAGGCCGTGCAAGAGTTCGGAGGCCGTTACCGCGGAAATCGCCACATCCTCCTGGCCATAACGAGTCGAAAGGACGTTCAGGGCAAGATCACCCCGTTCGGCGGCGATCAGGACACTCGAATCAATCAGCGTGGCCATCGCGACCTTGCCACCTTGGGTTGCTTCGTGGTCAGCTCTTTCACTTGGTCGAAATACTTTTCGTCCGGTTGGGGGAGTGAACGGAGCAACTCCGCAAGCTCCCTACCACTGAACTTCACCGGTTGGGCCGGCAGGATTTCGCAGATAGGTTTTCCCCCGCGTTCTACGACAAAGCTTTCACCGCGGTATCGGACCCGGTTCATCAATTCGGAAAATCGGCGCGCGGTTTCCGTTGCGGAAACTCGTATTTTCATAAAATCAGATATACATATTCTCTTAGGAGCTGTCAAGCCCACGCGTAGTGTTTTATTTGAACGTAACGCCGCCATCTTGGCGGCTCCTGTGCTGGCAGGAAGCCGGCGTTACGTCTCAAAATAGGGCGTTACCAGCGCGCGGGGCGGATCAACTGATTTTCGGCGCCGGCACTGTCATGGCTTCAGTGGCACAGGCACTCCTGCCTGTGCGCTATGCATGGAATGCATCCACCCGCGCACAGGCAGGAGTGCCACCCGCGGGCCTTCGCCTGTTGGGTGCTGATGACCGAACACGTGGACAGGGTGCGCCTCGGCGGGAACCCGTGCCCACACTGCGTGTTCATGCAGGCCCCAATTCTGATTGCACTAGCATTTTCGGAAGACGAGTTCCGAGCCTTTGGCGAAGACGCCGATTTTGTCCCCGCTTTGCACCTGATTGGTTGCCATCAGGCGATAAAGCGGATCCTGGAATTCGCAGGCCAGGATGTGCTGGAGGTGCGCAGCACCGTACTCGGTATCGCACCCGTGGCGAAGGAGCAACGATTTAGCGCACGAGGTAAACTCCACCTGAAAGGGAGTCGTGGCGTGATGGCGGAAGACCTGGCTCGCCTTGTCGAGTTCGAGGTCCAATATTTTCTTCAGATCGGCAGGGCGAAGCGGATGGTAAACGATGGTCTCCTCGATGCGGCGGAGGAACTCGGGAGGGAAGTGGCGCTTGAGGGCGCGCATGGACACGCTTTCGAAGTGCCGCGCCTTGGCATCCTCCTCGTCCAATTGAGGGATGAATCCCGAGGGCGTCGTGGCGCGCAGGCTTTCCCTTGAGCCGATGTTGCTGGTGAAGAAGAAAAGGCAAGCGGAAAAGTCCACATGGCGGTTGCGCCCATCGTTCAACTCGGCGCGGTCGAGCACGCCCAAGAGCAGAGAATAGAGTGAGTGGTGGGCTTTTTCAATTTCATCGAAGAGAATCAGGGTATAGGGAAACTCGGGGGTGCGAAAGCGCTCGAGGTTTTCGCGGGTAAAGACGGGTTCGGTATCGGCGTGGCCGATATAACCGGGCGGCGCGCCCACCAGGCGGGCGATTTCGTGCTGTTGCTGGTATTCGGCGCAATTCACCTTGAGCAGAGCGCTGGGGCTGCCGAGAAGCACCTCGGCGAGCGCCTCCACCGAATGGGTTTTGCCGCAGCCGGGCGGACCGAGCAACAGCACCGAGCCCATGGTGCGGCGCGGTTGCCGCGCCTGCACTTCGATGCGTTGGAGAAGCCGGAGAATCGAATCGGTCGCTTGGGCCTGGCCGACCACCCGGGAACCCCAGCGCCGCGCGACGTGTTCGAGCCAGGAACTTCTCGTGCTGGGGCGCAAAGTGACCCATTCCTTGGTTTCATGTTGGACGGCTACACTGGTTTGCATCGCGCTCCTCCGCCTCGATCACTCGGTACCGACTCGCTGGCCAAAATCCCGAGGGTTTGTGCTCACACCCATTCATCGGCGGGTCTGCTGCTGAACATTAAGAATCGTGTGGGGCGACCTCCAATTGCGAGGGAAGAACCCGCGCTCCTCGCACCGGTGCTCTATCGACCGTATCAGGATCAATGATGACTTCGGCCGTGGATAACAGCGTACGCACCGAGAGTGGCTACCCCCAATAGGGTCAAACGCACAATCAGCAATTCGAGAATGTCGAGAATCCGATGCACGATCTCTGGAAGTGTGCTCAGGACCGTATGCATGGGAAACTTCCTTCCTGCGCAGGGCACGAAATCTCTATGCAGATTCGCCACTCCCTACCGCCGAAGATTCTCGGGCGTTGCTGTCTTCGTGTCCTAATTTGAAGCGTAACGCCGGCTTCCAGCCGGCACAGGAGCCGCCAAGATGGCGGCGGTAGGTGCAAATGAGGACACGACTCATCCCCTTTATCGACGGATTGACGATGAACATGAGAACTTGAAGAAGGCTGCAAGCGAGTCTTCGTCACCCTTTCCTCGCCAGGACCTCTTCGGCGGGGTAGGCAGTGTCTCAGCTTGAATTCGTAGCGGCGAGTTTACCTCGCCAATTGGCGGCGTAAAGCCGCCTCTACTTCAAACTGAGACACTACCGCGGGGCAGATGGGCTTGACACCGGTCAGGTTTTTGCAATAATTCTCACTTTATGAAAAGATCCTTAGATCATCTCAGGCCCACCGCGGCCTACACGGTTAAGTCGCTCGTGAAGGCGTTGAATATCTTGGAAGTATTGGCCGACGAGGAGCCGCCATACACGTTGACGGAGCTGAGCCGGCGGCTGCATCTGCACGTGAGCACGGTACACCGGCTGCTGGTCAACCTGGTGCGGCATGGGTTTGTGGAAGAGGATACGATCTCGGGAGGATATCGGCTTAGCTACCGAGTTTTGCGGATGGGTCTGCGGGTTCTCGACCGGCTGGACTTCCGAAAGGCGGCGCTGCCGCTGTTGCACGAGCTGAATCTACGCACCAGGGAGATCGTGCACATGGCGATCTTGCAGGGGACGCAGGCGATTTCCATCGAGAGATTTGAGACCCCCCAGCCTGTGGGACTCGACGCCCGCCTGGGGAGAGTGATGCCCCTCCATTGTACAGGCGTGGGGAAGACCTTGCTGGCTTACCAAAGTGAGGAGTTCATCAATCAGATCGCCCACTCTCCCGGGCTCACGCGGATGACCGCTCACACCCTCACGAGTGTTCCGCAACTGCGTAAGGAATTGGAGCGGATCCGCGAGCAGGGTTACGCGATCGACCAAGAAGAGGTGGTGGAGGGATTGCGTTGCGTGTCGGGGCCGGTGTTCAACCACACGGGACAGACGATTGCCGCATTCAGCGTGTCGGGGCCGGCAATGCGCATGACGCCGACGCGAATTTCCGAAATCGCCCAGATGGTGCGGGAAACCAGCCAGCAGATTTCTTATCGGTTGGGTTATCGTAGTGACCCGAGGATATTGCCTGAAACCGCTGGCGACGCTCTTCGCGGCGAGCGGACCATTCCACGAGCGCGCGGCGGGAAGTTCCGATAGCCTGGCAGGGGAAGGCACATCCTCTAATTGGAGGCTACGGCGGGGGAACTTGCAGGTTTGGGCGCGAAATAGCCGGGCTTGGTGCGCACCACCAACTTGTTTTTACTATTCGACTGGAAGGCGTCAACGCGGATCGCGCGGAATGTGCCGTCCCTTTTGATGTTGGTGGGACGATAGGCAAGGGTGTATTGGTTGCGGATGTCGTGGGCGATCTCGCGACAAGTGGTCTCAACCTCGTCGAGAGATTTGGGAAAGTAGCTATCACCACCCGTGGTCTCAGCGAGCTCTTTCAGGACTTTGGCGGCGCGATGGGCCTCGCCGCCGCGGATTTTGAAGAGGTTGCTGGTTTCGTCCGAACCCAGTAAGCCGATGGTGTAAATAACCGCATTGGACTTCTGGGCCTTGGTCATCAGTTCTTCCAAGGTGTAACGGCTGGCATTGTCCTCGCCATCGGTAATTACCAACAATACCTTCTTGTCGCGATTGCCGAGTTTCAGGTGATCGAGGGAAGCGATGACCGCGTCGCGCAAAGCTGTGCCGCCGCGGGAATCGATCTTATCGAGGGCGGACTTCAGATCTTCAATCGTCGTCGCGAAGTCTCCCGGAGTATCGAGGTAATAGACGTCGTTGAAATTCACAACAAAGACCTGATCCTGGGGGTTGGAAGTCTTGGCGAAGATCAACGCCGCGGCGTTCACCGCTTGTCGTTTGTCGCGCATACTCCCGCTATCGTCGATGTCGATACCCATGGTCACGGGGACGTCCGCGTGGGAGAAATGAGTGAGGGTCTGCGGCGCACCATCCTCAAATACACGGAAGTCATCCTGCTTTAGGTCATTGACGATGTGCCCTTTTTTGTCGACGACCGTGGCGTGGACGACCACCTCGTTGACGTCCACACTGATGGTGTATTCCTTGTTCTTCTTTTCCGCGGGAGCGCTTTGTGGGTTGGCCGGCGCCGGTGTTTGCCCGGAAAAGGCGAGGGGTAAATAGAGGAGGAAGATTAATAATCCGCCGCGGACAAGCAGGCTTCGGTATGGCCAATTATTGGGTCGGTGCATAGTAACCAGTTCGTGCGTAAACCTGCAGAGGCGGCAACCCTTTGGGGGGATTCAGCTTAACTCTAATGCGCCGCCAGCGGCCGTCGCGAATCAGATTCGAAGGCTTGTACCCCAGGACATATTGGTTGCGCAATTCGATGGAAATCTTCTCCGCGATATCGGGCAATTCATTGGTGTTTTCGACGCTGAACATGCGGCCGCCGGAAACTTCCGCGAACTCTGCGAGCAAACCAGGGCCGCCGGCTTCCTCCGGCGTGCGACTCCGGGAAGACATGGGTTCGAAGATTCCCACGGCGTAGATCTGCACGTCGGATTCCTTAACGGCACGCTTGATATCATTCTCCGTATAACGGCTGTGGTTGTCTCCTCCATCCGAGATGATCAGGAGTGCGCGGCGGTTGGTGGTGGCTTTCTTCATTTCACTCAGCCCCAAGTACACCGCGTCGAGTAACGCTGTCCTGCCCCCGGACTTCACTGTCAGCAGCCGGTCTTGCAAGTTCTCAAACTTGGAAGTGAATCCCGAAACCAAGTCCGGCTGATCCGAAAAGCTGACCAGCATGAACTCATCCTGTGGGTTGGATGTCTTGAAGAACTGAAGGGCTGCTTCCTTGGATTTCTGGATTTTATCGCCCATCGACCCACTACAATCAAAGATCATGCCCACGGAGATAGGGGCATCTTCCGTGGAAAAGGTAACGATCTTCTGTTCTACCTTTTCATCGTAGAGTTGGAAGTTTTCCTGGTCAAGGCCGGTCACGATCCGGTCAAACGGATCGGTGACAGTCACGTTGACCACCACCAGGTTTACGTCAACCTGAAGGGGAGTGACGTGAATCGGGGGCACACGAACGGTGACGTGAGCGCCCGATTGGCCATCAGCAGGAGCAGGCGTTTGCTTTTGGTCATCCGAAGCACACCACACGCTTATTGCCACCAGGCTTGCCAAGGCAATCGCTGCTAACGCCTTCAGTGAAACCCGCCACCTTGAAAGAGCTGTCATACAAGCAGCCCTCTGGGAAAGGACCCGAGCCGCAACCTGCCTAAGTGCGGAAGCAGCCCTCATTCCAGTCTTACTCCTAAGAAGATTCTAGCACACTTCGACACTGGGTGTTGCGCCGCGCCAATGGTGATTCGGTGATTTTGAGAAAAGAATGGAGCGGATCACTGCGTGAATGTCCTTCGCAGTTTTTTGATCACGATCAAAGCGCAAAAAAGAAACGAGATTTTGATTGTAAGTTGCACATTCCTCGATGCGATTTTCGCGGAGTGATTTTCCGAAGTGATTTTTCATTGACTCGCATGGCGAACTAACGGATACTTGTCCGTACCGATTCCTTCCGTCCACACGTAGACTTCGGTACAAGCGGATATCCCAGTTGGCTGCGTTGGCAAGGCATAACGCGAGCCGCACACACCATGTTTATATTCAGGATCGTCAATCTTAACGCACAATTCATGGAGGCGTATGGGTGCCAAATACATCTTTGTCACTGGTGGCGTAGTCAGCTCGTTAGGAAAGGGACTGGCCTCGGCGTCAATGGGCGCGCTGCTTGAAGCCCGCGGGCTCAAGGTCTCGCTGCTGAAGTTTGATCCCTACCTGAACGTTGACCCCGGCACCATGAGCCCGTTCCAGCACGGCGAGGTTTTTGTGACCGACGACGGGGCCGAAACGGACCTCGATCTGGGGCATTACGAGCGCTTCACGCGTATCCGCATGCTCCGCGACAACAACTGCACCGCCGGCCGCATCTACGAAACCATCATCAGCAAAGAGCGGCGCGGCGACTATCTGGGCAAGACGGTGCAGGTGATTCCCCACGTCACCAATGAAATCAAGGCGGCGATCCGCAAAGTGGCAACCGACGTGGACGTGGTGATTGTCGAGGTGGGCGGCACGGTGGGCGATATCGAATCGCTGCCGTTCTTGGAGGCGATCCGCCAGATGCGCCTGGAAAATGGCCGCGACAACGTGGTGTTCGTTCACCTCACGCTGATTCCCTTCATCGGCGCCGCCGGCGAACTCAAAACCAAGCCCACGCAGCATTCGGTCAAGGAATTGCGCGAAATCGGTATCCAGCCGGATATCCTCCTCTGCCGTACGGACCACTTCCTCACTCCCGAGATCAAGGAGAAGATCGCGCTCTTCTGCAGCGTCGCGGAAGAAGCCGTCATTACCGCGAAAGACGTGGGAAATATCTACGAGGTTCCGCTTCAGCTCGCGCATGAGGGGCTGGATACTCAGCTTCAGCGCTGCTTGAAGCTGGAAACCCGCGAGCGCAACTTGCAGCCCTGGACGGACCTGGTGGAAAAGATCCGCCATCCCCTCGACGAGGTCAACATCGGAATCGTGGGCAAGTATGTGGGCTACCAGGATTCCTACAAAAGTCTCAATGAAGCCCTCTTCCACGGGGGGGTCGCGCGCCGCGTGAAAGTAAATATCTCCTGGGTGGAAGCGGAGGGCCTGGAAGGCGATGCGTGCGCGGAGCAATTGCGAGACCTGGATGGCATTCTGGTGCCGGGGGGATTCGGTCGCCGCGGCATCCTGGGAATGTTGAAAGGGATTGAATATGCGCGCACCCGCAAGGTCCCCTATTTCGGCATTTGCCTGGGTATGCAGTGCGCGGTCATCGAATACGCCCGCAACGTGTGCGGCCTGGCCGGAGCGGACAGCTCCGAGTTTGATCCTTCTACGCCCCATCGGGTGATTTACAAGTTGCGGGAGTTACGCGGTATCGACGAGTTGGGCGGCACGATGCGCTTGGGGGCATGGACGGCGCGCTTGAAGGCCGGCTCCTTCGCTCACCAGGCCTACGGCCAACTGGAAATCTCCGAGCGCCACCGCCATCGTTATGAGTTCAATCGTGAGTACGAAGAGACTCTGGTGGCAAACGGCTTGCAACTGACTGGGAAGACGCCCGACGGCACCTATGTGGAAATTGTGGAAATCCGCGACCATCCTTGGTTTCTGGGGTGCCAGTTCCATCCGGAATTCAAGTCTCGGCCACTGGAGCCGCATCCGCTATTCACCGCGTTCATCAGTGCTGCCTACGCATACCGGCTCGAACGGCTGAAATCGCGGAGCGCGCAGGGGGAATCACATTCCCGGTTTATTACGACTGAAACCATGGGGGGCGCGATGGCGGCGAAGGAGGCCAGCGGGTCGGGTTCCTTATGAGTCGCGCAGTGCAGGTTGGCAAGCTGAAGATCGGCGAAGGGCAGCCGCTGTTTGTCATCGCTGGACCCTGTGTGATTGAGAGCGAGGCGCACGCCCGGAAAATGGCCGAGCGCCTCACGATCATCGCACGCGACTTGCACGTTCCGTACATTTTCAAGGCCTCGTTCGATAAAGCCAACCGGACGGCGATCGAGTCCTATCGGGGACCGGGGCTTGATCGAGGGCTGGAAATCCTGGCGCGAATCAAGCGTGATTTCGGCGCCCCCATCCTTACCGACATTCACGAGGCCGGGCAGGTAAAGCCCGCGGCTGAAGTCTGCGACATCCTCCAGATCCCCGCCTTTCTCTCGCGCCAGACCGATCTGCTCCTCGAAGTTGGACGCTCCGGCGCTGTCGTGAACATCAAGAAGGGACAGTTCCTTTCGCCTTGGGACATCCGCCACGCCATTGAGAAAGTCCGCAGCACTGGGAATCAACGTATTCTAGTGACGGAGCGTGGCGCGAGCTTCGGGTACAACAACTTGGTTGTGGATATGCGAGGCTTGGCGATCATGAAAGAGTTTGGCGTCCCCGTTATCCTCGATGTAACTCACTCACTCCAGCTTCCCGGCGGCGAGGGCAACCGCAGCGGTGGGCAGCCCCAGTACATAGAAACCCTGGCCCGGGCCGGGGTGGCGGCGGGAGCGAACGGCGTCTTTATGGAAGTCCACAGCAATCCTTCCCAAGCCCTCTCCGACGGGGCAAATTCCCTCGAACTGCGGCGCTTCAAACCGCTTGTGACGCGACTTCGCGATTTGGACAACTTCGTGCGAACGCTGTGACCCGGAACCAAGCTCACCACCAAACTTCGCCCCTCGGTTTTCCTTCATCTGAGCCAGGGCTAGCGATCCTTAAGTCTTGCGCCCCGGATCGTCCGTCCGCGATAATACTTCCGCAGAATGGTAGACCTCCAACAGTTGCGCATCCGCGCGATATCGCAGTCCCTGTTTCGCCCCACGACTTTGAAAGCTGCCATCTCACGGCTTGGGTTTGTCCAGGCGGATCCCATTCGCTCCCCCGCGCGGGCGCAAGACTTGATTCTTCGCCATCGGGTCATAGATTATCGCGCGGGTGGCCTGGAACGGAGTTACTGCGAGCTGGGTATCGAGGAAAATTTCCTCTACGCCTACGGTTACCTCTCGCGCCGCGTCTGGGAGTTGGTGCACCCCCGAGTAACTGTTCGACTGCCGACTCTCGAGCAAAGGGTCCTGGCGGCGGTCCGCAGACTCGGTCCGACCCACCCGAGCGGGCTGGAATCCGAGTTCGGCCGCAAGCGGGTGGTGAATGCCTGGGGCGGATACTCGCAGGCAACCAAGCGTGCCCTGGAACGCCTGCACTACCATGGGCATCTGCGGATTGCGCGGAGGGAAAAGGGCATCCGCGTTTATGAACCGCTGCTTTTGCCCCCCGAGCCCATGCCGCCTCTCGAGCGACTGCGGAAGTTGGTGGTTGTGGTGGCAAAGGTCCTGGCGCCAATTCCCGAAAGGACATTACAGGCTATCGCAAGCCGCCTCCGTCGTTTCATTCCGAACAGCCCAGATCATCGTAGGGTGCTACGAGGGTTGTTCAGCACCGGCGAACTCGAGAAGGCCACTGTTGATAAGCTCAGCTACGTGTGGCCGGCTTCGCGGGTAGTCTGCGAAGATCCGCCGCGCCGAGTGCGCTTTCTAGCCCCCTTCGATCCCTTGGTGTGGGACCGGCTGCGCTTCGAGCATTTCTGGCAATGGCCATATCGCTTCGAGGCCTATACTCCCCCGGCCAAACGACTCCGCGGCTATTACGCAATGCCTGTCCTGTGGTGCGACCGGGTCATCGGCTGGGCGAATGCGGAAGTCAGCGGACAGGTTCTCGACGTCAAGCTCGGCTTCGTCGAGAAACGTCCCGAGGATCGTGATTTCCCGAGAGAAGTGGACGCTGAGGTCGCCCGGCTGGAGGAGTTTCTGAACCTCAATAACCGGAGCGCTGCAGGCCCTTGCGATTGATGTCCCCACTACACCTGTTTGTCGGGACCGCAGGCGCGAACTATCGCCACGGCCACGCCTCCATAGTAGAATCCTTCACAGGCAGCATTGAGGAGCAGTCATGTATATCCCCTCGTTATTTCGTGAGGACCGTCCCGACGTTCTGGCGGGGCTCATGCGCGAATACCCTCTGGCTACACTCGTAACCCTTGGCCAGAGCGGGCTGATCGCCAGCCACATTCCGCTCATCTACGAGCCCATTGCCAATTCGCCGGGAGTTCTCCATGGCCACGTCGCCCGGGCGAACACTCAATGGCAGGACGCTCGAACCGATGGCGAAGCCCTCGCCATCTTTCAAGGGCCGGAAGCTTACGTCAGCCCCACCTGGTACGCCACGAAAGTTGAAACGGGCCGCGTTGTTCCCACCTGGAACTACGCCGTCGTCCATGCTTACGGCACGCTTGAGACCTATTCCGAGCCGGATCGTCTGCGGAAGCATCTGGAGCTGCTGACCGCGACCCACGAGGCGAGTTTCTCGCTGCCCTGGACTCTGAACGACGCGCCGAAAACGTACATTGATAGCATGATCGCGGCGATCGTCGGGATCAATTTCCGCATCACGCGCCTTGAGGGCAAGTGGAAAGTCAGCCAGAACCGTCCGGCGGAAGATCGCGAAGGCGTGGTCCGGGGCCTCAGAAACCAAGGAGAGCGGCGGAAGTCGGCCATTGCGGATCTCGTGCGCGAACATGCCCCCAAACCTCTCCCATAGCCACTCGAAAAGTTGACCGAGGCTCGCGATGTCATCCGAGCGAGTCGGCCCGATCATCCTCGAAACATTCATTGATCACACACTGCTCAGTCGACCTTCGACGCCGCGCAGGCGATGATCTCGCGCCGCTGAGTGTCCATGTCGCTACTCGACCTTAGTGAATCCCCGCGATTTGACCGGGCTCGCAAACTGCGCTATTTTGCTAGAAGGGATCAGTCGGGAGGAATTGCGAACTGCGATGCGCCTTTATGGCTTTCTCGATCCGCAACCTGAAAATCCGGGACCAGATCCTTCTGGTGACCATTCCTCCGCTGTTCGTATTGCTCTGCGCCGTGATGCTCGCCTTCTATGCCTATAGAAGCGTTACTGCTGCCCAATTGCTTGCCTTGCGCTCCAAAGAAACCATGGTCCGATGTGAATCCTTCCTTCGGCACCTGACGGAAGCCTCCATGGCCGTACGCGGATTTGTCTTCGGCCACAAGTCGGAGGTACTTGCCCCCTACGACCAAGCCATTACGGAGGGTAGGGCCGACCTCCTCGCGCTGTTCGACTTGGAATCCGCTGACCCCGCACGGCTGCATGAGATCATTCGAATTCGGGCTGAGTTCGACCGGATGCAAAAGCAATGGGCCCTCCCCACCATTGAGAAGGTTCGCGCCGGCGGGGGCATTGACTCCGCCGCAATCTTGGCGCAAGACCAGGATCGGTCAACGCGGATTCGGTCCATCGTCTTGACCCTGCGCGATGAAGAAGAGGCGCAAAACGTGAACTCGATGTTGGGCGCCGAGAGGGTGATCCGGCGAATGCTGGTGGCGGGAGTCAGCCTGGCCCTGCTCCTGGCCGGCATCCTCGTTACCTTGACCGGGCTTGTGGCGCGCCTGATTGTGGCTCCGGTCATGCAACTCGTCCACGCTTCTGAGCAGGTGGGGCGCGGCGATCTTGCCGTGACTCTTCCCCCCATGCTCAACAACGAATTTGGCGTGCTTTCCCGCAGCTTTTCCAACATGACTGCCACTCTGCGGAGGGAGCGTGAAGAAATGGCCTCCTTGAATCGATACTCGGAGGCGGTCACCCAGTGCACTTCAGAACTCGAGGTTTACGACCTTCTCCTGCATGCCTTGAAAGCGCGTTTTCAGCCGCGCCAAATCATCGTCTTCAAGCTGAACCAGAATGAAAAGCTGCTGGAGGCAGGGGCCACCCTGACGCCGCTTCCCCACGAGACGGGAGCATTGGCGGTGATCGAGGAACCGCACAATTGCAAAGCTATCCGCACCGGCCGCACTTTCGTTGTGAACGACGTGCAGAGCCAGCCGCCCTGTCCCTCCCGGTTCGCTCTCCCCGACGAAGGCAGTTACTTTTGCGGTCCCCTGATCGCCAGCGGCATCATCATCGGCGCCGTCCGCATTGAAGATGCCAGGGGTGGGTGGACCTCCGAACGCCGCCGCTTGGCGGAGAGTTATCTGAGCGGCGCGGCCTCGGCGCTGTCCAATTTGCGCCTGCTCGACAGGATGAAGCAGCAGGCGAACATGGACTCGCTCACCGGATTTTATAATCGCCGTTTTCTGGAGGATTACGCTCACAAGCTTTTCGCCATCTCCCGGCGCCGCCAGCAGCCCGTGGGATTCATTATGATGGACCTGGACCGCTTTAAGGACCTCAACGACGCGCACGGGCATGAAATCGGCGATCGGGTCCTTCGTCAGTTTGCCCGAACCGTCACCGCCACGATGCGCGAGACCAACCTGACGGCCCGGTACGGCGGAGAGGAATTCGTTGTCGTCTTACCCGACACCGGCCTTCGGTCCTGCGCCCTGGTGGCTGAGCGCATCCGGAAGGCAGTCATGAACATGGTGGTGCCTTCCACTGCGGATACCCCCCTTCCTCAGATCACCGTGAGCTTGGGAGTCGCCGTTTTCCCTGAGCATGGCCACACCCTGGAGGAGGTCCTCCAGGCTGCGGATAAGTCCCTGTACGAATCCAAGCGTAGCGGGCGCAATCGCGTGTCACTTTCATCGGTGCACGAAGAGGCGGCGGGGTAGGGACCGTCCCGCCTCTCTCGCTCGTTAGCAGATCTCGCCGGCACATGCCCGCCGGAGTGGCTGCGGGTGTGCTATCATCCTTGCCCGGAAGCCGCTTCCCCCGGCACGGGGAGCTGCTAGGTTCGAGGCCGCGTTATCGAGGCCCAATACCCCCGGAGCGCGCCGCAAATTTCCGCTCCCGGAACTGCGAGATATCTCATGGCCAAGTACTCCCGAAAACTGCTGGCCCGCGCCAAACGGGTCAAGTTGCTGCTGATGGATGTGGATGGGGTGATGACTGACGGGAAGTTCTATTACCTCCCTCTGCCCGGCGGCGGATTGTTTGAAACCAAGTGCTTTGACTCCCGCGACGGCTTGGGCCTCCGCCTGGCCCACCACGCTGGCCTCAAAAGCGGCATCATTACAGGGCGCGGTTCCCCGGCGATCGAAGCCCGGGCGAAGGACCTGGGAATCCAATTTGTCGAGCAGAACGCCCTGGAGAAAATCGGACCCTACGAGAAGATTTGCCAAGCCGCCGAAGTGGAGGACGCCGAGGTCTGCTATGTGGGCGATGACCTGACTGACCTGCCGTTGCTCACCCGCGTGGGCCTGGGTGTTTCGGTGGCCAACGGCGACGCCCTGGTGCGCAAGCACGCTCGCTTTTGCACCCGCGCGGCGGGCGGCAGCGGCGCCGTGCGCGAAGCGATCGAACTGATTCTCACCGCGCAAGGCAAGTGGGCCGCGATTCTGAAGAACTATCTTCAGGGCAAACGCGCCATAAACCT